>NZ_JBWZCK010000006.1:0-300080 GCF_059383555.1 Pseudarthrobacter sp. MDT1-56
CCTTCTGCTGCTGCGTGCCGGCCTGGTCGGTCAGGTCGGACTTGGCCTGGTGCAGGAGGTCCCTGGCGTTCGTCTTCACCTCGGCGGCGACGTTGGCGGCCTCGGTTTTGGCCGTCTCTGCGACGCTCTGGGCGGAATCCGTGGCCTGGCGCTTCAGGTCGGCTGCCTCGTCCTTGGCCGCATCTGTCTTGGAGGCCCCGCCCTCGGTGGAGGTGCCGTAGGCGCTGCCGTCCGACGTCGGCGGGAACGTGGTTTCCGGCCGCAGGGGAGTCTGCTGGGTGGCCGTAGGAGTGCCGTAGCTACCGTCCTCGGGCCATTTGTTTTCTGTCATCTTCGCTCTCTTTTCAAGATCGGCTGCTGATCACAAACCAGCAATAACTGGAGACATAATAGTAAGCATGATTACTAACAAATAGTAAGTACCCTTGCTTTACTTCTTGCCGCGGGTCGTGGGGATGGCGGCGGTGAAGCCGTCCCCGGCCGGTGAACTAGGCTGGAAACATGGGCAAAACGGTGGACGGCTGATGGCGAAGCGGGGCAGGGCTGCCGGCCGGAGCAACACCGAAAAGGCGTCCGGAGTGGTGGAGATCCCGAAGGGCAGCCGCCCCGAGGGTCCGCTGGAGGGCATCTACTACATCGATACCGGTGACTGCGAGCTGATCGCCGACCAGGACAACTCCAACGGCTGGCTGCTGCGCATCAACGGTGTGATGAGTTCGCACATCGACCTGGCGGATCCGCTTTTCCTGGACTTCGAGTACATGCGCTGGATCTCGGCCCTGGTGGAATCGCGCTGGCCGCGGGACTCCCGGCCGAAGCTGCGCACCCTGCACCTGGGCGGCGGAGCATGCTCACTGGCGCGTTACTTCCACGCCGCCTACCCGGACGCGCGCCAGGTGGTGGTGGAACTCGACGGAAAGCTGGCGGAATATGTCCGGGGCTGGTTCGACCTGCCGAAGGCGCCGCTGATGCGCCTGCGTGTGGGGGAGGCCCGCGAGGTCACCGAAAGCCTTACGCCGCAGACCCGGGACTTGATCATCCGCGATGTCTTTGCCGGCTCGCTGACGCCGCGGCCGCTCACCACGAGGGAGTTCAACGAGCACGCCAAGCGCGTCCTGGCCCCCGGCGGGATCTACGTGGTGAACTCCGGCGACGCGCCGGACCTGAGGAACGCCCGCGAGGACGCCGCCACCATCGCGGACGCCTTCAAGCACACCGTCATCATCGCGGACCCCGCCATGCTCAAGGGCCGGCGCTACGGCAACATGATCATGGCCGGCAGCGACCTCCCGTTCGACAACGACCCGGGACTGGCGCGGCGCCTGCTGGGCGGCGCGGTGCCCGCCCACATCTGGAACGACGCCAAGGTCCGCGCATTTGCCGCCGGGGCTCCGGTCCGCCACGACCCGAAAACTGTGGCTCCGCCGTCGTCGACTGCTCCGTAACGGCCCTTTAGCGGCTTGAAAACGGCGGTTACGGAGCAGCCGATGCGTGCCCTCCCCGCCCCAGGAGCGCCTTGCGGTGCGCCTTCGTCTGTTCACGCAGGGCCTGCACCACCGCCGCGACAGCGGGGCGGCGCATGGAATCGGGCCGCAGCACCATCCAGTACGGCAGCAGTTCGGCGAAGTCCTCCGGCAGCAGCCGGACCAGGTCCGGGTGCAGGTCCGCCGCGAAGCAGGGCAGGAAGCCGATCCCGGCGCCGGCGCGGGTTGCCTCCACGTGGACGAAGACATTGGTGGAGCTCAGGCCGTCCCGCATGGTGGGCACGAGGCGCCGGGGGGCGTCCAGGTCGTCCACCTGAAGCATGGAATCCACGAAGTAGACCAGCGAATGGGTGGTTAGTTCCTCGATCGTCGAGGGGGTGCCGTACTCGGCCAGGTAATCGCGGGAGGCGTACATGCCGAGCATGTACTCACCGAGCCGCGCGGCCGCGGCCCGGTGCACCTGCGGTTCACCCACCACAACCTCGATGTCCAGCCCGGAACGCTGCTGGAGCGCCCGCCGGGTCACGGTGATGATCTCAACGCTGAGGCCAGGGTGGTCGCGGCGCAGCCTGGCCACCGCGGGGGCCGCGATGTAGGCGCTGAAGCCGTCCGTCGCGGTCATCCGGACGACGCCGGTGATCGGGTCCGGTACCCGCCCAGGCTGTTCGAGGGTCCGGATCGCCGCTTCCACCCGCTCGGCCACCTGGACGGCTTCCGCGCCCAGCTCCGTGAGCTCCCAGCCGCCGGAGGCGCGCGAGAGCACGCGCCCGCCCAGGGCCTTCTCCAGTGCCGCGATGCGGCGGGACACGGTGGTGTGGTTCAGCCCCAGGGACTGCGCCGCCGTCGTGAACTTCGCGGAGCGGGAGACAGCCAGAAGTACGAGCAGGTCATCCGGGTTGGCGTTCATATCTGCAATTCTGCACATAAGGGGTGCTGGTTTGACCATTGAATCGCCAACTTTGTGCGGCAATACTCAGTAAAGCTGCTCAGCGCTGTGCATCGCACCTCCTCTGGGCTGTTGACGACCGCGAACTTGAGGAGTGCAAATCATGGAGAGCAGCTTGAACGGGCGAAAGGCCCTGGTGACCGGCGGAGCCGGCGGAATCGGCGCTGCCAGCGTGCGTGCCCTGGCGGCACGTGGAGCAAAAGTGGTGATCGCGGATATGGATGAGTCCGCGGCCGCAGCCCTGGCCGATGAGGTCGGCGGTACTTCCTGGGCGGTCAACCTGCTCGACGTCGAGGCGCTCCAGTCGGTCAGCCTGGACTGCGACATTCTCGTCAACAACGCCGGCATCCAGCGCATCAGCCCGATCGAGGACTTCGACCCGGCGGACTTCCGCCGCCTCATCACGCTCATGCTGGAGGCCCCGTTCCTGCTCATCCGCGCCGCCCTGCCGCACATGTACGCCAACAACTACGGCCGGATCATCAACCTGTCCTCCGTGCACGGGCTCCGCGCCTCCCCGTTCAAGAGTGCCTATGTCTCGGCGAAGCACGGCCTGGAAGGCCTGAGCAAAGTGACGGCGCTGGAAGGCGGCGCGCACGGCGTCACCTCCAACTGCATTAACCCCGGCTACGTCCGGACGCCCCTGGTCGAGTCCCAGATCGCCGACCAGGCCAAGGTGCACGGGATCCCGGAGTCAGAGGTGCTGACCAAGATCATGCTGACCGAGGCCGCCGTCAAGCGACTCGTCGAGCCTGAGGAGGTCGCCTCCCTCGTGGCCTGGCTGGCTTCTGACGACGCCGGGATGGTCACCGGCGCGAGCTACACAATGGACGGCGGCTGGTCGGCTCGGTAGCGGGCCGCTGATCAGTCGGTCTTCCCGTCGTCCTTCTTGTCGTCGGCCTGGTCATGGGTGGCCGGCTCGGTGGCGCGGCGGATGTAGTCGTTGACGGCCTCCTCCGGAACCCGGAACGAGCGGCCCACCCGCACGGCCGCGATGGCGTGTGACTTCACCAGACGGTAGACGGTCATTTTGGACACCCGCATGGCCGCAGCGACCTCCGCGATAGTCAGAAAGTGGGAGGAGAAATTCGCTGAGCTCATATCTTCCGGGCCGTCCACTAGTCGGGGTACCGGAGTTGCCGGTAGTCGTAGAAGGTGACTTCCCCCGCCGCGCTGGCTGTCCGGAGACCCACGTAGGGGGCATCGATCACGGCCACCGTGCCCAGGTGCCGGCCGTTGAACGGATCATCGCCAATGAGCACCTGACCCATCCGGAACGGAATGCGCGCTGTTCTGGCGCGGCTCACGGTGCCCCACAGGAAACCGGCCACGCCGCCCCGCTGGAGTTCTGGTCGTTGGTGTTGTGCCTGCGGAGATGCTGGGGACTCCATCGGAACCACTCCTTCGGGAAGCGCGCCACTCGGACTGTCGGCTGCCTCCGGACCAGCTGGGGGAGGGCTCGCCGGCCCTGCGTCCCGGCCGCTCCGTACCGCCGTGAAGTTACTGTAGCCCTCAGCCCCATTCGTCACACGAGTAACTTCTACCCCTGCCAGACCGGGCACCACTTGGGACGCGGGGCCGACTACTTGCCGGGCAAGGGATCCGCCCCGTTTCCGGCCAGGGCGAGGGTTCCGCCCAGCCCGATCATCATCGCCCCGCCGGTGGTGCCCAGCCCGGCGATCCGCCGCGGCGAGCTGGCAAACCAGCGCCGGGCATTACCGGCGACCAGCGCCCAGACGCTGTCGGACGCCAGCGCGATCGCGAGGAACAGCGCTCCCAGCGTCGCCAGCTGCAATGGGATAGCGCCGGCCGAGTAGTCCACAAACTGGGGCAGCACGGCGACGAAGAAGATAATCGACTTGGGGTTTGTGGCACCCACGATGAACCCTTCCCGGAGGATTCGCAAGGTCGACGCCAGACGCGCGGGGTCCGCCGCCGTCGTCGGGCCCCTGCCACGGTGCCGGATGGCCTGGATGCCGAGGTAGATGAGATAGGCCGCGCCGGCGAACTTGACCACGCTGAAAAGCAGTACGGACTGGGCCAGCACCACACCCACCCCGAGGGCGACCGCGGCGATCTGCAACAGTTCCCCGGCGGCGTTGCCCAGCACGCTCAGGAGCCCGCCCCGGCGGCCCAGGGCCAGCGTCCGTCCGATCACGAACAGCACGCTGGGTCCGGGCACGGCGATCAGGAGGAGGGCGGCGAGGGCAAAGGCCAGCAGGTTCGTGGCGGGGACCATGACTGATTTTAGCCCCCGCGGCCGGGCCCGTGGCGGGCCGTGCCCTACCGGAGGGGCTTCCGGCCGTGATAGAACCGACCCGGGTCGCGAATCCCTTCGTCTCCTGCGCTTCGAGCAGGGCCGCCGTCATTGGACCGTTTGCTCAAGGTGCCGCTGGACGCTGAGTTCCAGCACCCGACAGTGAAGGAGAAGCGCCATGAAAGCCATCGTCCAGGACGTGTACGGCTCTGCGGATGTGCTGGTGCTGCGCGACGTCGACACTCCCGTGCCGGGCGACGATGAGGTGCTGATCCGGGTCCACGCCGCCGGGGTCGAGCAGGGGGTCTGGCACCTCATGTCCGGCATGCCCTACCTGACCCGGGCTTTCTTCGGGTTCAAGGCTCCCAGGAACCCGATCCGTGGCAGGGAAGTCGCCGGGCGGGTGGAGGCGGTGGGGCGGAACGTCGTCGGGTTCCGTCCGGGGGATGAAGTGTTCGGGACGGCCGAGGGTTCCTTTGCCGAATTTGTCTGCGCCAAGGAGGGGAAGATCGCCCTGAAGCCGGTGAAAGCCAGCTTCGAGCAGGCAGCGGTCGTTCCCATCTCCGCCACCACGGCGCTGCAGGGCCTCCGCGACAGCGGCCAGCTCCAGCCCGGGCAGGACGTGCTGATCATTGGCGCCGGCGGCGGGGTGGGCTCCTTTGCCGTTCAGCTCGCCAAGGCGCTCGGAGCACAGGTCACCGGAGTGTGCAGCACCGCCAAGCTGGATCTGGTCCGGTCGATCGGTGCCGATCACGTCATCGACTACAAGCACGACGACTTCGCGGACGGTGCGAGGCAGTTCGACCTCATTCTCGACACGGCGGGGAACCGCCCGCTGTCGGTCCTCCGCCGGGCACTGAAACCCCGGGGAACCCTCGTGATTGTCGGCGGTGAGGGCGGCGGCCGCTGGACCGGAGGCTTTGAGCGGTCACTCCGGGCCGCCCTGCTGTCCCCCTTCGTTGGGCAGAAACTCACCGGTCTGATGGCAGCGGAGCGCCAGGAGGACCTCCGCTACCTCGCCCAGCTCATCGACACCGGTGCGATCACCCCCGTCATCGAGAAGAGTTATCCGCTGGGCGAGGCTCCGGAAGCCATCCGGCACCTCCACGACGGCCACGCCCGCGGCAAGGTGGTCATCACGGTCTGAGGACGCCCGCTTCAGGCCTGCTGCAGCGCGATTCCGATGATCGTGGCGTTGATCCCGAGCCCGATCAGCCACCAGCGGTTGAAGGTCAGGAGCAGCAGTGCGGCCGAGACCACGGCCCCTCCAGCCTGCGACGGGTTCCTCTTACCGCGGCGGGTCGAGGCGGGACATGGCAGGCATGTCCGGGATTCCAGACACCGGCAAGGATATCGGACGGTCCGGGACGCGGGTAGTGGTTGCATGCTTAAGTACGGGATACCGGACACCGAGCAATTGAAGAGGATCCATGCCAGCCACCAGCAGCACCCCGCCAGCCGACGAGGCGGCGCCCAAAACCGCGCCGGCCAAGGTGACCTCCAAAGTTCCGGCGGCGGAAAATACCCTGCGCATCCTCAAACTGCTGGCCTCCAAGCGGGGGCCGATGGCGGCGTCGAACATTGCCACCGCGCTGGGGCTGCCGCGCTCCAGCGTCTACCACCTGCTTGGCGTCATGGAGGCCAATGGCTTTGTGCTGCACCTGCACGAGGAGCAGCGCTACGGGCTGGGGATCAGCGCCTTCGAACTCAGTTCGGCGTATTCGCGGCAGGAACCGCTCTCGCGCCTGGGCCGGCCGCTGCTCGCCTCGCTGGTGGATGTGATCGGCGAGAGCGCCCACCTCGCCGTGCTGCATGGCCGCGATGTGCTCTACATCGTGGAGGAGCGGGCCAAGAACCGCCCCTCACTGGTGACCGACGTCGGGGTGCGGCTGCCGAGCCACCTCACCGCGAGCGGGCGCGCCATCCTCGCCGCGCTGCCGAAGTCGCAGGTGCGGGCGCTGTACCCCAACGCGGCCGCCTTCACCGCCCGGCACGAGACCGAGTCGCCGATCATGAAGTATTCGGCGCTGTCCTCGCATTTGGACCGGGTGCGGCAGCGCGGCTACGCCACCGAACACGGGGAAGTGACGCCAGGCTTTGGCTCGATCGCGGCCGCCGTCACGGACCATGTGGGCTGGCCGACCGCCGCCGTCGCCGTAACCTTCCTCGAGGACAAACTCCCGCCCGAGGAGTGGCCTGCCCTGGCCGCCCGGGTGCGGAAGGCCGCGGACGATCTCTCCCTCCGGATCCACGGCCGCCCCTCCGCCTGAACCCGTCCCCAACCCGCCCTGTCTCTCCCGTTGCGCTATCACTTTTGGTTCCCATCCACGTGTTTTAAGGGCCAAAAGTGATAGCGCAACGTGGGGGAGGCGGAGCTGGTGGGCGGGTCTGGAATCCCGGACAGCACCCCTCCGTGGGCCCTGTTTCCGCGGCCGGGGACAGGCTTTAGTTGATACAGAACCTCATTCCCGGAACCACCAAGACACGAAGGAGCCCCTCATGGCACCCGCAGATTTCACCACCGGTGCCCGCCCGGTCAAAGCAGCCCGCGGCACCGAGATCACCGCCAAGAGCTGGCAGACGGAAGCCCCGCTGCGCATGCTCATGAACAACCTGGACCCCGAAGTCGCCGAACGCCCCGATGACCTGGTGGTGTACGGCGGCACCGGCCGCGCCGTCCGCAGCTGGGCCGCGTTCGACGCGATCACCCGCACCCTGGAAACCATGGAGAAGGACGAGACCCTGCTGGTCCAGTCCGGCAAACCGGTCGGTGTCTTCCGCACCAACGAATGGGCGCCGCGGGTGCTGCTGGCCAACTCCAACCTCGTCGGCGACTGGGCGAACTGGCCCGAGTTCCGCCGGCTCGAGGCCGAGGGGCTGATGATGTACGGCCAGATGACCGCCGGGTCCTGGATCTACATCGGCACCCAGGGCATCCTGCAGGGCACCTTCGAAACCTTCGCCGCGATCGCCCGCAAGCTCACCGGTGACGAAAACGGCACCCTCGCCGGCACCCTGACGCTCACCGGCGGCTGCGGTGGCATGGGCGGCGCCCAGCCGCTCGCCGTCACCCTGAACGACGGCGCCTGCCTGATCGTCGACGTCGACGAAAGCCACCTGCGCCGCCGCCTCGGCAAGCGCTACCTCGACGAAGTGGAGACCGACCTCGATGCCGCGATCGCCAAGGTCCTCAAAGCCAAGGAAGAACGCCGCGGCTGGTCCGTCGGCTACGTCGGCAACGCCGCCGAGGTTTTCCCGGAGATCCTGCGCCGCCACAATGCCGGCGAGCTCACCGTGGACATCGTCACGGACCAGACCTCCGCCCACGATCCGCTGAGCTACCTGCCCGAGGGCATCACGGTCGCGGAATGGCACCGCGAGGCCGCAGCCGACCCGGAGGGCTTCACCAAGAAGGCCCAGGCCTCCATGGCCAGGCACGTCCAGGCCATGGTCGAGTTCCAGGACGCCGGCGCCGAGGTCTTCGACTACGGCAACTCCATCCGCGACGAGGCCCGCAAGGGTGGCTACAACCGGGCCTTTGAGTTCCCCGGCTTCGTTCCGGCGTACATCCGGCCGCTGTTCTGCGAGGGCCTGGGCCCGTTCCGCTGGGTGGCGCTCTCCGGCGACCCGGAGGACATCGCGGTCACGGACAAGGCCATCAAGGAACTCTTCCCGGAGAACAAACACCTGCACCGCTGGATCGACGCCGCCGCCGAGCGCGTCGAGTTCGAAGGCCTCCCGGCCCGCATCTGCTGGCTGGGCTACGGCGAACGTGCCAAGGCCGGGCTGCTGTTCAACCAGCTCGTCAAGGAGGGCAAGGTCAAGGCGCCGATCGTGATCGGCCGCGACCACCTCGACTCCGGCTCCGTCGCGTCCCCGTACCGCGAAACCGAAGCCATGGCTGACGGCTCGGACGCCGTGGCCGACTGGCCGCTGCTCAACGCGCTGCTCAACACCGCCTCCGGCGCCACCTGGGTCTCCATCCACCACGGCGGCGGCGTCGGCATCGGCCGCTCCATCCACGCCGGCCAGGTCTCGGTGGCCGACGGCACCGAGCTCGCAGCGCAGAAGCTCGAACGCCTGCTCACCAACGACCCCGGCATGGGCGTCATCCGCCACGTCGACGCCGGCTACGACCGCGCCGTCGAAGTCGCCCAAGAGCGCGGCGTCCGCATCCCGATGTCAGAAACCCGCTAAGTAAGGTCCCACCCCACATCGACTGCTCCGTAACCGCCGTTTTGAGCCCCGAAAAGGGCACTTACGGAGCACTCGATCCCCACGAGCCAGGGAACCCTGCTCGCGTGGCCCCAGAGAACCAGGAACACCCCATGACTGTCACAACCCACGAACCGCTCACCGTCACCCTTGGCTCCAGCGGCGTCACTCCCGAGGACGTCGTCGCCGTCGCCCGCCACGACGCCCAGGTGACCATCGCCCAGGACGCCCTCGACGCCGTCGCCAGGGTCCGCGCCCACATCGACGGCCTGGCCCACAGCGAGGTTCCCGCGTACGGCATCTCCACCGGGTTCGGCGCGCTGGCCAACCGGCACATCCCCAACGAACTGCGTACCCAGCTGCAGAAATCGCTGATCCGCAGCCACGCCGCCGGCATGGGCCCGGCCGTGGAACGCGAGGTGGTCCGAGGCATCATGTTCCTGCGCGCCAAGACCCTCGCGTCGGGCCGCACCGGCGTCCGCCCGGTGGTCCTGCAGACCATGGTGAAGGTCCTCAACGCCGGCATCACCCCGGTGGTCCGCGAATTCGGCTCGCTCGGCTGCTCCGGCGATCTCGCCCCGCTGTCCCACTGCGCCCTCGTCCTGATGGGCGAAGGCGAAGCCACCGGCCCGGACGGTGAACTCTACGGCGGCAAGGACGGCCGCCCGGTCGCCGAACTCCTCGCCGCGCACGGGATCGAGCCCGTCACCCTGGCCGAGAAGGAAGGCCTGGCGCTGGTCAACGGCACCGAGGGCATGCTGGGCATGCTGCTGATGGCCATCGCGGACATCCGCCAGCTGCTCACGACGGCGGACATCACCGCCGCGCTCAGCGTCGAGGCGCTGCTGGGCACCGACCAGGTGTTCCTGCCCGAACTGCACGCGGCCCTCCGCCCGCACCCGGGCCAGGCCGCCTCCGCGGACAACATGCTCCGGGTCCTGTCCGACTCCCCGATCGTGGCCTCGCACCGGATCAACGACACCAAGGTCCAGGACGCCTACTCGCTGCGCTGCGCCCCCCAGGTGGCCGGGGCGGTCCGCGACACCGTGGACCATGCCGCCATGGTCGCTTCCCGCGAGCTGGCCGCCGCGATCGACAACCCGGTGGTCCTGCCGGACGGCCGGGTCAGCTCCAACGGCAACTTCCACGGTGCCCCGGTGGCCTACGTGCTGGACTTCCTGGCGATCGCCGTCGCGGACCTGAGCTCCATCGCCGAGCGCCGGACCGACCGCATGCTGGACCCGGCCCGCTCGCACGGGCTGCCCGCGTTCCTCGCCGCAGACCCCGGCGTTGACTCGGGGCTGATGATCGCCCAGTACACCCAGGCCGGGCTGGTCTCGGACAACAAGCGGCTGGCTGTCCCGGCGTCGGTGGATTCGATCCCCAGCTCCGCGATGCAGGAGGACCACGTGTCGATGGGCTGGCACGCGGCCCGCAAGCTCCGCCGCGCGGTGGAGAACCTGCGCCGCGTCCTGGCGATCGAACTCGTGACCTCGGCGCGGGCACTCGACATTCGCACCCAGCTCTCCGGCGGCGAACTCACCCCGGGACCCGCCGGCGCCGCCGTGATCGCCGCGCTGCGCGACGTCGTCGACGGTCCCGGCACGGACCGGTTCCTGTCCCCGGAGCTGGAGGCGGCGGACCGTCTCGTCGCCTCGGGCCGGGTGCGGGCTGCAGCCGAATCCGCCGTCGGAAATCTCGCCTGAGGGAAAACAAAATGCAGTCCGGGTGAACAATTTCCGGCGCCCCCGAAATAGTGGGCAACACGGCCAGCGGGGGCCCGGGAACTGTAGTACAAATGGAAAGTCACACCAACGAAGTTGTGACAAGGAACACATACAAAGGGGTAGAAGTTCATGAAAGCACGCGGGACGGTTATGTCCAGACGGCTGGCATCGGTCAGTGCGGTCTCCGACTGGCGGAGCCTCAAAGCGGGGGACCGGGTCGAAATCCTTAAGCATGCCCAGGTTTTGGCGGCCGGTGAGGTCGAAGAAGTCTCACTGAGCGGCAATGTCCTCTGGCTGGTGCCGGCGGAACCGGCGGTCCCTTCTGAGCACGGGCTTTTCCTGAAATCAGATGGCGTGGAGGTGCGGCGCAGCTAGCCGAAACCGGTTTTCGCACCGCTGACGCGTATCTTGGTGAGGGGGCGCCGTTCCGTAGGGACGGTGCCCCTACTCATCCCCGGGCATCCGGGTCCCGGCAGGAGGAATACGCAGTGTTTGAGGCTCCCAGCATCATTTTTGCAGCGGCAGGCATGGCCGTCTTCGCTGCCGCACTTCTGCCCAAGCTGCTGCGCAATGCGCCGCTGTCGATGCCGATGGTCTTCCTGGCCGCCGGCATGCTGGCCTTCACGTTCATCCCGGAACTGCCGGACCCGGACCCCCTGCAATACGGGGAGTTCACCACCCACCTGACTGAAGTCTGCGTCATCATCTCCTTGATGGGCGCCGGCCTCGCGCTGGACCGCCCCGTGGGCAGGCGCGAATGGTCGACCACCTGGCGGATGCTGGGGATCGCCATGCCGATCTGCATCGTTGCCCTCACCCTGCTGGGGCTCGGGGTGCTGGGGCTGGGGCTCGGTGCCGCGCTGCTGGTCGCGGCGGCCCTCGCGCCGACCGACCCCGTGCTGGCCTCGGAAGTCCAGGTGGGGGAGCCCGCCGATGACGAGGACGAAACCGAGCAGGGCGAAGACGAGATCCGCTTCGGCCTCACCTCCGAGGCAGGCCTGAACGACGGGCTGGCTTTCCCGTTTGTCTACCTGGCCATCGCCATCAGCCTGGTCGGTCCCTCGCCGTCCGAGTGGTTCGTTTCCTGGTTCGCCACCGACGTCGTGTGGCGGATCGGTATGGGCGTGCTGCTCGGCTGGCTGGCAGGGAAGGCGTTGAGCCTGCTGTTCTTCTCCGCCCGTGACAGCATCCGGCTGGCCAGCCACTCCGAAGGCTTCGTGGCGCTGGCGGCGACTTTCCTGGCCTACGGGGTGACGGAAATGCTGGAAGGCTACGGGTTCATCGCCGTCTTTGTGTGTGCGGTAACCATCCGGGCCGCGGAACGGACGCATGGATTCCACCGCGTGATGCACTCCTACGTGGAGCAGCTCGAACGGCTTATGACGGTGGTCATCCTGGTGCTCCTGGGCGGCGCGATTGCCCGGGGCCTGCTGGCCGGCATTGGCTGGGCGGAGATCCTGGTGGCGCTGGCGTTCCTGCTGGTCGTCCGTCCGCTGGCCGGCTGGATCGGCCTGGCGCGGGGCAAGACCGGCCCGCGGGAACGGATCGCCATCGCCTTCTTTGGCATCCGCGGCATCGGCTCGCTCTATTACCTCGCTTACGCGCTCAGCAAGGGCGACTTCAACGCCCAGGCCGAGCAGCTGTGGGCGTTCATCGGCCTGGTGGTGGCAATGTCCATCGTGCTGCACGGGGCCACCACAGCGCCGGTCATGAACCGGCTGGACCGGCTCCGCGAACGGAAGGCCGTGCAGCAGCATGGCGACGAAGGCAAGGCGCCGAAGACACCCATCTGACGGGGCCGGGTCTGCCGGGGGCCGGGCGCTGTGCCCGCCAGCCGCCGGCTAGCCCAGCAGCGTGTTGATCAGCCGCGCGGCCACCCTCGCGGTGCGGGCGTCCATGTCGAACTCCGGGTTCAGTTCGGCGACATCGAGGTGCAGCAGCTTTCCGCTCGCGGCCACCTGGCGGCACACCGCGCTGATCACCGGCAACGGCACGCCGTAGGCTGCCGGTGCGCTCACCCCCGGCGCCACCGAGGCCGGCAGCACATCCAGGTCGATGGTCAGATACAGGGCGTCGACCTGTGCCAGGAACGCGGCCACGAACGCGTGCGCGGCCTCGGCTGCGCAGTCCTCGTCCAGCAGGTAGTCCACGCCCAGATCTTCGGCGGTCCGGAACAGCGCCCGGGTGTTGTTCGGCTCGGAGATCCCGACGACGGCGTACCTCAGTTCGCGGCCCGCGGCGGCTTCCGCCCGGGCCATCTGCAGGAACGGGGTCCCGGAACTGGGCACGGCCTCGTCGCGGAGGTCGAAGTGGGCGTCCAGGTTCAGCACCCCCACGCGCAGGCCCTCCCGGACCGCCGCCGAGCCTGCCAGCCCCAGATAGCTCGCGAACGCGGTTTCGTGCCCGCCGCCCAGCACCACGGGAAGCTGCCCGGCGTCGTGCAGGCTGGTGATCGCCAGCCCGGCACGCGCCTGTCCGGCCTCCAGCGCATCCCCGGCCACGGTGACGTCGCCGGCGTCGTGCACTTCCCGGCCGAGGTGGAAGGCGAGCGGACCGAGGGCGGCGCGGATCGCGGCGGGGGCCGCGGCGGCTCCGGCGCGGCCTTTGTTGCGGCGCACCCCGGCATCGCTGCCGAACCCGAGAATGACGGCGGGCCGGGCGGCGGCGGGCTGGACCCGGCGCAGGGCGTACGGCGTGACGGCCTGCCACCAGCGGCGGTGCTCGGGGCCGTCGCCGTCGAACCGTCCGGTCCAGGGCTGCGGCGGGACATCTACGGCGGGCACGGGAGAAACCATGCCCCTAGCTCACCGCAGCCCGGGCCGGAAAACCAGCCGCGCCGCCGTCGGACTGTCCGTAATCCCGGAATCCGGGCTCAAAGCCGCAAAAAACACCGCCGGGGTGGGACGCACGCCGATGTTTAGAACAAACATGGGCGTGACGTCCCACCCCGGCGGAGGGGAGGGAGCAGTTACGGGGGAACGAAGGGTTAGTGCATCCCCAGCGCGGCCTCGATCGGGCCGATCGCGAAGAACAGCAGGAACGCCGCGGCCACAGCCCACATCAGCGGGTGCACCTCGCGCGCGCGGCCCTGGAAGGTGCGGATCAGCACGAAACTGATGAAGCCGGCACCCAGGCCGTTGGCGATCGAGTACGTGAACGGCATCAGGGTGAAGGTCAGGAAGGCCGGGATCGCGATGCCCAGGTCCTGCCAGTCTATTTTGCCGACCTGGGAGACCATCATGAAACCGACGATGACCAGCGCCGGGGCCACGGCTTCGAAGGGCACGAGGTTGATCAGCGGGGTGAAGAACATGGCCACGAGGAACAGCAGGCCGGTGACGATCGAGGCCAGGCCGGTCCTGGCGCCTTCGCCGATGCCGGCGCCGGATTCGACGTAGATCTGGTTCGAGGAGACCGAGGCGCCGCCGCCGATGATCGCGCCGAGCGCGTCCACCTGCAGTACACGGTCCACGTTGGGGATGTTGCCGTCCTTATCGATGCTGCCGGCCTCCGTGGCCAGGCCCACCATGGTGCCCATGGCATCGAAGAAGATGCTGAGCAGGATCACGAACGCCAGCAGGGTCGCGGCGACAAAGCCGAGGTGTTCAAAGGCGCCGAACGGGTTGGCCTGCCCGATCAGTGACAGGTCCGGGGCCGCCCATTCGGAGAACGCCGGGGCCACGAGGGACCAGCCCTGCGGGTTGTACGTCTTGCCGTCGAAGCTGGGGCCGATGTGCAGCGTGAATTCCAGGATCACGGACAGGATGGTTGAGGCGACGATGCCGATCAGGATCGCGCCCTTGACCTTGCGCACCACGAGGGCGATGGTGAGGATCAGGCCGAAGACAAAGACCAGGGTGGGCCAGCCCAGCAGCTTGCCGTCGAAGCCCAGGCCGACCGGAACGGTGGTGCCGGCAACATCCGGGATGCGGCGCACGAAGCCCGCGTTGACCAGGCCGATCAGGGCGATGAACAGGCCGATGCCCACCACGATCGCGGTCTTCAGCCCTTCCGGGACCGCCTTGAAGACTGCGGTCCGGAAACCGGTGAGGACCAGGATCAGCATGGTGACGCCCGAGAGCACGACGAGGCCCATCATGTCCGGCCAGGTCAGGCCGGGGTTGGTGGCCACCGTGACGGCGACGAAGGCGTTGACGCCGAGGCCTGTTGCCAGCGCGAAGGGGTGCTTGGCCCACGCGCCCATCAGGATGGTCAGGATGCCGGCCGCAAAGGCGGTGACGGCGGCGACGGCGGCGAAGCCGAGGGTGGCGCCGGTGGAGTCGGGCCCCGAGAGGATCAGCGGGTTCAGCACCACGATGTAGCTCATGGCGAAGAACGTGGCGAAGCCTCCCCGGATCTCCCGCGAGAAGTTCGACCCCCGCTCGGATATCTTGAAGTACCGGTCGAGTGCAGAGCCCTGCTTGAGCATTAGTCCTCCGGGAGGTGTGGATAGTTACTTGAATCCTATTGGGCGCGCACCCGGCGTCCGGCCGATTTCGCCTAGTCTGTAAGGAAGCCAACACTAGGAGCAGCTTTTCCATGCGCCTCATCCGACAGCTTTTCAGTGCCCTCCTGGGCGCCGCGATCCTCGCCGCCGCCCTGCTGGGGGCGGTTGCTCCGGCTTCGGCCCACGATGCCGCGGAATCCACCAGCCCGGCCACCGGCGCCACCGTGGCGACGCCACCGGAGCAGGTCTCGGTCACTTTCAATAAGAATCCGCTGGCGCTGGGGTCGCAGATTCTGGTGAACGATCCCGCGGGCACCAACTGGGCCGACGGCGCCGTCGAGATCGTGGACAACGTGGCCTCGCAGAAGCTCAAGGCCGGCGCCCCGGCCGGTGCCTATACGGTGCTGTGGCGCGTTGCCAGCTCGGACGGCCACCCGATCGAAGGCAGCTTCACCTTCACCGCCACCGCCGGAGCCCCAGGCTCGACGGCGGTTGCTGCGGTTCCCACGATGGGAACCGCCCAGCCGGGCATCACACCGGCGCCGGCGCGGCCGTCCAGCTCCGCGGAGCCCTTCCCCTGGAGCATCGTGATCTTTGTGGGAACAGCCATCGGCATCGTGGTGGTCCTGGGTCTGATGGCCAGGAGCCGTCTCAAGCCGGGCTCCGGCAAGGACACCGAAAGCTGACCGAAGCCGCGCCTTAAGCAGGTGCGGCCAGGTCGTAGTACCCCGGGAGGACGGCGGGAAAGCCGTCCGGGTAAACCTTGGCGGAGATCGCCTGGCCCACCACCTTGGCCTGGCGCAGTACTTCCTTCGGCGTCGGGGTGATGAGTTCGCCCACGCCCACGAGGTACATCCCCAGCGCGTGCATGGTCGCCATCAGGTTTTGCCCGGCGGTCATGCCGAGCTCGGAGAGCATCCGGCGCAGCTGGCTGTGGGCACAGCGCGTCAGGACGAGGTGATCCGCCAGGAGGACGCCGCCCGGGGTGCGGACGGCCCACTGCTGGGTGGGGCCGGTGACGCCGGCATCAACGTGGTCCAGCTGCAGGGCCCGGATATTGTTCCGGACATCCAGCTTGTGGCTGGCGGCGTAGTTCCGCAGATGCCGGAGGATCTCGTTGCGCTCCCGCAGGCTGCCGGCGTCGGCTGCGTCGCAGCGTTGCAGGGAGGAGGTGTTGGCCGGATTGCCGGCGCCCAGCAGATCGAGCCCGTCCACAATGATGGAGTCCACGCCGCGCCGCTGCAGCTCGCTGGCAACCGCCAGCCCGGACAGGCCGGTGCCGATGACGACGGCTGCGGTCCGTTCGATACCACCGGACATAGGCATGGTCGACACGGCAGGGTCCCTCCTCGAATGGTGCCAATTGCGGGGCCGATGCCCCCTACGCGTTCCACTGCCCGCCCGAACGCTGCCCTCATCGCAATCACAAGAAGCTTCCGCGTTCTGAAACACGAGTCTCGGTTCAGCAACGCCTCGAAGACTACCTAACATTTCCGGCCTTGGGTAGAGCAGCTGCCACATTGGCCGGTCCGGGAATTCCCGGGCTTTTCCGGCGGCGCCGCGGGCATCTTCCGCCGTCTTCCGGGGCCGCCGGCAGCCTGTAAACACTGGGTAAAACCTGCGTGTCGCCCTCATTCCAGAGCTCATTCCTGGCGCTTGCTTGTTCCCGGCAAACCGAGAATAGTTGTGAACACCAGGGGTTCTAGCCGCAGATTCTTCGGGCGCGTCGCCAATGGACGCTGCATGCCGACACGTCTGGCAGAATAGCCGCAACATCATGCAAGAATCGCGAGGAGGCGGACCCCATGGGCCGAGAACAGGTGCATCCGGATCCGGCAGGGGATTCCTCCGGCGGGTCCGCGGCGCCCCGGGGGATCGTGGTCGGCGTCGACGGTTCGGACCACAGCAAGTGCGCACTGGTATGGGCCGCCCGCGAGGCCCAGCGCCGCAATCGCCCGCTGCACATCGTGACCGCCTATTCCGTTCCGATCTTCGCCGCGTCAGGGCTCGACGGCGGGTACGCCACCGTTGACGATTCGGTGATCCGCGAAGGCGCGGAGGCCATCCTGAAGCAGGCCGTGGACAAGGTGGCCGGGTACCTGATCGACGTCGACGCCTCGGTCGAGAACGGCGATGCCTCCGGCGTCCTGCTGGAAATGTCTGAGACCGCCGAGCTGCTGGTCTTCGGCACCCGGGGCCGGGGCGGTTTCGTCGGCCGGCTGCTCGGTTCCGTCAGCAGCGCCCTCCCCGCGCACGCCAAATGCCCCACGGTCACCGTGCCCCTGATCTGCGCCGACCGCCTCGGCGAAACCACCGACGACAAGCATGTCCTCGCGGAGCGGGCCAAGTCCGGTCGCGTCCCGGTCGAAAACGTGGTGGTGGTGGGGGTCGACGGCTCCGAACAGGCCCGGGTGGCGGTGTTGGAGGCCGCAACGCAGGCCGAGCGGCTCTCGGCACCGCTGCGGGTGGTGTGCGCGGTACCGCAGTACAGCGGTTCGCTCGCCTGGGTACCCGCGCCGATGGACCGGGACGCGCTTTTCGCCGACATAAGGGTCCAGCTCGAGGCCGGCACCGCCTGGATCAGGAGCCACTTTCCCCACCTCACGCTGGAGACGCAGCTCGTGGATGGCTCCCCCGTGGACATCCTCGTCGAGGCCAGCCGGCACGTGGAACTGGTGGTCGTCGGCACCCGCGGCCGCGGCGGCTTCGCCGGGATGCTGCTCGGATCCACCTCGGACGGGATCCTGCACCACGCCAAAGGCCCCGTCATGGTGGTCCCGGACCGGGACGATCCCCGGCTGGCGGACCGGGTGAACTTCGGCCCCATCCTCGGCGATTCATAGCCCGGAGCGGGCCCGGACCCGGGACGGAAAGCTTCCTCGGTGAAGGGAGGACCCGCAGGTGGACCAGCTCCCCGGCCCAGGTGAGCCGCGGCAGGAACCGCAGCCCGGGCTGGTGCTCGCACTGGAGCTGGCTGGCGCCGGGCTGCTGGCCGACGTCGGCGGCAAAGCGGCCAACCTTGGTGAATTACAGCGCGCCGGGCTGCCGGTTCCGGCCGGTTTCTGCCTGACCACCCAGGCCTACCGGCGTGCCACTGCGCCCGCCGGGCTCGAGGTGATCCACGCCGGGCTGGCAGCGACCGCCCCGGATGACCTTCCGGCGCTCGCCCGTCTGGCCACGGCCGCCCGGGCACAGGTGCTGGCCGCCGATGTCCCTGCCGACATTGCCGAGGCCGTCCGGGCCGCCTACGCGGCGCTGGGCACGAACGCCCCGGTGGCGGTACGCTCGTCCGCCACCGCCGAGGACCTGCCGTTCGCCAGCTTCGCCGGCCAGCAGGACACCTTTCTGAATGTCGTGGGCGCCGAGGCAGTCCTGGCGGCCGTCCGGCAGTGCTGGGCGTCGCTCTGGACGGACCGCGCCGTGAGCTACCGCGCCACCCACGGGATCAGCCCCTTAACGGTGACGCTCGCCGTGGTGGTCCAGCAGATGGTGGACGCGGCCGTGGCCGGAGTCCTGTTCACCGCGAATCCGGTGACCGGTCGGCGGCATGAAGCGGTCATCGATGCCAGCCCCGGGCTCGGCGAAGCGGTGGTGTCCGGGGCAGTCAACCCGGACCACTTCGTCGTCGACAGCGCCACGGGCAGAATTCTCGAGCGCCGGACCGGGAGCAAGGGGGTGGCCATCCGGCCGCTTTGCGGCGGGACCGAACGCATCGAGCAGTCGGGTTCCGGGTGGCAGCCCTGCGTGGACGATGCCCAGATCCTGGCGCTGGAGCGCCTTGGCCGGCGCGCGGAAGTGCACTTTGGCGCCCCGCAGGACCTCGAATGGGCCATTGACGGCGACGGGGTGGCGTGGCTGACGCAATCGCGGCCCATCACCACCCTCTACCCGCTGCCGGAGCTGCCTCGAAGCCGGGACGGGACCCGCGTCTACCTGTGCTTCAGCCTGGCACAGGGCCTGACCCGCCCGCTGACGCCGATGGGGCTGGCAGGCTTCCGGCTGATTGCCTCGTCCGTGGCACGGGCCGCGCAGTTCGACGTTCCCGTGCCGCACGACGGGCCGCCGCCGTACGTCCAGGCCGGCCAACGCATGTTCGTCGACCTGACCCCGGTGGTGCGCAGCGCCCTAGGGCGGGCCATCGTGCCGCGGGTGTTCGACGTTATGGAGGCCCGCTCCGCGGCAGTGCTCCGGCGGCTGTTCGCGGACCCCCGCTTTTCGGTCACCAGCAGGTCGCCCTGGCGGGTGCTTCGGCATGCCGGCCCGTGGCGGCGCGGGCCAGGGTTCCGGAGTCGCTGCTCCGCGCCGTGTTCCGGCCCGAGGCCGCGCTGCGCCGCGTGGAACGGTTTGGCGAACGGTTCAGGGCCGCCCTTGTCGTGCCGGCCGGGTCCACCCCGGTGCAGCGGCTGGACCATGTGGAGCGCATCCTCGGGCAGGAGCTCTTCCCGGTGGTGCCCAACATCCTGCCGCTGCCCGCCGTAGGCTTTGCCCTGCTGGCGGCCGCCGGCAGGCTGCTGGGGCCCGGCGCCGGCCCGGGGGCACTGCAGCCGGTGCTGCGGGGTCTTCCCCACAATGTCACCACCGAAATGGACCTGGCCCTCTGGCAGCTCGCCTCCGCCATCCGGGCCGACGCCGGATCCGCCGCGGTGTTCGAGGGCGCGGTGTTCGATGCAACAGGGGTGCCGGAGCTGGTCCGCCGCTACCGGGCCCGCGAACTGCCCGCCGTCGTGCAGTTTGGGCTCGCCAGCTTCCTGGGCCGGTACGGGCACCGTGCGGTGGCGGAAATTGACCTCGGGATGCCGCGATGGTCCGACGACCCGGCCCATATCCTCGGAGTCCTGGCCAACTACCTGCGGCTGGACGATCCCGGCCGGGCCCCGGACCGGCTGTTCAGAAAGGCGGCACGCGACGCTGAGTCCCAGGTGGACCGGCTTGCCGCCGCCGCACGGGAGCGGGGCAGGCTGCGCGCAGCACTGGTGCGGGCGGCGTTGAAACGCACCAGGATGTTTGCCGGGTTGCGGGAACTGCCGAAGTACCACATCGTCGAGGCCCTGGGTGCGGTGCGCGGGCAACTCCGGGCTATCGGGACGGAACTCGCGGCCACCGGGAGCATCACTGAAGCGGACGACGTCTTCTTCCTGGACCTGGTCGAGGTCCGCGAGGGCCTTGCGGGGAGGCGCCTGCACCGCGTCGTGGAGGAGCGCCGCGAAGCGTACGCCCAGGAACTGGGCCGCCGGCACATCCCGCGGGTGTTGCTCTCGGACGGGACAGAACCTGAGGCGTTGCAGGCCGCCAGGGCGGAGGGGGGTTCCGCGGGAGTGCTGACGGGCACTCCGGCGTCGGCGGGCACGGTTACCGCCGCGGCCCGCGTCATCCTGGAACCGCAGGGCGCGCATCTGGAGCCCGGCGAGATCCTCGTGGCGCCATCCACGGACCCGGGCTGGACGCCGCTGTTCCTGACCGCCGGCGGACTGGTGATGGAAATGGGCGGTCCCAACTCCCACGGCGCCGTCGTCGCCCGGGAGTACGGGATTCCCGCAGTGGTCGGGGTTCCGGACGCCACCTCGCGGATCATCACCGGGCAGAGCATCACGCTCGACGGCGCCGCCGGCACCGTCGCGCCCGGCGGCGGCCCGGACTAATCTGCCAGGCAAAGGTGAAACGGGCCACTTCCGGGCGTAGTGTTGAATCATGAGCTGCAAGGTTGGAGCGCGGTCGCAATGACCCGCAAATGGTTGCGTTGGATGCCCGCTGTTGTGGTCCCTGCCGTGATCGCGGCAGGCGTCCTGTCCGGATCCCTTCCCGCGAGCGCCGGAGACCCGCTGCCGGAGAAGACCCCGCAGCAGGTGTTGCTCATGGTCGCCCAGCATGGCGAAAAAGCCCTGTCCGGGACGCTGGAACAAAGCTCCGAGATCGGCCTGCCGGAACTTCCGACGTCCGGGTCCGGTGCGGGCTCCCCGGAGACGGCCTGGCTGGAGCTGCTGACCGGACCTCACACCGCCCGGGTTTACCTGGACGGGCCCGAAAAAGCCCGGGTACAGATCATGGACCGGATGGCGGAACGGAACGCGGTCCGGAATGGCGACGAGCTCTGGTTCTACAATTCCAAGGACAACACGGCCGCCCACGCGCAGCTTCCTGCCGACGCTGAGAGCCGCCACGAATCCCGACCCGGAGCCGTAGCGACCCCCGAGGAGCTGGCCGACAAGTTGCTCGCCAAACTCGACGCGAGCACGGAGGTGACCGTCGGACCGGATGTCCAGGTCGCTGGGCGGGCAGCCTACAATCTGATGCTTACCCCGGCCGCGGATACCACCCTCGTGGATTCGATCGCCATCGCGGTCGACGGCGAAAGCGGACTTCCGCTCGGCTTCGAAGTGAAGGCGCGGGGACAGGCCGAGCCGGCTTTCAGCGTTGCCTTCACGAGCCTCTCGCTGGAGGCCCCGGATTCCGCCATTTTCAACTTCACCCCGCCGCCCGGGGCCACCGTGGAGGAAATCCCACTGCCCGACCACAAGGCTGACGCCATGCCGCCGTCGGACGCTGCCGCGGCGAAGGCTGCGAAGCGGCCCACCATCACAGGCACGGGTTGGGCCTCGGTGCTCGAATTCCCAGCGGGAGCCATGGCGCTGCCGGGCCAGGCCCAGCCTCAGGACGGGGCCCCTGACCCTGCGACTGCCAACCCCCTGAAGCCCACACCCTCCGACCCGGAAGGAACCCGGTCCGGCGCCGCCGCCCTGCTGGAGCAGGCCGCGATGGCCGTTCCGGGCGGGCGTCTCGTGTCGACCTCGCTGGTGAATGTGCTGATCCTCGACGATGGGCG
Source organism: Pseudarthrobacter sp. MDT1-56 (assembly GCF_059383555.1). NCBI lineage: Bacteria > Bacillati > Actinomycetota > Actinomycetes > Micrococcales > Micrococcaceae > Pseudarthrobacter > Pseudarthrobacter sp. MDT1-56. The sequence continues at coordinate 21,897 of NZ_JBWZCK010000006.1, forward strand.
TATCCTCGTCGGCTCCGTGCCGTTGGAGCGGCTGCAGGCCGCGGCCGCGCCGCGGTGAACCACCCGGTGACCGCCGCGTGACGGCTGCCGCGCCGGCGACGGAATTGTGCATCGAGACCACCGGTCTCAGCAAGCGCTTAGGCCACCAGATGGCCGTCGACGGCGTCGATCTGGCCGTGCCGACGGGCTCGGTCTTCGGCTTCCTGGGTCCCAACGGCTCAGGGAAGACCACCACGATCCGGCTCATGCTCGGGCTCGCCGCGGCCACGGGTGGCTCTGTCCGGCTCCTCGGCGAGGAGATGCCGCGGCACCTGCACTCGGTGTTGCCCCGCGTGGGTGCCCTGGTCGAGGGACCGGCGTTTTACCCCTACCTCTCCGGTGCGGCCAACCTGCACCGCTTCGATGCCGCCGACCCGCATGTTCCCGCCGCGACGCGGAAGGCGCGGGTCCAGTCGGCGCTGGATCGGGTGGGCCTGACGCATGCCGCGGACAAGAAGGTCCGGGCCTATTCGCTGGGCATGAAGCAGCGGCTCGGCATCGCCAACGCCCTGCTGGCACCCCGCGACCTCCTGATCCTGGATGAGCCCACGAACGGGCTGGATCCGCAGGGGACCCGGGAGGTCCGCAGCCTGGTCCGCTCACTCGCGGCCGACGGCGCCACCGTGTTTGTCTCCAGCCACCTGCTGGCCGAGGTGGAACAGATCTGCACGCACGCGGCCATCATGAGTGCTGGCCGGCTGGTGGCGCAGGGAACCCTCGCGGAACTGCGTCAGGGCGGGCAGGCGCGGATCCGGGTTCTAACGCCCGACGCGGGGACCGCGGCCGAGGTGCTGGCCCGGTTGGGCCTGACCGCGGCCGTCGCCGGGCCGGGGCCAGCAGGGCCGGGTGTCGCCGGGCCGCCAGCCCGTTCCGCGTGGGGCAGCACAGGTGCCAGCAGTGAAATCCCCGGCAGCACCGGTGCGGTGCTCTACGCGCCGCTTCCGGCGGCGGCAGGGAACGGAGCCGTGGCACCGGAAGCGGTCGTGTCCGCCCTGGTGGCGGCCGGCGTCCGGGTCCGGGGCTTCGCCACCGAACAGGTCAGCCTGGAGGAACGCTTCGTGGCACTGACGGGGGAGGGCTTTGACGTTGTCCAGTAAAGAATCCAGCCCCAGCGAAACAGCCCCGGCGGGTGAGGGCCCCCGGGGCGGCCCAGGTGGAAGTCGCGCGGCTGCGTATGCGGCGCCGCGGGGGCAGTGGGGCCGTGGTCTGCTCGCTTCCGAGCTCGGGGTGCTCTTCCGCCGCCGCCGGACCTGGGCCATGCTCTGCGCGCTGGCGGCGATTCCGATCCTGATCGCCGTGGCGGTGCGGTTGTCCTCCGCGGTACCGCCCGGCCGGGGACCGGCGTTCCTGGACCGGATTTCGCAGAACGGTTTGTTCGTTGGCGTGACCGCCATGCTGGTGTCCGTCCCGCTGTTCCTGCCGCTGACCGTGGGGGTGGTGGCGGGCGATACCGTGGCCGGAGAGGCCGGGCTGGGAACCCTGCGGTACCTGCTGGTGGCGCCCGCGGGCCGGATCCGGCTGCTGCTGGTGAAATACGCCGGGGCTGTGGCCTTCGCCGTTGCGGCGCCGCTTGTGGTGGCGCTGGTCGGGGCCGGGATCGGGGCGGCACTCTTCCCCGTGGGGCCGGTGACTCTGCTCTCCGGGGACTCGATCGGGGCAGCGGAGGCACTGCAGCGGCTGCTGCTGATTGCCGCCTACCTTGCCGTGTCGCTGATGGGCCTGTCGGCCATCGGGCTCTTTATGTCCACACTTACGGACGTCCCCGTGGGTGCGATGGCGTCCACTGTGGTGCTCTCGGTGGTCTCGCAGGTGCTGGATGCGCTGCCGCAGCTGGAATGGCTGCATCCGTGGTTGTTCAGCCACTACTGGCTGGACTTCGCGGACCTGCTCCGCCAGCCCATTGCGTGGGATTCCTTCCTCACCAATGCGCTGCTGCAGGGCGGCTACGTCGCCGTGTTCGGTGCGCTCGCCTACGGCAGGTTCATCACCAAGGACGTGCTCTCCTAGAGGCTGTCACCGGCCGTGGTGGCTCCGGCCGGGCGGTTCCCGGCCCCGCACGGCCGGTGCCGCTCAGTAGCGGGCGGCTACGGGGTGAAGCTGCATTCCTGACATGGCAGCAAGGTCGGTCACGGTAATTCCCGCGTCCTCGTTCAGTGCCTGGACCACACGTCCGCCTCCGAGGTAGATCGCCACATGGTAGAAACCCGGTGCCGAGCCCCAGACCAGCAGGTCCCCGGGCTGGGCCTGGGAGAGCGGAACGTGCAGGGGTGCCTGGGCGAACTGCTGGGACGCCGTGCGGGGCAGGTATTTTCCGGCCGCGGCGAACGCATTCTGCACCAGGCCGGAGCAGTCGAATCCCCGGGTGCCCGTTCCGCCGTACTGGTAGAAATAGGGCGCACCGACTTTGCCGAGGGCCACCGAGATCGCTGTCTGGTTGGACCCTCCCGGGGCCGGGGCCGGGGCCGGGGGCGGGGCAGGTGCGGGTGGCGGAGCCGGGGCGGGAATGGGTGCGGGTGCGGGAGCGGGTGCGGGCGCGGGTGCAGCCGGGGCTGCGGGACGGGGAACGGGCGCAACCGGCGCCTCCGGCGGCGCAGGAGCCGGTGCCTGCGGACCCTGAGTTCCCGAGGCGGAGTTTCCCGAAGCGGAATTGCCGGACGCGGGGTTCCCTGCGGTGGGCTGCTGGACAGGGTTCCGGTCCGGACCCTGCGCGGCAGCGGCGGTTACTTTCGCCAGCCGGTCCTGCTGGCGCTGCAGGTCCAGGGCATCCACGCGGGCCGATTCCAGGGCCACGGTGGTGTTCCTGAGATTCGCGAGCTGGTCCACCAGGACGGTCCGCTGCGCCCTGGCTTCAGACACGGCCTTCCGCTGGGCATCGCTGGCGCGTTCGGCGTCGAGCTTGCGGGCCTCCGCGGTCCGTGCGGCCTCGTCGGCGGCCCGGTTGGCGTCGGCGGCGGTGGCCGTCAGCGACTCAGCGGCCACGGCGGCGGTTTCCGCCGACTGGAAGGCGCGGGAGCGGCCAGCTGTTACGGCCGCCAGGGTGGCGGCCTGCTGCAGGGCGTTGCCGCTGCCGCTGACAAAGCTGCTGAGGGCGGGATTCAGCCCGCCGCTGCGGTAGAGATCGCCTGCGAGCTGGCCGATCTGCTTGCGTGTCTTCTGCTGCTCCGCCCCGGCCGCCGAGGCCCTGGCGGCGGCAACCGCGGCGGCGTCGCGCCGGAGCTGGAGTTCCACGAGGGCTTCGCTATACGCGTTATTGGCCTGCAGGGAGGCCGCGAGGCTGGCCTCCCGGGCCGCGGAGGCGTCCGCCAGGAGCCGGTCGATGGTGGCGACCTGTGCCGCCGTCGCGCTTTCACTGGACTTGGCCGCGGCAATCTCATCCGGAGAGGGAATCCCCGGCGAAGCCGGGACAAACAGGGCCGGGAGCTGGAGGGCCGGCGGGAGCGGTGCTGCGTTCGCGGGAGGGGCCAGTGTTCCCCAGAGGACGACGGCGGCGCAGACCGCTGCGGTCTTTCGGCCAGGACCGGTCCATGTCATGGGCAAACCTCGCTGCAGTGTCGGGCTGGAGCAGGTGAGCGTGGATTCCGGCGCAGGGGAGCCCGCGGCTGATCCCCCAGCACGGTCAGGCTACGTGCCAGTAGTCACTTTGGCAACACTGGTCACATGAATAACATAAACAACAAGTGTGTCATTTAGTCACATTCCCGGGGCGCGTGTCGGCCGCGGACTCCAGGTCCAACAAGGGCCAGGACGGGGCCCCAGGGCTCAGGCGTGCTGGTGTGACTCGTGCTCCGCGTGGGAGAGGGGTTCCAGCTGGAAGGTGCAGTGCTCGGTGTCGAAGTGCGAACCCAGGCAGCTGACGAGCTTGTCCAGGATCTGGTCGGCGCCGCGGGCACCCAGCGCCGCATCCTCCACCACCACGTGGGCGGAAAACACGGGCACGCCGGAGGTGATGGTCCAGATGTGAATGTCGTGCACGGACACCACACCCTCCACGGCAAGGATGTGCTCGCGGATCATCTGCACTTCCACCCCCTTGGGGGTCGCCTCGAGCAGCACGTCCACCACATCGCGGAGCAGGTGCCAGGCCCGAGGCAGGATCATCAGCGCGATGACGATCGAGGCGATGGTATCCGCCGTCTGGAAACCCGTGACCATGATGACCACCGCGGCGGCGATGACGGCGAAGGAGCCGAGCAGGTCGCCCAGGACCTCAAGGTAGGCGCCGCGGACGTTGAGGCTCTCCTTCTGGGCGCCGCGGAGAATCAGCAGTGACACGAGGTTGGCGATGGCGCCGAGGACGGCGGCGTAAAGCATGACGTCGGTCTGCACCTCGGGGGCAGAGCCGAGCCGGCGGATCGCCTCCGTGAAGATGACCACCGAGATCACGATCAGCACCAGGGCGTTGGCGAGGGCGGCCAGCACCTCGGCGCGCTGGTAGCCGTAGGTGCGCTGGTCGCTCGCCGGCCGGGCGGCGATCCAGGCGGCCAGCAGGGCGATGAAGACCCCGGCCGCGTCGGACAGCATGTGGCCGGCATCGGCCAGCAGGGCCAGGGAGCCGGAAACCAGTGCGCCGACGATCTGGATCAGGACGACGGCGAGGGTGATGGCCAGGACGGCGACCAGGCGCTTCCGGTGCTTGGCAGTGCCGGTTAGGCCGTGTGAGTGGCTGTGGTCGTGTCCCATGCCTACAAGGCTAGCCCCAGCCGAGCTCGTGCAAGCGATCGTCGCTGATGCCGAAGTGGTGTGCGATCTCGTGGACCACAGTGACCGTCACTTCCTCGATCACGTCCTCGCGTGTTTCGCAGATCTCCAGGATCGGCCGGCGGTAGATGGTGATGCGGTCCGGCAACGAGCCGGCGTCCCACCACGAGTCCCGTTCGGTCAGCGGCACGCCCTCGTAGAGGCCCAACAGCACGGTGTCCGGATCGTCGCCGGGCTGGGGTGTGTAGTCGTCCTCGATGAAGATGGCCACGTTGTTCATGGTCTTGGCAAGGTCCGGCGGGATCCGGTCCAGGGCGTCATGCACCGCGGCTTCGAAGTCGGTCTCGGACATCGGGAACGGCGGGTGGTCATGGCCGGCGCCGTTCCCGCCGTCGTCCGGGCTGTCCGGACCGGTCGGAATGATCGGGAGGCCTGGCGGCAGGGAGGCGGGCATAGCTGAAACTCTAGCCCCGAATCAGCGGGACCGGCGCCGGGTCAGACCCACCCCGACGAGGCAGATGGCGCCGCCGACCAGGCCCCAGACGGTGGGGATCTCGCCGAGCACCAGCCAAGAAATCAGGATCGTGGTGCCGGGCACCAGATAGGTGGTGGCGGCAAGCCGGCCGGCGTCGATCAGTGACAGTGCATAGGCCCAGGTGGTGAAGGCGATCGCGGTGGGGAAAACGCCGAGGTAGACGAGGCCCAGGGTGGCCGGCAGCGGGGCCGCCTGCAGTTCGGCGATCAGCTGGCCGCTGAAGGGCAGGCAGCAGATGGCACCGACCATGATCCCGAACCAGGTGGCCTGGGCGGCGGGGAACTTCCGCAGCACCGGCTTCTGCACGATCACGCTCACCGCGGCGAGGGCTGCAGCCAGCAGGCACAGCAGCACCCCGGCGACGTCCGCCGTCGACCGCTGGCCGGAACCCAGGGCGATCACTGCAACCCCGCCGAACGCGACGAGGCTGCCGATGATCAGCCAGCGCGGGAAGCCCTCTTTGAGGATCACGCCGGCCATGATGGCGACCAGGATCGGGTTCACGTTGATCAGCAGGGCGGCCGTGCCGGCGTCGAGGAGGTGCTCGGCGGCGTTCAGCGCCACGTTGTAGCCGCCGAACCACATGACGCCGTAGGCCAGGATGGGCCACCACTCGCGGCCCCGGGGGAGGGTGCTGTTCTTCAGGAGTTGCGGCAGCACCACCAGTCCCAGCACGACGGCGGCAATCGCCAGCCGGCCCAGGGTCAGGGAGCCGGGGGAGAAGCTCGGTCCCACGGCCCGGATGCCCACAAAGGCGGATGCCCACAGCACCACCGTCACGACGACGGCGGCGATGCCGAGCCGGCTGATCTGGCCCGGCTGCGGGGTCTTGGACGGGGAGGTGGGGGCGGGAGCGTGCGGCGGCACTTCGTGGGTGCCGTCCGGGTGCGAGCTGTCCGGCTGGGGGGAGCCTGTCTGGGCGGTTGTGGCCATGTTGCCAATCTAGCCCGCACAGGGACCCGGGGACTGGCGGAAATCGGCCATGTCTAGTCGAGTTTCTGCCACCCGGGGCGCAGCCGCGCCCGGCGGCTCACCGGAGAGGGCGGGCGGCGGCCTGGATGGCGGCTGCCACCTCGTCGAGGGCAGCCGATCCGTACCGCCACTGCTGCCAGTGGAGCGGCACATCGACGTGCGCGGCGGGGTCCGGGGAAACCAGCGTGCGGCGCTTCAGTTCCTCCGATACTTCGATTTCGGGAAGCAGCCCCCAGCCCATTGACCAGCGGATGGCTTCGCCGAACTCGTGGGCCGCCGGGACATAATGCCGGGGCGGCTGGAGTGCTGTGCGGCTCACGGACCGCAGGTACCGGTCCTGCAGGTCGTCCTTGCGGTCGAAGATGATGACCGGGGCGGCGGCAAGCGTTTCCGCCGATGCCCCGTTGGGGAACCATCGGGCGGCGAATTCCGGGGTGCAGACCGGCAGGTAGTGCATCACGCCCAGGCGCCGGGAGGAGCAGCCCGGCGCCGCCTTCGCCGTGGTGGTGATGGCAGCGGCTGCGGCGCCGCTGCGGAGGAGCTCCAGCGAGTAGTCCTGATCCTCGCGCAGAATCTCCAGCTGGACCCTGTCCGCCACGGCCGCCAGCCCGGGCAGCGCCCAGGTGTGCAGGGAATCGCTGTTGATGATCAGGGTCAGCCGGACGCTGGCGGGCTGCGCGCCGGGCTGCAACTCTTCGGCCAGATCGGCGGAGAGCATGTCCAGCTGCCGGGCGAAGCGCACCACCGCGTGGCCGGAGGAGGTGAGTTCGACGGGGCGGGTGCGTTTCAAGACCGGCCTGCCGACGGCCACTTCGAGGGCGCGGACGCGCTGGCTCACCGCCGACGCCGTGACCCGGAGGTGGCTGGCCGCAGCCTCGAAGCTTCCGTGCGCCACAATGGCGGCCAGGGTCCGGGCCTGGTCCGGATGGATGTCGATCATTAGCCCATCTTATGTTGGACAAAAATTATTAACTGGTTTCATGTTCCTGGGCCCTCTAGCGTGGAACCCGTGATCCTCTCCCTCCTTTCGGGCCTCGCCAGCGGGCTGTCCCTCATCGTCGCCATCGGTGCGCAGAACGCTTTCGTGCTTCGCCAAGGCGTGCAGCGCTCGCACGTCCTGCTGGTCGTTGCCGTGTGCGCCCTGTCCGACCTCGTGCTGATCATGCTGGGCGTGGCCGGGGTGGGCGTCCTGATCGAGCAGGCACCCGGCGTTATCGAGGTTGTGCGCTGGGCGGGGGCCGCCTTTCTCCTGGCTTATGGACTGATGGCTGCACTGCGGGCCATCCGTGGAACGCAGGCGTCCCAGCCGGTGGCCGGGCAGAAGGGCACCTGGGCGGCCGCGCTGGGGACCTGCCTCGCGCTGACCTGGCTCAACCCCCATGTCTACCTGGACACCGTCCTGCTGCTGGGGTCCCTGGCCGGCACCCACGGCCCGGACGGGCGGTGGTGGTTTGCCGGCGGAGCAGGCCTTGGCAGCATCGCGTGGTTCGCCGCCCTCGGCGCCGGTGCCAGGTTCCTCGCGCCGGTGTTCGCCCGGCCGGGCAGCTGGCGGGTGCTCGACGGTGGCATTGCCGTGGTCATGGTCACCCTGGCTGTGATGCTCGTAGTCTGAGTTTGTCAGCCGTCCCGCACCACGCCGCATCACGCAAACGACAAAGGAAGTTCCCATGTACGTCCCCTCGCATTTCGCCGCCGACCAGGGCGCCATCGACGAGTTGCTCTCAAACCCTGGTGCGGCCAACCTGGTGACCTCGACAGGGCGCGGACTGCTCGCGACGCTGCTGCCGTTCATCTATGACCCGGAGGCCGGCGACCAAGGGGCACTGCTGGGCCATCTTGCCCGCAACAACGACCAGTGGCAGTTGCCGGCGCTGGGCGAATCCCTGGTCATCATCCAGCGCCCCGATGCGTACATTTCCCCGTCGTGGTACCCGTCCAAGGCCGAACATGGCCGGGTGGTTCCAACGTGGAACTACACCACGGCGCACGTTTATGGCCGGCTGGTCATCCATGACGACCCCGCCTGGGTGGACGACCTGGTCCGGCGGCTGACCACGATGCATGAAGCGGCGTCGGCAGAGCCCTGGACCGTCGACGACGCGCCGGCGCGCTTCGTCGCCGGACAGCTCCGGGCGATTGTCGGCGTCGAACTCGTCATTACGAGGGTGGAAGCGAAGCGGAAGCTGAGCCAGAACCGTTCGGCTGCCGATGTGGACGGCGTCATCGCCGGCCTGCGGGCCAAGGGCGAGCTGGATTCGGCTCGCGACGTGGAGCGGGCGCAACAGGGCCTGGGCCGGCGGAGTTGAGCGTCCCGGCCGGAGGCGACCGCCGATTTTGGATAATCCGGGGGTCTGCCCTTATAGTTTTATAGTCCAGTTCGGAGGAACCCGAAAGGACAAAAACGGAAGGCTTCGGCCCTTAATTTTTGCCCTTGTTCAACCGAATGGCGTTCTGGCCCCCATCGTCTAGCGGCCTAGGACACCGCCCTTTCACGGCGGCGGCACGGGTTCGAATCCCGTTGGGGGTACGCAAGGAACTGGTCAAACCGGGTATGAAAGTCTGGTAGGCTAAAGGCCTTGAAAAATTGCAGTAGCGATACTGCAGAGAAGCAAGAAAATAGCAAGGCCCTGTAGCGCAGTTGGTTAGCGCGCCGCCCTGTCACGGCGGAGGTCGCGGGTTCAAGTCCCGTCAGGGTCGCTCTGATTGCCAGAAGAAATTCCGGCTCTCATGGTGACATGTCACCTAGGCTCTGTAGCTCAGTTGGTAGAGCGTTCGACTGAAAATCGAAAGGTCACCGGATCGACGCCGGTCGGAGCCACCACTGGGAAGCATCAGTTCTTCGGAACTGGTGCTTTTCTTCTTTAACCCCATCGACTGCTCCGCAACTGCCCTTCTGGCGGGGCAAAAGGGCAGTTGCGGAGCAATCGATGAGGTGGGGGCGCCCAGAGCGTCCGGCGCGCCAGTCCAGGGCGGGCCCAGCGTCCCGCAAGAAACCTCGAAAAAGCCGTTGACAGGGTCGAAGTAACGCGCGTAACCTAATTCACACCTTGCAAGTAACGCGCGTTACCTGCAATTCAGCTGGCCAAGGCGGCCAGCAGTGAGAACCTCCGGAGCATTCAATGGCGAACAGCACACAGGCGGCCGTCCCCGCACCCCGGGGGGTCACAATGGCGGACGTCGCCAAGCATGCCGGTGTCTCGCGGACCGCCGTCTCGTTCGTCCTTAGCAACCGGGAGAACGCCAGCATCTCGGACGAAACCAAGCAGCGCATTCTCGAAGCCGTGCAGACACTGGGGTACCGCCCCAACGCCGGCGCCCGGGCGCTCGCCTCCCAGCGCAGCGACTGGTACGGACTGGTCACCGAGATCGTCACGGCACCCTTCGCCGTGAACATCATCAAAGGGGCCCAGGACGAGGCATGGCTGGACAAGAAGTTCCTGCTCATCGCCTCCACCGAGCAGGCAACAGGCCAGGACGGCAGCCGGCACGCAGGCATGGAGGATGCCGCCGTCGAGAAACTGCTCGAACAGCGCGTGGCGGGAATTCTCTACGCCGCGACCTGGCACCGGGCCGTGCACGTGCCAGAGATCGTCCGGGAAATCCCCACGGTCCTGATTAACTGCTTCGACGCTGAAGGCAAACTCCCGTCCATCGTGCCGGACGAGCGCGGCGGAGGACGCCGGGCCACCGAGCGCCTGCTCGCCGCCGGGCATCGGAGGATTGGGTTTATCAATCTGGACCCCGACATCCCCGCTGCCTTGGGCCGGATGGGAGGGTACCGGGAGGCACTGGCGCAGGCCGGCATCGAATTTGACCCGAACCTTGTGGTGTCGGGGCACGCAACTGCGGACGGTGGGTACGAGGCCGCGTGTGAACTGCTGGACCGCCAGTATGGCGGGAAGGCGGCACGCCCCACGGCACTCTTCTGTGCCAATGACCGGATGGCTATGGGCGCCTACGACGCCATCAAGGAGCGCGGGCTCGCCATCCCCAAAGACATCGCCGTGATCGGCTTCGACAACCAGGAACTCATCGCGGCCTATCTCCGGCCGAAGCTGACGACGGTTGCGTTGCCCTTCGAGGAGATGGGTGCGCTGGGTGTCCAGACACTCGCAAGCCTTACAGCAGGACAGCCGATCACCGCACATCAGCAAATGGTCGACTGTCCGCTGCTAGAACGCTTTTCAGTCTGACGGCAAATCAACAACTGAAGAGCAACCCCAACCACACCTTCACCTTCAGCGATGAAGAGAGGAAAGAGATATCCATCATGACACAATCGCGATTCCAGAGGTCCGCCCGCATCGCCGCCGCCGGCCTGGCAGTCGGGGCGCTCCTGCTCACCGGATGTTCGGCCACCGCCGGGACTAAGGCCACCAGCGGCGGTTCCGCCCAAAGTGCACTGCTGACCATTCCCCGGGAGGACATGGCCACCTTCGTCAGGAACTTCAACCCCTTCGCTCCCACCGTGGCACCCATGACACAGCAGGCCATTTACGAATCCCTGCTGGTCTACAACCCGGCCAAGGGCGAAACCATCCCGTGGCTGGCCAGCGAATGGCAGGTCTCGGAGGATAGCAAGTCCATCACCTTCACCCTGCGCGACGGCGTCAAGTGGTCCGACGGCAAGCCCTTGGTGGCCGCGGATGTCGTCACCACCTTCGCCCTGCAGAAGAAGATCAAGGGCGGCTACGACTACCTGGACACCGTCACGGCAGAGGGCACGAACAAGGTCAGGTTCAGCTTCAAGACTCCGTGGTCCCCGGCACTGCTGGATCTGGGACAGCTGAGCATCCTGCCGGACCACGTCTGGTCCACGATCGCCGATCCCGAAAAAGACGCCAACGAGACGCCGGTGGGCACCGGCCCGTACACCGAGGTAGACACCTTCCAGGCCCAGTCCTTCGTCCTGAAGAAGAACCCCAACTACTGGCAGCCGGAGAAGCAGAAGATCGCCGGCATCAAGATGCTGGCCTTTGCCGGGAACGACGGCGCCAACCTCGCCGCCGCGAACGGCGACGTGGACTGGGCTCCCCAGTACATGCCCAACATCGAGAAGACGTTTATCTCGAAGGACCCGGACCACCGCAAGTACTGGTTCCCGCCCACGGGCTCCATGATCAACTGGCAGCTCAACACCACCAAGGCCCCGTTCAATGAAACCGATGTCCGCAAGGCTCTCAGTATGGCCGTGGACCGCGAGCAGGTCACCAAGATCGGCATGGGCGGCTACACCAAGCCGGCGGACTGCACCGGCCTGTCCGGAAACTACGAAACCTGGAAGAACAAAAAAGTCCAGGACAACTGCGACTGGACCAAGCTCGACGTTGACCAGGCCAACAAGCTCCTGGACAAGGCCGGCTACGCCAAGGGCGCGGACGGCAAACGCACGCTGAAGGACGGCAAACCCTTCGAATTCAAGATCTCAGTGGGCGCTTCCTCCTCCGACTGGCTCTCCGTGGCCAACGTGATCTCCCAGAACCTCGCGGAAATCGGGATCACCGCCAAGGTCGACTCCCCGGACTGGGCTGCCGTCGTGGCAGGCTACGAGACAGGCGATTTCGATTCCGGCATCGTGTGGAGCGCCAACGACCCCAGCCCGTACAAGTATTTTGCGGGTCTGATGGGAACCTCCACGGTCAAACCGGTGGGGGAGAAGAGCTTCGAGAACTATCACCGTTTTGGCGATGCGACGGCGGAGGCCCTGCTGACCGATTTCGCGGCAGCAGCGGACGAGGAAACGCAGCACTCCATCGCGGACGAGCTCCAGGAGGAGTACAGCGCGCTCGCCCCCACCGTCCCGCTCTTCGCAGGACCGGAGTGGGGCGCCTACAACACCACCCGCTTCACCGGCTGGCCCACGGAAGAAAACCCCTACGCCACCCTGTCGGTCCGGGCCCCCACCACGGTGCTGGTCCTGACCTCCCTGGAACCGGCCAAGTAATCCCCACCGCCACCCTGACCTCGCTCCGCTTCGGTCAGGGAACCCTGGCGGCATGGGCCCACGCGGGGCTTTAGCCCCAGACCTTTCGAAGTAAGGGCGTGCCCGGTGCCCCTGCACCACAACCGGCTCACCGGGCACGCCGCCCCATTTCCGCAATTCCCGAATGGAGGGAAACCGTGCGCTTTATCCTGCGCCGCCTGGGTTTCTACCTGATCGCCTTCTGGGTGTCCATCACTTTGAACTTCCTCCTCCCGCGCTTTATGCCGGGGGACCCCGTCTCCCGCATGTTCGCCCGCACCCAGGACCGCATGCAGCCCGAACAGATCGAGGCGCTGCGCAAACTGCTCGGCGTCGACGACCGGCCCATCTGGGAGCAGTACGTCGATTACCTGCACAACATGGTCACCGGCCAGATGGGCGTCTCCATCTCCCGGTTCCCCACCCCGGTCACGGAAGTGATCGCCTCCCAGGTGGGCTGGACCCTCCTGCTGGGCGGCACTGCTCTCGTGATCGCCGCCGTTGCGGGCAACCTGCTGGGCATCCTGGCCGCCTGGCGGCGCGGCGGCGCCATAGATTCGGCGCTGCCTCCGCTCCTGATCTTCATCGGGTCCTTCCCGTACTTCTGGCTAGCGATGGGCGCCCTCTACCTTTTCGGCGTCACCCTCGGCTGGTTCCCCATCCGCCACGCCTTCAGCGACACCATAGAGCCCAGCCTCAGCTGGGAGTTCCTGTCCGACGTCGGGATGCACCTGGTGCTGCCGGCCCTCACCATTGTGCTGGTCTCGATCGGCGGCTGGATGCTCGGCATGCGCAACACAATGATCGCCACCAATGCCGAGGACTACATCACCATGGCCGAAGCCAAGGGACTGCGGCCGGGACGGATCATGTTCCGCTACGCCGCCCGCAACGCCATGCTCCCGTCCGTGACCAGTTTCGGGATGAGCCTGGGCTTCGTGGTGGGCGGTGCGCTGCTGACCGAAGTGGTGTTCGCCTATCCGGGTGTGGGCTACCAGCTCCTCAACGCCGTGCAGGGCCTCGACTACCCGCTCATGCAGGGGCTCTTCCTCACCATCACCGCCGCAGTGCTGCTGGCCAACTTCCTGGTGGACATCCTTTACGTCCGCCTCGATCCCCGCGTTCGCGCCAATTAGGAAGGACGGACCATGACCACTTCCATCGCAACCACCGCCTCCACCGTGCACGGGGAAACCCCCGCCGGCGACACGCTTCCCGGAAGCACCACTGGAACGCCCGGCGGCGGACCGCCCGGAGCCTCCGTCCGCAGGCCCAACCACACCCTGCTGCACGGGCTGCTGACGAACAAGAAGGCCATGACCGGCGCAGCAATCCTGTTCATCTTCATTGCCCTGGCGCTCCTGGCCCCGGTCCTATACCCGGAGAATCCGTCCAAGATCACCGGCATGGCCTCGCAGGAGCCCGATGCCGAGTTCTGGCTCGGCACCACGGCCAAGGGCCAGGACGTCCTGGCCCTTACCGTCCACGGGGCACGCAGCTCGCTGCTGGTGGGCCTGACCGTGGGGTTCGCCTCCACCTTCATCGGCATCTTGGTGGGCCTGGCCTCGGCCTACTTCGGCAAGTTCATCGACGAAGCCCTGTCCCTCGCCACCAACATCTTCCTGCTCCTGCCGGGCCTGCCGCTGCTGGTAATCCTGGCCGCGTTCCTGCCGCCCGGCCTCGGCACCGTGGTCCTGGTCCTGATCGTCACAGGCTGGGCCGGTTCGGCCCGGGTGCTGCGCTCGCAGGCACTCTCGATCCGGTCCAAGGACTTCGTCGCCGCGGCCGTGGTCACCGGCGAACGTCCCCTGCGGATCATGTTCCGCGAAATCCTGCCCAATATGGCCTCCATTGTGATGGGAACCCTGCTGGCCTGCATCATCTACGGCATCGGCGCGCAGGCCGGACTCGAATTCCTGGGCCTGGGTGACGTCAGCACGGTCTCCTGGGGCAACAACCTGTACTGGGCCGGCAACGAGGGCGCCCTGCTCACCGGAAGCTGGTGGGTTTTCATTCCCTCCGGTCTCTGCATCGCGCTGGTGGCGTTCTCGCTGTCCCTGATCAACTACGCGGTGGACGAAGTCACGAACCCGCGCCTGAGGAAAATCAAGAAACCCGCCCTGTCCGGAAAGCGAGCCCAGGCATGACCGTCTCCCAAACCTCCTCCGGCCCGCACGAGCCGGTCCTGGAAATCAAGGACCTCACCGTGAAGTATCGAGGGGACACCCGCTCCACTACCGCCGTCGACCGTGTCTCCTTCAACATCGACACGGGCGAAATCTTCGGCCTGGCCGGCGAGTCCGGCTGCGGCAAATCCACCATCGCGAACGCCATCATGAGGCTCCTCAGGGACCCCGCCGAGATCGCCGGCGGCAGCATCCGTTTCGGCGGCAGGGACGTCACGGCCATGGGGCCGGAGGAGCTGCGCCGCTTCCGCTGGCAGGAGGTCGCCATGGTGTTCCAGTCCGCCATGAACTCGCTGAACCCGGTGATGACCATCGGGGATCAGATTGTGGATATCTACACCACCCATGCGGGCTACACCAGGAGGGAGTCGCTCCGGCGCGCGGCCGAGCTGCTGGAACTCGTCCGGATCGACCCCGGCCGGTTGAAGTCCTACCCCCACCAGCTCTCCGGCGGCATGCGGCAGCGCGCGGTCATTGCCATGGCAGTGGCCCTCAAGCCATCACTGCTGATCCTGGACGAGCCCACCACCGCCCTGGATGTGGTGGTGCAGCAGGAGATCATGGCCCAGATCAAGGAACTGCAGCGCGAACTGGGCTTCTCCGTCCTGTTCATCACACACGATATGTCCCTCATGGTGGAACTTTCGCACCGGATGGCCGTGATGTACGGCGGCCGGATCGTGGAGTCCGCCGCGGCCAAGGAGATCCATACCTCCCCGCTGCACCCCTACACCCAGGCCCTGATGGGAGCGTTTCCGCCGCTCACCGGACCCCGCGTTCCGCTTTCCGGCCTGGCCGAGGGCGTGAAGTTCAGCAACATTGCCGACCTTCAGGAAGTCTCGCCCGGGCACTTCGTTTCGCCCCTCCCCGTCCTCCAAGGAGCACATCCATGAGCACTCCGGTATCACCACGGCCGGCAGCGGACCGTTGCGTCTCGACCAGCCAAAAACGACGGCGGCGCCCCCGCCCTCGAGGTGAAGGCCCTGGTAAAGGACTTCCACAGTGGCGGGCTGTTCTCCCGCGCCTCGGTCCGGGCACTCGGCGGGGTGGACCTCGCCATCAGGAAAGGCGAAATCGTGGCCCTCGTGGGGGAGTCCGGGTCCGGCAAGAGCACCCTGGCCCGCTGCATCGCACGGCTGGAGAAGCCCACTGCCGGCCGGATTCTGCTCAATGGCACCGACGTGCTGAAACGGGACCGCTTCCAGGCGTCCAGGGAATACCGTTCGCAGCTGCAGATGGTGTTCCAGGACCCCTTCGGCTCCCTGAACCCGGTCCATCGAATCGAGCACTTCCTCACCCGGTCGCTGACCCTGCACGGCAAAGCCGGGACCCCCGCACAGCTGCGCACCCGCCTGGACGAGCTGATGACCACTGTGGGCCTGACACCGGACATGCTCAACTCCTACCCGCATGAACTCTCCGGCGGGCAACGGCAGCGCGTCGCCATCGCCAGGGCACTGGCGGTAGAACCCGAAGTGATCCTGGCGGACGAGCCCACGTCCATGCTGGACGTCTCCGTGCGGATCGGCATCCTGAACCTGATGCGCCAGCTGCGGGACACCCAGGGCATCTCCATGCTCTACATCACCCACGACCTCGCCTCTGCGCGCTACCTCGCGGACCGGATCGCCGTCATGTTCGCCGGGGAACTGGTGGAGGAAGGGGAATCGCTGGACCTGCTGGCCCACCCTGCCCACCCCTACACGCGGCTGCTGGTTTCGGCCGTGCCGGATCCCGCCCGCACCGGATCCTACGATCCGCGCGAACGGGCGGCGCTCCGCGCGGCGGTGATGGAGTCGGCGTCGTGCGCGTTCGACGGCGACCCGGAGCAACGCTGTTCCGCCGCCGAACCCGTCCGGCACCGGGTGGGCGATCCCGCCAACGAACACTGGGTGCGCTGCCACCTCTACCGGCCTCCGGCCACGGCGGCAAGCCACGCGCTGTCCGCCGCACCCCTCGAATGCCCGGATGCGTCGCCGGCAGACGGGTCCCAAGCAGAAACCAAGGCTTCCGCATGACCGAACTTACGCACCCCCTGGCCACCGTGCCCCGGGATGAACTCGTGGCCCGCGCCGAGGCGGACCCGCACCGGCCGCGCTTCCACTTCGTCTCGCCCGCCGGCTGGCTCAACGACCCCAACGGCGTCAGCCAGTGGAACGGGACCTACCACCTCTTCTACCAGTACAACCCGGAGGGCGCCTTCCACCACCGCATCCTGTGGGGTCACGCCACCAGCCAGGACCTGGTCAGCTGGACCGACCAGCCCGTGGCCCTGGAGCCCTCCGGCGGCCCGGACGCCGACGGTTGCTGGTCCGGTGTGCTGGTGGACGACGGCGGAACACCCACCCTGGTGTACTCCGGCCGACACAGCGGCAGCGAACTGCCCTGCGTGGCCGTGGGATCGCCTGACCTGCTGACCTGGACCAAAGCGCCGGAGAACCCGGTCATCCCGGCGCCGCCCGCTGGCGTGGATATCACCGCCTACCGCGACCACTGCGTCTGGCGGGAAGGTTCGCGCTGGCGCCAACTCGTGGGGTCCGGTATCCGCGGCCGCGGCGGCACGGCCTTCCTGTACGAGTCCGCCGACCTCCGCCATTGGGACTACATCGGCCCGCTGTTCATTGGCGACGCCGCCTCCGGGGATACGGCCGCCACGGACTGGCAGGGCACCATGTGGGAGTGCGTTGACCTGTTCCGCGCAGGGCACGGGGCGCTGGGGGACGGGGCACTGGGGGCCGGGGCACTGGGGGACCAGGCGCCCGGCGGCGGAGGGACCCGACCAGGGAGCGGCGGCACCGCCGGTGCCACCGACGTCCTGGTTTTCTCGGCCTGGCACGACGGCGATACACGCCACCCGCTCTACTGGACCGGCCGCTATGCGGGGGATTCATTCACCCCGCGGAACCTCCACCGGCTGGACTACGGCGGCCGTTATTTCTATGCCCCGCAGTCCTTCGCCGACGAGTCGGGCCGGCGGGTCATGTTCGGCTGGCTGCAGGAGGGCCGGACGGAGGCCGCGATGGTGGAGGCCGGCTGGTCCGGCGTGATGAGCCTGCCGCGGGTGGCCACCCTGGGTGCGGAGGGGGAACTGGCCTTTGCTCCCGTTCCGGAGGTGGAGTCGCTGCGGCGGGACCACCTCCGGCTTGGTCCCCGCACACTGTCCGGCGGGGAGGTCCTGGCCGGCGTGTCCGGAAACCAGCTGGACCTGGAGCTGGACGTCGAACTGGCGCCGGGCAGTGTCTTTCGGTTGGGGGTCCTGAGTTCAGCCCTCCCGGGCCCGGGTCCGGGGTTCGCCGAGGAAACCGTCATCGAGATCGGGTACGAGGCCGGCAACGGCGGGTTCCCGCAGTCCTATCTGCGACTGGACCGCTCCCGCACCAGCCTGGACCTCTCGGTGGATGCGGACGAGAAATCCGGCCCGGTGAACCTCCCCGGTGGCCGACTGCACCTGCGCGTCCTGGTGGACCGTTCGGCGCTGGAAATCTTCGCCAACGGGAAACCACTGACGGCCCGCGCGTACCCGACCCTCGGCGGCGAAGCAGTCAGCCTTTCTGCGGCCGGAACAGTCAGGCTGCTGGGGCTGGACGCCTGGCGGATGGAGGGAGTCTTCGGCGGCCCCCGACCGTTGTTCCCCTGACATAACACCGTCGATTGCTCCGTAACGGCCCTTTTGGGGCTTCATAACGGCCGTTGCGGAGCAACCGATGCGCAGGAGGTGCTGGGGACCGGTTTGGGATGGATCCCCGGGGCGGTGAGACAGTGAATGACGCGGGGCCGGAGGGTGACATTTCACACTAAATCTGATTTATGCGGCAGCATTTGACGCGCGAAATCTCCTGTGGAACGCGCGCGGATTGGACAATGTAAGCGCTTGCATTGACGGGGCAAAACTCGGTTTTTCGGGCCTCGAACCACGGTTTGATAAGCAGGCTTCGGCTTGCATAGCGTAGAAACCGGCACAGGAAAGGAGTCCTTTCCGAATCGCCAGCCGGGGCTCTACCCAAGCCCCGCCCCTCGACACGATGGCGTCCTCGATGACGCCTGCGGTGTTGTCGGGACTGTCGGAGTTCGGGGAATGAGGGCACACGCCCGTCATCCACGACTGGTCTTAACTCCGCGAGAGAAGCAAGAATGCACAGGCATCCCAATACACCCCTGATTATGCGGTGGCGCCCCGCCGCCGCAGCGCTGGCAGCCGCCATCGTGGCCTCAGCGTTTCTGGCCGCTCCCTCGGCCCAGGCCAACGAGCCTGCAGATCCGCCGGCGACGCAGATGCCGGCGCCGACTCCCGGCTTCCCGCTTCCGACCCAGCACAGCCAGCAGGCGTACGATCCGGCGTCGGACTTCACGTCCAAGTGGACCCGTGCCGATGCCAAGCAGATCATGGCGCAGAGTGACCCCACGGTCACCCCTGGCGAGAACTCGATGAGCCCGAACGTCACCATGCCGGAAATCCCGGAGAGCTTCCCCACCATGAATGAGGACGTCTGGGTCTGGGATACCTGGTCCCTCACCGACGAGAACGCGAACCAGATCAGCTACAAGGGCTGGGACGTCGTCTTCTCCCTGGTCGCCGACCGCAACGCTGGCTACGGCTTCGACCAGCGTCACTGGAATGCCCGCATCGGCTACTTCTTCCGCAAGACCAACGCCGACCCGGCCAAGGATAAGTGGAACTACGGAGGTCACGTTTTCGCCGACGGGGCCTCGATCGGCAACACTGAATGGTCCGGTTCCACCCGCCTGATGCAGGGCAACCAGGTCAACGTCTTTTACACGGCCACCACGTTCTATGACGTGGCCGAGCGCAACACGGGCGGCGGCGGCATCGCCCCGGACGCTGCCATCGCCAAAGCGCTGGGCAAGATCCACGCGGACCAGAATGGGGTCACCTTTGACGGGTTCCAGCACACGAAACTGCTGGAACCGGATGGCACGATGTACCAGACCAAGGCCCAGAACCCGGGTTTCGCCTTCCGTGATCCGTACACCTTTGCTGACCCGGCCCACCCGGGCAAGACCTTCATGGTGTTCGAAGGCAACACCGGCGGAACGCGTGGACAGTACGAATGCAAGGCCGAGGACCTGGGCTATCAGCCCGGTGACCCCAACGCCGAGAACGTGAACAACGTCAACAGCAGCGGCGCCTATTTCCAGACCGCCAATGTGGGCCTCGCCGTTGCGGACAACAAGGACCTGACCAAGTGGTCCTTCCTGCCCCCGATCCTCTCGGCCAACTGCGTCAACGACCAGACCGAACGTCCGCAGATCTTCATCCAGAATGAAGGCGGCAAGAACAAGTACTACCTGTTCACCATCAGCCACCAGTTCACCTACGCCGCCGGAATGCGCGGCCCGGACGGGGTCTACGGCTTCGTCGGCGACGGTGTCCGGTCCGACTACCAGCCGATGAACAACAGCGGCCTGGCCCTGGGCTCACCGACGGACCTGAACCTTCCGTCCGAGTCCCCGGAGGCACCCACGCCCAACCAGAACGGCCGCCAGTTCCAGGCCTACTCGCACTACGTGCAGCCCGGCGGCCTGGTGCAGTCCTTCATTGACAATGTCAACGGCGTCCGCGGAGGCTCACTCTCGCCCACCGTGAAAATCAACTTCCGCGACGGAGTTTCCGCGGTGGACCGCACCTTCGGCCAGAACGGCCTAGGTCCGTTCGGCTACCTTCCCACCAACGTCAACGTCGGCGGCGCAGGCCACTACAAGTAGTTCATCAATGAGGCAGTAACAGGGAGGAGGCGCCCGGGAATCCGGGCGCCTCCATCCTCTGTCTGTGCGGGCCTTAGATGAGGGCGTCGCGTCACCACCAGAATCAGGAATGTTGAATTGTGAGAGACCATCTACGCCCGCTGGTGCCGAAAAAGTTGAAGCAACTTCGACGCAGGCGACCGCCAACCTGGCTAATGACTGCAGTTTCACGTACCAAGCTGATCGGACGACGTATCGCGAGCCCCCGCACGATCTGGATTGTTGTGGCCGCAGCGGCCGCGGCGGTTCTTGTCGCGGTGGCTCTGGTCCCGACGACGACGGGTTCCCGTCCGGCTGCCGGCGGCCAGGCCGAGCAGGCGCTCGAGGGCGTCGCCGACGCCCAGGCCGAAGCCATGGCATCCCAGGGCCGTTACGGCTCCTACTGGATCAGCGGTGGAGATCACACCCTTGAGAAGCTGACGCATCCGATCCGGGCCGAAGGCGTGGCGGATTTGCGGAGCATCGAATGCCGCAACGGGTGGGTGGCAGCCGCACGGATTGGAGATGACGTCGAGATCAGGTCCAGCGTGGAAGACCGGGTCGTCCGTGCAGGAAAAGGTGAAGTCGTCCGCCCCGAGTGCATGTCTTCCGAAGCAGTTGCGTCCATGCTCTCGGATCTGGGCGTGCCGCGGCAGACGTCGTCGCCCGCGGCTTCAGCGTTCGACCGGCCCGAGGGGGCGTCCCAGTTCCGGCCCAGCTATCACATCACGCCCGGAAAGAATTGGATGAATGATCCGCAGCGTCCGATCCTGCTGGACGGGCTGTGGCACTACTACTACCTCTACAATGCCGGGTATCCCAAGGAAAACGGCACCGAGTGGTACCACCTGACAAGCACAGACCTGGTGCACTGGAAAGACGAAGGGGTGGCGATCGCCAAGTACAAAAACGGGCTGGGCGACATCGAGACCGGAAGCGCCGTGGTGGACCATGACAACTCGGCCGGCTTCGGCAAGGGGGCCGTTATCGCGGTCATGACACAACAGGACCAGGGCATCCAGCGGCAATCCCTGTTCTATTCCACCGACAACGGATACTCGTTTACCGAGTACGAGAAGAACCCCATCATGGAAAACCCCGGTGAACCGGACTGGCGGGATCCTAAGATCATCCGCGATGAAGCCCACGGCCAATGGGTGATGGCACTGGCCGAAGGCGAGAAGATCGGCATGTACACCTCGACGGACCTCAAGGACTGGCACTACTCTTCGGGCATCGAACGCACCGGTCTGGGCACCCTGGAATGCCCGGAACTCTTCCAGCTGGATCTCGACGGTGACCCGTCCAAACGGACCTGGGTCCTGGCCGCCAGCGCCAATGGGAGCGAAGAGGGATTCACCACGGGCGTTGCCTACTGGACCGGCACGTGGGACGGAACCCGCTTCACAGCCACTGACGAGGAACATCAGTGGCTAGATGCCGGCTCCGACTTTTACGCCGCCGTGACGTGGGACGATCCCAGGCTCACCGAAAGCCAGCGGATGTCCTCCCGGCACGCCATCGGGTGGATGAACAACTGGACGTACGCGCGGCAGCTTCCCACTGAGGACTGGCACGGCGGCGCCGACTCCATTGTGCGCGACATCAGGCTGAAAACGGTCACGGGAAAGCCGACCCTGGTGTCCAGCCCCACCGCTGCCATGGAGTCTATTGAAGGACCGGTGGCAACGGTCGGGGAACGGCGAATGACACAGGATGGCACAGGTCAGCTACCGGTTCCGGAGGGCGGGGCATACAGGCTCGATGTGACGCTTGAACGCACGGGAGGCGACGACGGATCCGAAGCGAGGATCGAGCTTGGAAGCGACAAGGGAACGTTCGCGACGGTCGGATATGACTTCGCGAGTGAATCGGCATTCATTTCCCGCGATGCTGATGCTGCCGACACCGGCAAGGCCGAACTCCCCCCGGACTATCGGGCGTCGCGACGCACCGTCAGCCCACCGCGTGAAGGGAAACTGGAGCTAACAATTTTCGTCGACTATTGCTCAGTAGAGGTTTTCATCAATGGCGGGGAAAAGACCATGACGTCACTCGTTTTCCCAACCGCGGGGGCGCCGACCATCAAAGCCGTCACGGCAGAAGGGTCCCTGACGCTCAAGTCCTTCAGCTACAGGCGGCTGGCCGCGACACGCTGACCAGTTCGGTCCCTCCTGGGCAGCGGCAAGGCGTCGGAGCTGCGCTTCCGGGAGGAGATCCGAGTGGCCTGCCGGGCCAAGCGGACACCTTGTCGCCGGCAGGTACTAGGGTGGTCTCAAAGAGAAGGGGGAGTGCCTCATGGAATACCAGGATTCTCAGCCTGCAGCGGCCCCTGTGCCCGGGGTGGCCACCAACCTGCCGCTGCCCGGTGCCGGCCGCACCGTCATTTCCGAGACCGCCGTCGCGAAGGTCGCGGGCATAGCCGCTCGCTCAGTGCCCGGCGTGTATTCCCTGGGATCCGGCCCGTCCCGCGCGCTCGGAGCTTTCCGGGACGCCGTCGGCAGCTCGGACCACGCCGCCGGAGTCCGCGCCGAGGTCGGTGAAACCCAGGTGGCCGTCGACATAGACCTGGTGGCGCTGTACGGCACACCCCTTCACGCCCTGGCGGACCAGATCCGAGCCGCCGTGTACGCGGCGGTCGAGGAACTCGTCGGGCTCCAGGTCATCGAAGTGAACATCGAAATCAACGACGTCTACGTGCCCGGCCCGGCGAAGCCCGGTACCCCGGCCGAAGCGCGGCCTTCAAGGGAGGCAATCCAGTGAATCTAACGGTTGTGGGAATCGCAATGGGCGCCTTCGCCGCATTCATGTCCTTCCAGTTCGGCGTATGGGGTTTCCTGGGCGCCCTGCTGTTTATGGGAATCGGAGCCCTGTTGGGCCGCGCCGCGGAAGGGAAATTGGACCTGCGCAGCGTGCTTGACGCTCTCACAGGCCGGCGTTCCTCCTCATGAGCGGGACAGCTGGTGCGGTCCGCGCCGCCGCGATGGCTGGACACACCAGGATCAGCACCCAGGCGCTCACCAGCGTGGCCCGGGCCGCCGCGGCGGAGGCCCTTGGCGTCGCGCCGCATGAGGTGCGGGCTGAGTGGTCCGACGACGACGGGCTGCTGGCACTGTCCCTTGTCTCACCCATCACCCTTCCGCCGCTGGCCGCGGTCCTGCGGGACCCCGGACGCGCCGCAGGCTTCGGCGGCTCCGTCTGGGACCGGGCCGTGGCCGCCAAGGCTGAGATCCTGCGCCGCGTGACCGAGCTGAGCGGTGCCCGGCTGAGCCGGGTCGACATCCGGATCAGCGGCGCCAGCGTGAGCGAAGGACGGCGGGTCCATTGAGTCACTCCACTTCTCACAATTCCCGCCAAGGGAGCCACGTCCCGCCCGCCCCCAGCGCCGCACCGTCGGCCGGCAACCCGGCAGCTGCGGAGCCCGGCATCGAGGGTGTGGAAGAGATCCTCAAACGCGAGACCCACTCCTCCAGGGCGGTGGCCTCGATCATCGCCGCAGTGCTCGTGATCGCGCTGTGCGTCTATGCCCTGCTGGAAACCGCTGTCCGGGCCGTCGGCCAGCCGCCGTGGCTCGTGGATCCGCAGACGGCCGCGGAGCGGGCGGTGGCGCTCCCGAACGGGGTGCAGCCGCTCCTGCTCGGCGTCGTTGGTGCGGTGCTGGTTATGGCAGGGCTGTTCTTTGTCCTGAACGCGGTGCTGCCGGGACGACGTGCCCGCCACCGATTGCGGGACAGCCGCGCCGCCGTCGTTGTGGACGACGAAGTTATAGCCTCCGCGCTCGCGCGGCGGGCACGGCTGGCCGCCAACGTGAGCCAGGAACAGGTGATGGTGACCGTGTCCCGGCAGCGGGTCGAAGTCAACGTCCGTCCCACCTCCGGCGTCTCGCTGGGACGGGATGCCGTCCTCGCGGCCGTCCAGGATGAGCTCCGGGACATGGGATTGTCACCGACACCGGAGGTTCGCATCAATGTGGCGTCGACCGGGGTGATCGGCGCATGAACGGCACCCCCAGAACCCTCAACCGGATCCTGATCGGCGTCCTCGGCTTGAAGCTCCTAGCCATCGGAATACTGCTCATCCTGCTGGCGACCGTGCCGGCCGTCGCCACATGGTGGCAGGGCTGGGCCGCCGGCGTCTGGAGCATCTGGCGCGACCTTTTCGAGCGCACGCGCTTCCCCGGGCGCTCGGAGAGCTGGCTCTGGATCGTGGTGGTCCTGATGCTGCTCCTCGTGATTGGGGCCATGGTGGCCTGGGTCGCCCAGCAGGGCAAGGGCCGGGCCAACTTCCTCGTGTCCGAAGAGGACTCGGGTGAGGTACCCGGAAACGTCAGGGTTGGCAGCGGGGTAGCCGAGCAGGCGCTTCGGGCCGCCCTGGCGGACCGTCCGGACCTGGCCGGCGCGAGCGTTGCCACCTACGAATCCCGCGGCGAACCGGCCCTGAGAATCCGGATCCAGCCCCGCCACGGCGTGGCCCCGCACCGGCTCGCAGCCGAGGTGTCCGCCCTCGTGGAGGCGCTCGACGTCGCGCTCGGAAAACGCACCCCGGTGCTCATCCACATCGCCTCGGGTGCCCGCTCGAGGTTTGGGCGGGCCGAGCGGGTCCGCTGACCCCCGTGTGAGCTTTCGGCAACATGTTTCGGCGGTGGCGCTGGCGGCGCCCCAGGGGCGGATTCCGTTGAATTCGCGCGGTCCGGCGCACAGAACAGGCCCCGGCGCAAGAGTCTCCTTTCTGTAAAGGTTCTATGTAAACGCTTGCATTCCTCACCGGGTGTTGATTATCGTGATGGGCACCACACGAACGCACCGCCGTTTTTTGTCCGGTACTCAGCGAGGAGCCCCCAGTATGAAAACACCGAAGTTCTTACTTCCCGTCGCCGCAGCAGGCGTGCTAGCCCTGACTCTCTCCGCCTGTGGCGGCGGAGGAGGAGGCAGCACGACCGCCGGTGGCACCGACGCCGAGCAAGGCCTCGACAGCCGCGGCCCCATCACCTACGTGCAGGGCAAGGACAACAGCAACGTGGTCCGCCCGCTGATCGAGAAGTGGAATGCGGCCCACCCGGACGAGAAGGTCACGTTCAAGGAACAGACCGACCAGGCCGACCAGCAGCACGATGACCTCGTCCAGAATTACCAGGCCAAGAACCCCAACTATGACGTCGCCAGTGTCGACGTCGTTTGGACTGCAGAGTTCGCCGCCAAGGGCTGGCTGCAGCCTTTGAAGGACAAGATGGCAGTAGACACGGCGGGCATGCTGAAGCCCACCATTGACGCCGGCTCTTACAAGGGGACCCTCTACGCGGCTCCGGTGTCTTCCGACGGCGGCATCCTTTACTACCGCACGGACCTCGTCCCCACGGCTCCCAAGACCTGGGACGAGATGATGGGCATGTGCTCCATCGCCGAGGAGAACGGCATCGGCTGCTTCGCCGGCCAGTACGCCAAGTACGAGGGCCTCACGGTGAACGCCTCCGAAGCGATCAACTCCGCCGGCGGTTCCGTGCTCAACGAGGACGGCAAGCCGAACCTGAACACCCCCGAGGCCAAGGCAGGCCTCGAAAACCTCGCCGCGGCCTACGCCGACGGCAGCATCCCCAAGGAAGCCATCACCTTCCAGGAGGAACAGGGCCGCCAGGCCTTCCAGGACGGCAAGCTCCTGTTCCACCGCAACTGGCCGTACGTCTACAACCTGGCCGCGACGGAAGGCTCCTCCAAGGTCAAGGACGTCCTCGGCATGACGGCGCTCCCCGGCAAGGATGGCCCCGGCGCATCAACGCTGGGTGGACACAGCGCGGCCGTCAGCGTCTACTCCAAGAACAAGGCCACGGCCCTGGACTTCGTCAAGTTCCTCGTCAACGAAGAGAACCAGAAGTTCTTTGCCACCCAGGGCTCACTGGCCCCGGTCCTCGAATCCCTGTACGACGACCAGGAACTCGTAGCCAAGCTGCCGTACCTCCCGGTACTGAAGACCTCGATCGAGAACGCCGTGCCGCGCCCCGTCACCCCGTTCTACCCGGCCGTCACCAAGGCCATCCAGGAAAATGCCTACTCGGCCATCAAGGGCGAGAAGACTGTGGACGCGGCCTTGTCCGACATGCAGAAGTCCATCGAGTCCGCTAGCGCGGGACAGTAGCTAGCCATGGCAACCGAATTGGGCCCGACGCCGGTCAAGGAACCGGCGTCGGGCGGTACCCCGGTCCACCACGGGCCCAAGGGCGTCGGGGAGGACAACGCGATTGCGAGCCAGGGCAAGTGGGCTTCGTGGCTCCTGGCGCCGACCATCTTCGCGCTGGCAATTGTGATCGTCTACCCGATCATCAGCGCCATCGTGATGTCCTTCCAGAAGGATGCCGGCCTTGACCCCGTCTCGGGGCTCTTCACCGATGGCGGCGCGGCTGGATTCTCGAATTACATCAACTGGATTTTCCAGCAGTGCGCCGCCCCGGACGGCGGAACCGTGGCGTGCCCGCCCGGGACCCTCGGTGCCCAGTTCTGGTCCGCCACCGGTACGACCTTCTACTTCACCATCATTACGGTGACGCTGGAGACGATCCTCGGCTTCTGGATGGCGATCATCATGGCGCGTACCTTCCGCGGGCGCAGCCTGGTCCGTGCCGCCGTTCTGGTGCCGTGGGCCATCCCCACCGCCGTCACGGCCCAGCTGTGGCTGTTCATCTTCGCCTTCGAGGGCATCGGCAACAAACTGTTCAACACCACGATCCTGTGGACGGGCAGCGAAGTCCCGGCCCGGTGGGCCGTCATCATCGCCGACACCTGGAAGACGACGCCGTTCATGGCGCTGCTGATCCTGGCGGGGCTGCAGATGATTCCGGCCGACGTCTACGAAGCGGCCAAGGTCGACGGGGCCTCTGCCTGGCAGCGGTTCCGGATGATCACCCTGCCGCTTGTGAAGCCGGCGCTGATGGTCGCGATTCTCTTCCGGACCCTGGATGCCCTGCGGATGTTCGACCTTCCGTACATTTTGACGGAGGGCTCCAACAACACCACTACGCTCTCCATTCTGGTGGTCAACCAAATCAGGCAAGGGTTCAACTCCGCCGCCGCGTTGTCCACTATTACGTTCATCATCATCTTTATGGTGGCCTTCATTTTCGTCCGCTTCCTGGGAGCGAATGTTGTGGAGCAGCAAACCGGCGCAGGTAAGGGGAAGAAATGACCGCCGCGACCGAACTCCGCGCCCGGCAGGACCGGGGCCGCAAGGTAGCCCAGAACCGCGAGAAGTGGGCGAGTGTCCGCACGTATATCAGTGCGGCCGTCATCCTGATCTGGTGCCTCGCGCCGGCCTACTGGATGGTGGTCACGGCGTTCCGCGACGTGGGCTTCACCTACGACACCTCGCTCCTGCCCACCCACGTGACGCTCGACAACTTCGCCACGGCCTTCGACACCTCGTTCGGCAACAGGTTCGGGCAGGCGCTCCTGAACAGTGTGTTCATCGGCGTGACGGTGACCCTGATCTCGCTGGTGCTCGGCGTCTTCGCGGCCTATGCCCTAGCCCGGTTGAATTTCCGGTTCAAGTTCCTGGTGCTGGGCTTCATCCTGGGGGCGTCCATGTTCCCCGGCGTCGCCCTCATCACCCCGCTTTTCCAGCTGTTCACCAATATCGGCTGGATGGGCACCTACCAGGCACTGATCATTCCGAACATCTCCTTCGTACTCCCGCTGACGGTCTACACCATGACCTCGTTCTTCCGTGAAATGCCGTGGGAGCTGGAGGAAGCGGCCCGGGTCGATGGTTGTACCCAGGGGCAGGCGTTCCGGCGGGTGATCATGCCGCTGGCGGCACCGGCCATCTTCACGACGGCGATCCTGGCGTTCATCTCCTCCTGGAACGAGTTCCTGATTGCCAGCCAGCTATCCAACGATGCGACCCAGCCGGTGACGGTGGCCATTGCCAACTTCGCCGGGGCCCAGCCGCAGCAGATTCCGTACACGGCCATCATGGCCGCCGGAACGATCGTCACAATTCCGCTGGTCATTCTGGTGCTGGTCTTCCAGCGTAAGATCGTCGCGGGCCTCACCGCCGGCGCTGTGAAGTGACGGCCTGGCAATGAACAGCAAGTCGAGCCACGGCCTGGTGCGCAACGAACACCGGCGCGTCCGCTCCGGAGAGGATTTCGATATCATCATCGGTCTCCTCGGGTTCTGGGCTCTTGTGCTGCTGGTGGTCACCGTCTGGATGGAGGCAACCGGCCAGCCGGCGCTTGGCTGGTCCCTGGGCCTGCTGGCCATGGTGCTGGCGCTGTACGGACTGATCCGGCTGCGCCGTCGCCTGCCGGAAAGGACGGCAGCCCGGCGCAAGTGAGGACCAGAGCTGCCCTTCTGCCGTAGATGGCGGCAGGAAACTCCTGCATCCAGCCATGAGGCGGAAGCAGTCAGGCAACAAGGGGACACGGTGGCAAAGACAACAGACAGGGCGCAGCGCGGAGGACACTCCGGTGTCAGCATCGAAGACGTGGCCGCCGCCGCCGGAGTGTCAACCGCCACCGTGTCCCGCGCTGTCCGTGGCCTGCCCAGAGTTTCGCCGGCCACCCGGGAGAAGATCCTGGGCATCGCCGAAGCCCTGGGCTACGTCGCCTCCTCCTCGGCGTCCGGGCTGGCCACCGGGCGCACCAAAACCATCGGCGTGCTGGCCCCCTTCGTCAGCCGCTGGTTCTTCTCCAAGGCCATCGAGGGCGCTGACCGGGAACTTCACGCCCGTCAGTACAACCTCTCGCTCTTCAACCTGGGCGGGCACGGCAGTCACCGTGAGCGGCTCTTCAGCAAAACCATGGTCTACAAACAGATCGACGCGCTGCTGGTCCTGTGTATGGCTTTGACCCATGAGGAAATCGAGCATCTCCAGAAGATCGACATCCCCTTGGTCGTCGTCGGCGGCCACGTCGAGGAGTGCCCCTACATCGGTATCGACGACTATGCCGCCGCCGCCACTGCCGTGCGGCACCTGATCGACCTCGGCCACACGGAGATCGCCCTGCTGCACGGCGACGACGAAACCGACCTCAACTTCGACGTCCCCCGGGTCAGGATCAAGGCCTTCCAGGACATCATGGCCGGAGCCGGCCTGACCGTCCGGGAGGAATGGGACGAGTGGGGGGACTTTACGGTCCGCAGCGGCCAGGACGCCTTCCACCGGCTGTGGGACAGGTCCGGACCTAAGCCCACGGCAATTTTTTGCGCCTCGGACGAGATGGCCATGGGGATCATCTTTGAGGCCGCCCGGGCCGGGGTGCGGGTCCCTGAGGACCTCTCGGTCATCGGGATCGACGACCACGACTTTTCCGAGGCCATGGGTCTCACCACGGTCAGGCAGCGCCCGGACGAGCAGGCCGAACTGGGCACGAAAATGCTGCTGGATGAGCTCGACGGGATCGCCGGTTCAGTGCGCTCCACGGTGGCCCCGCATCAGCTGATCGTCAGAGGCACGACGGCGCCGCCAAAGAGCGCGGAGGCGGCAGCCCGGAAGGGCGCTGCGCCGGGGATTCTCACCGATCAGGCCGGCCGCCCGTAGCGCCGCCCGCCCGCAGCACCGGCCACCGGCCGTGAACCACAGGCCGTGCCCGTGTCAGGAAGCGCGGGCGAGCTGCCGGATCGGGATCCAGCGGGATGCCAGCCGACGGTAGGCGGCGGCTGCCCCGGTCATGTCCCCTTCGGCCAGGCACTCAATGCCCAGCCGGACATCCATGGGTGAGTCATCCGGGTAGACCTTGTCCGCCACGGCGCCGTAGTCCAGTTCCACCACAGACTCCGGGTGGAAGAGCTCCAGCCATTCGGTGAGCTGGGTCAGGTCCTCGAGCATGTCCAGATCGGGGGCGGCCAGGGCCAGATGGGCCACGGCGTAGCGGACCCGCTCCAGGGCCTCGCCGATCGTCGCCCGGATGCGCACGGTGACGATTCGCCCCTCGGATTCCACCACGTCCGTGGGGTCCGATTCCTTGAACAGGCAAAACCAGCTGAAGGGGATGCCCCAGGTGGACGCCCGGGTGTGCACGCGGCCCAGCCCGGAATGCGCCCGCACTTCATCGATGCGCCCCTGATGCTTGTCGCGCTGCTCATCCGGGATGAGAAGCTGAGCCAGCGGCCCATGGATGCCCTCCATCAAGGCGTTAGCCGCCAGCCCGGCCCGGAGCACCAGCTGGCTGGGGCAGTACAGCAGCCGCTCCGGAGCCCCGGATTCGGGAGCCCCGGCGTCGTCCGGACCTGCTGCCGGGGCCGGACCGCCGGTCCGCGGCACCGCAACAACCCTGACCAGATCCGTCGCACCGGTGGGGAACGGGTCCCCGCCCGGGCGGGTGATCCGGCCGAGGGATGCCTGGAGCTCGGCGTTTTCGATGGCCGCCCGGGAAACGCTCCGGGCGCCCGCCGCACGCAGGGCCGCCTGCTGGTCCTCCGGGAACGCCTCCAGGGGTTCGTAGACCCGCAGCGCGGAGGAGAACGGCAGCCCGGCCTGGCCTCGGTAGAGGTTTCCCGTCATTGGATCACGTCGCTTCCCGGCGCTGCGCCCATTAGTCGCTCAGCTCCACGATCACGGGGGCGTGGTCCGAGGCACCCTTGCCCTTGCGTTCCTCGCGGTCGATCGCGGCGCCGGTGACCCGGGCGGCCAGTGCGGGGGAGGCCAGCACGAAGTCGATCCGCATGCCTTCCTTTTTCGGGAAGCGCAACTGGGTGTAGTCCCAGTACGTGTAAACGCCGGGGCCGGGGGTGTGCGGTCGGACAACGTCCTGGAAGCCGGCGCTCTCAAAGGCATGGAAGGCTGCCCGTTCCGGTTCGCTCACGTGCGTGAGGCCCTCGGCGCGGAAATAGTCGATGTCCCAGACGTCCTCGTCCTGCGGAGCAATGTTCCAGTCGCCCATCAGCGCAATCTGGGCTGCGGGATCCTCTTGGAGCAAGCCCTCGGCATGGGTCCGCAGGGTGTCCAGCCAGCTGAGCTTGTAGGGCATATGTTCGTCGTCGAGGGCCCGGCCGTTGGGGACGTACAGGCTCCAGACCCTGACACCGCCGCAGGTGCCGCCGATGGCGCGGGCCTCCTGCACGGCGTCCTTGCCGTTTTTGCCGAACACGGGCTGGTCCAGGAAGGTGCGTTCGACGTCGTCGAGCCCCACCCGGGAAGCGATCGCGACGCCGTTCCACTGGCTCAGTCCGAAGTGCGCCACCTCGTAGCCCATGCTCTCAAACAGCTCCCAGGGGAAGTTGTCGTCTTTGCACTTGGTTTCCTGGATGGCCAGGACATCACAGTCGGTGCGCTGAAGCCAGGCTTCAACGCGGTCGGCGCGGGCGCGGAGCGAGTTCACATTCCAGGTAGCTATCTTCACAATCCCTAACTTACCGAACTTGTCTGCCCGACGAAGCGGCGGGCCGGCCACGCCCCTCTGGAATTTAGTAGGAAGTCCGAGTATATTCGGGAGCAGAAGATGGCGTGGGTCACACGCGGCCCGGCCGTCACTTCGGCAATCACACGGTGCAAAGGAGCATTCCATCATGGTTCGCGAGTTATCCCATTACATTGACGGACAGCATGTTGAAGGCACCTCGGGGCGCTTCAGCGATGTCTACGATCCGTGCACCGGCGAGGTCCAGGCCAGGGTGCCGCTGGCCAGCACCGAGGAAGTCCGCAACGTGGTCTCCAACGCGGAAAAGGGCCAGCTCGAATGGGCGGCCATGAACCCGCAGCGCCGCGGGCGGATCCTGCTGAAGTTCGTCGATCTGGTCAACCAGAACCTGGACGAACTGGCCACCCTGTTGTCCTCGGAACACGGCAAGACCTTCCTCGACGCGAAGGGTGACATCCAGCGCGGCATTGAGGTCGTGGAATTCGCCGCGGGCGCCCCGCACCTGCTCAAGGGCGAATTCTCGGACAACGCCGGAACCGGCATTGACGTCCATTCCCTGCGCCAGCCGCTCGGCGTCGTCGCCGGCATCACTCCCTTCAACTTCCCGGCCATGATTCCGCTCTGGAAGTCCGGCCCGGCGCTCGCCGCGGGCAACTCCTTCATTCTTAAGCCGTCCGAACGGGACCCCTCCGTCCCGCTGCGCCTCGCGGAGCTCTTCACCGAGGCCGGCCTGCCCGCCGGTGTCTTCAACGTCGTCAACGGCGACAAGGAAGCGGTGGACGCGCTGCTGGAGGACCCCCGGGTCCAGGCCATCGGCTTCGTCGGCTCCACGCCGATCGCGCAGTACATCTACGCCACGGCCGCCGCGAACGGCAAACGCGCCCAGTGCTTCGGCGGCGCCAAGAACCACATGGTGATCATGCCCGACGCGGACCTGGACATGGCCGCGGACGCCCTGATGGGCGCCGGCTTCGGCTCCGCCGGCGAACGCTGCATGGCGATCTCGGTGGCCGTGCCGGTGGGCAAGGCCACCGGCGACGCGCTCGTCGCCAAGCTGGAGGAACGGATCGCTGACCTCAAGGTCGGCCACAGCCTCGCCAAGGACTCGGACTTCGGCCCGGTGGTGGCAGCGTCCGCCAAGGAACGGATCGAAGGCTACATCCAGGCCGGCGTCGACGAGGGCGCCACCCTGCTCACCGACGGCCGCGGCCTCAAGGTCGAGGGCTACGAGGGCGGCTTCTGGGTCGGCCCCACCCTCTTCGACAACGTCACGAAGGACATGACGATCTACAAGGAAGAGATCTTCGGCCCGGTGCTGAGTGTGCTCCGCGCGGAGGACTACGACGAGGCCCTGCGCCTGTGCAGCGAGCACGAGTTCGGCAACGGCGTGGCCATCTTCACCCGCGACGGCGACTCCGCCCGCGACTTCGCCAGCCGGGTCCAGGTGGGCATGGTGGGCATCAACGTCCCCATCCCGGTGCCGATTGCCTACTACACCTTCGGCGGCTGGAAGGCCTCCGGCTTCGGCGACCTCAACCAGCACGGCGCGGACGCCTTCCGCTTCTACACGAAGACCAAGACGGTCACCACCCGCTGGCCCTCAGGCATCCGCACCGGTGCCAGCTTCGTGATGCCGGAAGGCAGCTGATGGCGGGGAAGCACTCCTCGGACGCCACGTCGTCGGAGGTGCTGTTCGAACGGCGCGGCCACCTGGGCATCGTCACGCTCAACCGGCCCCAGGCCGTCAACGCGCTCACCGCGGGCATGGCAACAGCCATGCTGGACCAGCTCACCGTCTGGGCGGACGACGACGCCGTGGCTGCAGTGCTGGTCCGCGGCGCCGGTGACCGGGGCCTGTGCGCCGGCGGCGACATTGTGGCCATCTACCGGGACATGCTCGACGGCGGCGACGCGACGGCCGAGTTCTGGGCCGGGGAATACCGGTTGAATTCCCTGATCTCGGGCTACCCGAAGCCGTACGTCGCGTTTATGGACGGGCTGGTCCTCGGCGGCGGTGTGGGGATTTCCGCGCACGGCTCGGTCCGGATCGTCACCGAGCGCACCCGGATGGGCATGCCGGAAACCACCATCGGGTTCGTACCCGACGTCGGCGGAACCCTGCTGCTCTGCCGCTCACCAGGGGAGTCAGGCACCCATGCGGCCCTCACCGGCGCGCACCTGAGCGGCGCCGACGCCCTGTTCCTGGGGCTCGCGGACCACTTCGTTCCGTCCGCGAAGCTCGCGGAACTCGCCGGGGTGCTGGAGAACGAGGCCGCGGACGCCGCCGTCGCACGCTTCGCCGGGGAGGCTCCGCCCTCCGTCCTCGCCGCGCAGCAGGAATGGATTGACGCCTGCTACTCGAGTGACGATGCCGAGGAGATCGTGCGCCGGCTGCGGGCAGTGGGCGGTGAAGCCTCCGAAGTTGCCGACACCATCGACGCCAAGTCGCCGACCGCCGTGAAGGTGGCGCTGGAATCCCTGCGCAGGGTCAGGGGACTGAGCCTCGAGGAAACCCTGGAACAGGAGTACCGGGTGGGACTGCGGTTCCTCGCCGGGCCGGACTTCCGCGAAGGCATCCGCGCCCAGGTGGTTGACAAGGACCGCAACCCGCACTGGCAGCCCGCCACGCTGGCGGAGGTCAGCCGCGACGATGTCGAATCCTATTTTGCGCCGCTGGGCGACCGTGAACTGATTCTTTCGAAGGAGCGCGACAATGTCTGAACCATCGCCGTCCGAACAGGGCCGGCCCGGCGCTCAGTCCGGAGCTGTCGCCTTCCTCGGCCTGGGCCACATGGGCGGGCCGATGGCCATCAACCTGGTAAAAGCCGGCTACACCGTGACCGGCTTCGACGTGGTGCCGGCCGCCTTGGAAACCGCCCGGGCGCACGGCATCGCCACCGCAGACAGCGCCGCCGAGGCAGTGGCCGGTGCCGCCGTCGTCCTGACCATGCTGCCCAGCGGAAAGCACCTGCTGGACGCCTACCGCGGCACCCCCGGCCAGACTGGTCTGCTCGCCACCGCGGCTCCCGACACCCTCTTCCTGGACTGTTCCACGATCAACGTGGATGAGGCCCGGGAAGCGGCCGAACTCGCCGTGGCGGCCGGACACCGGGCCGTCGACGCCCCGGTTTCCGGCGGCGTCGTTGGGGCCGAGGCGGGCACCCTGACCTTCATGGTGGGGGCACTTCCGCAGGACTTCGAAGCGGTCAAGCCGATGCTCGAGGTGATGGGCAATCGTGTGGTCCACTGCGGGGAACATGGTGCAGGGCAGGCCGCGAAGATCTGCAACAACATGATCCTTGGCGTCTCGATGATCGCGGTCAGCGAGGCCTTTGTGCTGGGCGAGAAGCTGGGGCTGACGCACCAGGCGCTGTTTGACGTCGCCTCCGCGGCCTCAGGCCAGTGCTGGGCGCTGACCACCAACTGCCCCGTGCCGGGGCCGGTGCCCACGAGCCCCGCCAACCGCGACTACCAGCCCGGGTTCGCCGGAGCCCTCATGGCGAAGGACCTGAAGCTGGCACTCAACGCGCTCGAAAGCACCGGTGTCGCCGCGCGGCTGGGTCCGCTCGCTTCCGAAATCTACGATAGCTTTGCCGCGGAAGGCGGGGCGGGCCGGGACTTCTCCGGCATCATCACCGACATCCGGGAAAAATCCGAACACTAGGCGGTCCTGAACACTGGCCAGCCGAACA
Organism: Pseudarthrobacter sp. MDT1-56; assembly: GCF_059383555.1. Taxonomy (NCBI): domain Bacteria; kingdom Bacillati; phylum Actinomycetota; class Actinomycetes; order Micrococcales; family Micrococcaceae; genus Pseudarthrobacter; species Pseudarthrobacter sp. MDT1-56. The sequence goes on from NZ_JBWZCK010000006.1 coordinate 57,070, forward strand.
CCCAACATTTCCGAACAGCACTGAGGGGACAGGCATGACGGAGCAGTACTCAAACATTCTGGTGGAGCGCCGTGGCCGGGTGGGGCTCGTGACGCTCAACCGGCCCGAGGCGCTGAACGCCCTCAACAAGGCCACCATGGACGAACTCGTGGCCGCCGTGTCGGCCATGGACGCCGACCCCGAGGTGGGGGCAGTCGTGCTGACCGGCTCCGCCAAGGCCTTCGCGGCCGGGGCGGACATCAAGGAAATGCAGTCCAAGGGCTACATGGACATGTACGCGGCGGACTGGTTCCGCGGCTGGGAGGATTTCACCCGGCTGCGCATCCCGGTGGTCGCGGCCGTGTCCGGGTTCGCCCTGGGCGGCGGCTGTGAACTCGCGATGATGTGCGATTTCATCATTGCCGGAGACAACGCCAGGTTCGGCCAGCCGGAGATCAACCTGGGCGTGCTCCCCGGTATGGGTGGTTCGCAGCGGCTCACCCGCGCGGTGGGCAAATCCAAAGCGATGGACATGATCCTGACCGGGCGCTTCATGGACGCCGAGGAAGCCGAACGCGCCGGCCTCGTGTCCCGGGTGGTGCCCGCCGCGGAGGTTGTGGACGAGGCACTGAAGGCCGCCGCGGTGATTGCCTCCAAGTCCAAGCCGGTGGCGATGGTGGCCAAGGAAGCCGTCAACACGGCGTTCGAGACCGGGCTGGCCCAGGGCGTGCTCTTTGAGCGGCGGGTGTTCCACTCACTGTTCGCCACCGAGGACCAGAAGGAGGGCATGGCGGCCTTCGCCGAGAAGCGCCAGCCGGACTTCACGCACCGCTGACCTTCCTGCGACAGGCGGGAACCGGTCCATGACGCACAAAAGCCCTGACGCTACCGAATTCCGGTAGCGTCAGGGCTTTTGCGCGTCGCCAGGGCCGGACATCACACCGCGCTGATGCCGAACGGTCCGATGATCAGGGCCATCACCAGGAGGGTCACGAGTTCGTGGGCGCAGTTCAGCACCGTCAGCCCGGCCGGGCGGCCCTCGAACGCGTCGTGGGTGATGAAGCGCGCCGCCGTGAACCCTGCCCACAGGATCAGGGCGGTGACCAGGGTATTGACCAGGAAGTTCCCGCCGCAGAAGTGCTGGGAGATGGCGGCCGACCCCGCCAGCACCCACGCGCTGACGAAGCTGACCACCAGGGTGTCTAGGGGACCGCCCGGGCGGTCCTTGGCCTTTCGGAACTACCTCTTTTAGGAGGTAGTTGGATGTCCATGCTTTTCGCTACGGTGAGCTGAGTCACAAAGCCGTGCATCGAGGCTGACATCAAAGGAGATTGCCATGACTTCAGTTTCACCGACTTCGCCGGCCGGGCTGCAGGCGCCGCCCAGCAAGAAGACGCTGCGCAAGGTGGCCTTCGCCAGCGCCGCCGGTACCACCATCGAGTTCTACGACTTCTTCATCTACGGCACCGCCGCCGCCCTGGTCTTCCCGGTTGTGTTCTTCCCGGCCCTGGGCGCCGCAGCCGGCACCATCGCCTCCTTCGGCACGTTCGCCGTCGCCTTCTTCGCCCGTCCCGTCGGCGCGATTATCTTCGGCCACTACGGGGACCGGATTGGCCGGAAGAAAACCCTCATCACCACGCTGCTCATGATGGGCATCGCCACCGTGATGATCGGACTCATTCCGGACGCCAGCACCATCGGTGTGGCCGCGCCCATCCTGCTGGTGGTGCTCCGCTTCGTGCAGGGCCTCGCCGTTGGCGGCGAATGGGCCGGCGCCACGCTCCTCGTGGCCGAATATGCTCCCAAGGGAAAGCGCGGGCTGTTCGGCTCCTTCCCGCAACTCGGCCCGTCGGTTGCCTTCGCCCTGGCCAGCGGCACCTTCCTCATCACCAACCTGACGCTGGGGGACAAATCCGAGGCCTTCATCACGATCGGCTGGCGGGTTCCGTTCATCCTCAGCGCAGTGCTCGTGCTCGTGGGCCTGTGGGTGCGGCTGAGCATCGAGGAAACACCGGTCTTCAAGAACGCCGCCACGGTCACCAATACCAGCACCAAGCTGCCCATCCTTGAATCCATCAAGCGCCAGCCGCGCGAAATCCTCCTCGCCGGCGGCTCCTTGACGCTGCTGTTCGCGTTCTTCTACATCGGCACCGCCTACCTCACCAGCTATGCCACAAGCCCCACCGGCATGCAGCTGAGCCGGGTGGAAGTGCTGAGCACCGGCATCGTCGCCTCGCTGTTTGTCGCCGCCGCCACCCTGGCCTCCGGCGTCCTCTCGGACCGCTTCGGCCGCAAGAAGGTCATCGCCACCTCCTGCATCCTCGCCGTGCCGTGGTCCCTCATGCTGTTCCCGATCCTCAGCGCGAACACCGTCTTCGCCTTCGGTCTCGGGCTCACCGTCACCCTGGTGATCTTCGCCATCGCCTACGGCCCTGCCGGGGCACTGCTGCCGGAGCTCTTCGAGACCCGCTACCGCTACACCGGTGCCGGCATGGGCTACAACCTCGCCGGAGTCGTCGGCGGCGGCATCGTCCCTCTCGTGGCGGCCCAGCTCGCCGTCACCTCCGGTGCGTGGTCCATCGGGTTCCTGCTCGCCGGGATCGGTGTGTTCAGCGTACTCTGCACCCTGGCCCTGCCCAACCGCGAAAACCGCGGGCTGGAAGACGGCAAGCCGCACGCCTCCTCGAAGCATGCGGAAGGCACAGCAGTTGCCGAGCCCGTCGCCGGTCCCTAGGGATCTGAGCCGGGGTAATCGAGGCTGCGGATGCCGGTCGTTGGGGGATCCGCAGTCAGGGGCGGGGTTGCCGGTGAAGACCGGGAGCCCCGCCCTACGGGATGAGTCCCAGCCGGCGGGCCGCGGACACGGCCTCAAGCCGGTTGTGCGCGGACAATTTGGCCATCGCGTTCTGCAGGTAGCTCTTGACCGTCACCGCTTTCAGGCCCAGGCGTTCCGCGGTCTCCTGGTACGAGCAGCCCAGCGCCACCTGCGCCAGCACATCAAGCTCACGGCGGGCCAGCCGGGCCGTCGGATGGATGCCGTCGGCGGGAGGCGGCGCCAGATGGCTGCCGATGATGTCCAGCTGCCGTGCCAGGTTCGGGTCGGACACCGTGCCGGCCAGGGACCGCAGCTCGGCGTGGGCTTCCCGGACGTGCTCCAGCCAGCTCCGGTCCAAGGCCAGGGCAGGCTCGGCCCGTGCCGTATTGATAATCGAGACCCGACGGTCCACCTCGTCCCGAACGCGGAGCTCAGCGGCGATCTCGCAGGCAGCCTCCATCGCCTCGCACACAGCGTCTTCGCCCAGCGGGGCACTGTCCCTGCTGGCGATGTACAGCACCGCCCGCGACCGGCCCTGGACCACCACGGGGACGGCTGCCATCGACGTCAGGCGTTCCCGCCGGACGGCGAGATCGTACTCATGGGTGATTCCCTCGGAGGCGATATAGTCCTCGACAAGGAACGGCCGCCGCTGCGTGAAGACCCGGCCGCCGAGTCCCGTGCCTGGAACCACCAGCATTTGGTGCAGGCTGGACGTGGCGGTGCCCAGGAAATCGGTCAGCTGCAGCAACTCGCCGCTGGCAAGCCCCGCGAAAAGCACGGCGGGCCGGAACCTGCCGGAGAGCAGGCGCAGGGAGGCCCGGAGCAGCTCCCGGTCATCGGGGCGGGAATAGGCGTTCGGCTGCATGAGTCGTCTCCTGGTGCCGCGGAACCCATCACTGCATTGTGACGGGAAGTCAGTCCTGTTGAGGCCTTCCGGCCATGGTCACTCGCTGAAATCGCCGGAGGTGCGGCGGAAGGTGCCCAGGATCCGGATCAGCTGGTCGACATCCTGCTCCGCGAAGCCGGACTGGGCGAACACCTCGGAGTTGAGTGCTGCCGTGGCCCGTTTCGCCAGTGTACGCCCCTCCTGGGTGAGTTCGATCAGGGTGGTGCGCCCGTCCGTGGGATGCGGCGAGCGGAGCACCAGGCCCGCCTGCTGCAGCCTGTCGACGGCGTTCGTCACCGAGGTGGGATGGACCTGCAGCAGCGCGCTCGCCTTGTTCATGGGCAGCGCGCCGCTGCGGGCGAAGCTCAGCAGGGCGAGCAGTTCGTAGCGGGCAAACGTCAGTCCGAACGGCTTCAGGACGCCCTCAATCCGGGCCAGCAGGATCTGCTGGGTCCGCATGATGGCGGTGATGGCGGCCATCGGCGCGGCGACGTCGGACCAGCCGTGCCGTTCCCAGTTCAGCCGGGCGTCGGCGATCGGATCACGCGGCAGCGGCGTTGCCACGGCACCCCCAGCTTCTCGACCTGAATCTCATGGGATTCAGCCTAGCTTTTCGGCGGGGCTTTTCAGGCCGGGGAAATCGGCTTCGGAGTACTCCGTGCCGAGGCCGGCCGGGACCGTCCCGCCGCCGTGGCGTACTTCTTCACTGTGCCGCAGCTCCACGCGCCGGATCTTGCCGGAGATGGTCTTGGGCAGCTCGGCGAATTCCAGCCGGCGGATCCGCTTGAACGGTGCCAGATGGTCGCGGCAGTACCGCAGGATGTCCTCGGCAAGTTCCGGGCCGGCCTCGTGCCCGGCCGCCAGGACCACAAACGCCTTGGGGACCGAGAGCTTGAGCGGGTCCGGGGAGGGGACGACGGCGGCCTCGGCCACCGCCGGGTGCTCAATCAGCACGCTTTCCAGCTCGAACGGGGACAGCCGGTAGTCCGAGGACTTGAAGACGTCGTCGCCGCGGCCCACGTAGGTGATGATGCCGCGCTCGTCCCGGCTCGCCATGTCACCGGTGTGGTAGTAGCCGTCACGGAACGCGTCCGCCGTCTTTTCGGGGTCCCCGTAGTATGCCTTCATCAGCCCGACGGGGCGGGGGTCGAGGCGCAGGCAGAGCTCGCCGTCGTCGCCCTCGTCACCCGTTGCCGGGTCCACGAGCACGACGTCGTAACCGGGCAGCGGCTTGCCCATGGCCCCGATCTTAATCGGCTGGCCGGGGGTGTTCGCGATCTGCACCGTGGATTCGGTCTGGCCGAAGCCGTCGCGGATGGTCTGTCCCCAGGCGCGATGGACCTGGTCGATCACCTCGGCGTTGAGCGGCTCGCCGGCGGACACCACCTTGGTGGGCGGGTTCTTGAGCAGGGTCAGATCGGCCTGGATGAGCATGCGCCACACCGTGGGAGGGGCGCAGAAGCTCGTCACCGACTCGCGGTCCATCTGCTCCATGAGTGCCTTGGCATCGAAGCGTTCGTAGTTGTAGATGAAAACGCAGGCCTCGGCGATAAAGGGAGTGAACACATTGGACCAGGCGTGCTTGGCCCAGCCGGGCGAGGCCACGTTCAGGTGCACATCGCCGGGTTCCATCCCGATCCAGAACATGGTGGACAGGTGGCCCACCGGGTAGGAGGTGTGCGTGTGCTCCACGAGCTTGGCTTTGGAGGTGGTGCCCGAGGTGAAGTAGAGCAGCAGGGTCTCGTCGGCACGGGTCGGCGCGTCCGGGGTGAAGGCCTCCGCCGCGCCGGCGGATTCGGTGTACTGCAGGGCGGCTTTGTTTATATCGGCGTTGCCGGCTTCGCCGCCGATTTCGATCAGGGTGTAGTCGCCCGGGACCTCGTCGAATTTCTGGATATTGGCACTTCCGACGGCGGCCCAGTTCGCGCCGCCGCGTTCCACCCGGTCCTTGAGGTCCGCCGGTCCCATCAGGGTGGTGGTGGGGATCATGACGATGCCAAGCTTGATGCCGGCGAGCATCAGTTCCCAGAGTTCCACCTGGTTGCCGAGCATGATGATCATGCGGTCGCCGCGCCGGACACCCTGGCTGCGCAGCCAGTTGGCCACCTGGGCGGAGCGTCGGGACAGGTCTGCGTAGCTGCGCCGCGTGGCAGAGCCGTCCTGCTCGACGATGACGAGGGCCGGGTTGTTCGCCTTGGCCGGGTCCGCCGCGATCTGGTCGAACCAGTCCAGGGCGAAGTTGAAGTGCTCAAAGCGCGGCCACTGGAATTCGCTGCGCGCCGCCTCGTAGTCCATGCGGAGGTCAAGCATGCGGTCGCGTGCTGCGCGGAATTCCTCAGTGACTGTCATGGTGCACCTTTCGAAGTCTGGTGGCGCAGCCGTTTCAAGCCCGGCGCCGTTGCCCGGAGATCACCCGTTGTCTAGTGATCCCCATCACTGTGCAATATACTAGGACATCCAAGGGTTTGGAAGAGCCGACCCGGTTCATGACCGGATCACTACGAAGGGATACATGCCCGTGCAGCCACAAGGACGTGCCAGCGGACAGAGGGTCACCGAGGATGAAGCAGCGCTTGAGGGCGTGGCGGCTCCGCCCTTCCCGGACGCCGATCTGATGTACATCGTCGACCTGCTTCCCCCGGAGGAGCAGTCCCGCTACCTGGAAATCCGTGACTTCCTCCAGTCCCGGATCCGGGCGGCCTCGATCGATTACTGGAACCGTGAGGAGTTCCCCTTCGGGCTGCTCGCCGAGCTCGGCAAGTACGGCCTGGGCGGCCTGCAGACGGACGGGACGTCCAAGCTGTTCAAAGGCCTCATGTACGTCGAGGTTGCCCGCGCCGATGTGTCCCTCTCAGCCCTCGTGGGGATCCACAATGAGTTGATCGTCGGCATGATCGATCAGCTCGGCTCCGAGGAACAGCAGGCCCGCTGGCTTCCGGGGCTCACCGCCCTGACCCAGATCGGCGCGTTCGCCCTGACCGAGCCGGAGCACGGCTCGGACATCGCGGGCGGGCTGGCCACCACGGCACGGCTGGAGGACGGAGAATGGGTCATCAACGGTGCGAAGCGCTGGATTGGCGCCGGCACCATTGCGGACTTCGCCCTGGTGTGGGCGCGGGATGTGGCGGACCAGCAGATCAAGGGCTTCATCGTCGAGACGGACCGCCCCGGCTACACGGCCACCAAGATCGCGAACAAGATCGGGCTGCGGATCATGCAGAACGCGGATATCGTGCTCGACGAGGTCCGCATCCCGGAGTCCAACCTGCTCCCCGGGGCCACCGACTTCTCCAAAGCCAACGAACTCCTGCGCGATTCGCGCGCCTGGGTAGGCTGGCAGGCCGCCGGCATCCAGCTGGCCGCGTTCGACGTCGCGCGCGCCTATTCGCTGGAGCGGAAGCAGTTCGGCAAGGAACTGGCGCGCTTCCAGCTGATCCAGCAGCAGCTGGCCGAGATTCTGGGCAACGCTTCCGCGTCGCTGTCGCTGATGGCGCAGCTGGCCAGGATCCAGGAGGACGGAAAGCTCGAGATGGTCCAGGCCGCGATGGCCAAGTCCACGACCACCCGGCTGGCCAGGGCATCGGTCGCGATGGGGCGCTCGCTGATGGGCGGCAACGGCATCAGCAGCGACTACGAGATGGGCAAACTCTTTGGCGATGCCGAGATTCTGTACACGTATGAGGGCAGCTACGAGATCAACTCACTGATCGTGGCCAGGGCCGTGACCGGGAAGTCAGCGTTCGTCTAGGGAGGCAAGGACCCGCGGAACCGGACGTGACCCGGAGGACGCGGGTCCACGCCGGCTGACCGCATTCCGCCCCCGACGACAAACGCCCCTCCCGAGGAACCCTCGACGGGGGCGTTTGTGGTCTTGGGGAAAGCATGGCGGCCGGCTGGCCGGTGCTGCTATCCGGAGTATTTAGAGCGGGCGGATGTTCTCGGCCTGCGGGCCCTTCGGACCCTGGGTGACGTCGAACTCGACCTTCTGGTTCTCGTCCAGCGAGCGGTAGCCGCTGCTGGCGATTGCCGAGTAGTGGGCGAAAACGTCGGCTGACCCGTCATCCGGGGCAATGAAGCCAAAACCCTTTTCGGCGTTGAACCATTTAACTGTGCCTGTAGCCATGCCATATCCTTCTGAAATGCTGCTGATCTCCGGCGGCCCGGAGGCCAACGGCTGCGGAGACATTCGTCCGCTGTTGCCCAACCTACGGGGCCGGGGGCCTTGGTGCAAGAGTCCAACGGGGGCATTTCGTCCCGCCCCCGGACTATAGTCGGGGCAATATGACAACAATCTCGGTGGTTATCCCTACCCGGAACGACGCTGACATGCTCGCCGTCTGCCTCGCGGCCCTCGCCCGGCAGACCCGTCCGGCTGATGAAATCGTCGTTATAGACAACGCCAGTACGGACAACACCGCGGAGGTCTGCGCCGCCGCCGGGGCCCGGCGGATCGCCGTCGAACTCCCGGGTATCGCCGCCTCCACGGCGTACGGATTCGACGCGGCCCGCTCCGAGCTGATTGCCAGGCTGGACACGGACTCGGTCCCGCCCGCGGACTGGCTCGAACGGGTTGAAGCCATCCTCGAGGAGGCGGGCCCGCTGTCCGCCGTATCCGGCCCCGCCGATTTCTACGGCGAAACCCGGTTCGCCCGGTGGGTGGGCGCGAGCGTCTACATTCCCGGATATTTCTGGGCCATCGGATGGCTGCTGGGTCATCCTCCGCTGTTTGGCTCGGATTTCGCCCTGCGCTCGGACGTCTGGGACCGGATCCGGGGCTCAGTGCATCGGTGCCATCCGCCGGTCCACGATGATCTGGACATTTCCTACCAGATCCCGCCCGAAGTGAAAGTGATCGGCGATCCCACGCTGCGCGTGCAGGTCTCCGCGCGGCCGCTGGCGGACAGGCACTCCGTCGGTCGCCGGCTGTCGATGGCGTGGACCACTTTCGGTGTCGAGTTCAAACAGGAGAGCCCGTTCCGGCGGCGCCGCCGCCGCCGTCAATGGGAACGCGACCACCCGCGCTAGGCGGATCCGTAGAGCGCGGTCAGGTCGCGGCTCATCTGGTGCGGCGAGGTCTCACTCGGGCTGTGCCCGCCCCGGTACACCGCGATGCGCGCGCCGATGGACTGCGCGAAGCGCCGGTGCATCGCCAGAGGCCAGAGGTCGTGTTCGCCGACGGCGACGAACTTCGGCAGCGACGCCTCCGCCAGGACCGCTCTCAGGTCAGGCGCGTGCTGCATCAGCCCGACGATGTCGCGAACGGAACTCCGGCGGGTGAAACGGAACCGGTAGTTCACAAACCGAATCCGGTTAGGCGGGACACGCACGACGTTGACGCGGATGCCCCAGATCATCAGCGCGGCGCCGACCCGCGGGCTGGCCCAGCCGCTGAACCGTCCGATGCGCTGGACGCCGCGGAAGCTCTGGCCTGGCTCGGGCGGGCAGCTGAGCAAGGTGAGGCTGCGGAATTTTTCCGGCCGACGGGAGAAGGCCACCTGGGCGACGATCGCAGCGAAGGAATACCCGATGACGTGCGCAGCCCCGTCGTCGGCGTCGAGCATGGCGAGCAGGTCGTTCGTGAACAGCTCGTAATCGTAGTGCGCGCGCGGAGGCACGAGGTTTTCCGGGCCCGCCGCGGCGGATTCGTACTGGCCGGCAATGTCGCAGCTCAGGACGAAGTACCCGGCCGCGGCGAGCTCGGGCAGCATCAGCACGAAGTCTTCCTTGGATCCGGTGGCACCGGGGATCAAAAGCACCCGAGGATTCCCGGGCGTGCCCATGGACAGGGTGGCGAGCGGTCCGCTGGGGGCATTGAAGGTGCCGCGCACGGCACCGTCGGGCAGGGCAGCCCAGTCCACGTCGCCCAGGGCGGCATCCCGGCGGGCGGCTTCGTCAACCAGCGCCGACCCGAATCCCTCAGGTTCCTGGTCGCTCTGTGCGTTGCTGTCGGCAGACACCATGGACTAAACATAGTCCCGTGCGGTCCTCAGGCCACCTTGTGCACGAAGGCATGCAGCCGGCGGTAGACCTCCTGCGATTCCGGGTAGCGGAAGTTCTGCTGCCAGGTGTGCTCGGTGTTGGAGTTGTCCCAGTCATAGATGAGGCTGTCCACAGGGACGGAATGTTCGTGCAGCCGGGCGATGAAGTTCATGTTGGCGGCATAGAAGAAGTCCCGTTCCGAAGTGGTCACGAAGACCGGCGGGAAGCGGGAATCCAGCCACTCGATCGGTGAGAGGAACCCTGCGCCCACGCGGAGGGCCTCAAGCCGGCTGGGACCGGAGCCAGTGAACCTGCTGCCGAAGCCGCCGCGCAGACCCGCGCCGATGCCGCGGTTCCTGCCGCCGGAACGGAGCCCGGGCAGCAGCATCCGGATGAAGCTCAGGCTCAGTACGAAGCCCTTGTCGAAGAAGACGGAGAAGTCCACCACGCTGCAATGCTGGACCAGTCCCTTGAAGTCCGACGCCGGTACGGCCGGGGTCAGGCCGTGGTGCCGCGCCAGTTCCGGCCGGAAGCTGGCTGCGGTCAGGAGCGCCGCGATCTGGCCGCCGGCGGAGTCGCCGCCCAGCACGATGCGCGATCCGTCGCCGCCATAGCCGGCAATGTTCTGCCGGACCCAGGCAAGCGCGGCGTTGGCGTCCGCCAGGACGTGGGCCATCTGGAAACGCGGAGCCTTCCGGTACTTCACGTTGACCACCACCATGCCGCCCTCGGCCTGGCTGGCGCAGTACTTGGTCAGCGAGGCCTTGTCCCCGGAGGTCCAGCCGCCGCCGTGGAAGTACACGTAGACGGGCAGCGCCGCCGTCGAGCCGCCGGGCGGGTGAGGGGTGATGACGTCGAGGCGGTGTGCCCTGATGCCATCGCCCACGAAATCGATGTCGTGGAAGTATTCGACGCCGGTAATCGGGTCGACGTTGAAACGGGAGTTCTCGCTGGCCTTCACCGAGTGCATCAGCACCCGCCAGGTCCACACCGGAACGCGCCGCAGGATGTTCCGCGCTTTACGGGCCAGAGCGAAGGTGCCGACGGATTGTTGCGGCCGGTGCCGGGCCAGCTGCAAGGACGCCTCGTACTGCGTTGGCTGGTGGGCCGGTGTGGTCATGACACAGATTCTATCTGGCACAGCTGTGCTACAGCTGTGAGGCCAGCCTGCCCTGTCCCGGAGCCCGGTGGACGGCGGCACGGCATCCCAGGGGCCATGGCACTGCACGTCCGGGTCACGGCTCCTCGCGGATGGTGCCCGCCGCGCCGTCGACGGTGACCGTCTGGCCCGTCTGCAGCCTGGTGGTCGCGTCCGGAACGCCCACGACGGCCGGGATGCCGTACTCACGGGCCACCACGGCCCCGTGGGATATGACTCCGCCCATTTCCATGACCAGCGCGCCGGCTGTCAGGAACAGCGGCGTCCAGCCGGGGTCCGTCGAGGGGGCCACCAGGATTTCGCCGGGTTCCAGGTGGGCGCCCACCGGGTCGACGATCACCCTGACCCGTCCGGTGGCGGTGCCTGCCGACGCCGGCGTCCCGGTCATGGCCCCGGTCGCCGGAGACTTCGCCGTCATGGCGGCCTCGACGTCGGTGCCGTCGGACAGCAGCAGCCGCGGGATGCGCCGGCGTCGCAGTTCAACGTCGTACAGCCGACGGCGGTCCGCGACGATGCCGTGCAGGTCCGCGCCGCGCAGGCCTACGCGGATTTCGTCGAAGTCGAGGAAAAAGACGTCATCGGCGGCGGCGATTGTGCCGGCCGAGGCCATGTCCGCCCCGACCAGCAGCAGCTGCCGATGCATCTCGCCGAGCACAGCCACGATATAGAACTTGGGCAGTTCGCGCAGCCCCGCCAGTTGCCGCACGCGGCGCAGACTGAGCGCCAGCGCCCGTGCGCGCCAGGGGCTCCGCGCCCGCGCCTGCTCCACCAGGCTGCGGATCCTGTCCTCCGCATGCTCGGTTGCCCGGGCAAACTGCCGGTCGGGAGCCTGCTCCGGGTCCTGGACGCGGAGGTAGTTGGAGATCATGCCGAGGATGTGGTCGGGCTGATCGGACCAGCGGGGCATACCGAGGTCTATTTCCGCCACGGCGCGGTGGCCGTAGCGGGCGAGGAAGCCACGCACCCCGGCCTGGGCCTGGGGCGGCAGCGTGCCGGCGAGATATTCGGTGGACAACACCTCGGGCCGTTTCGCCAGGAATTCCCCGCGCGACACCGGGTCGTCGCCGATGGAAACGGCGAGCTGCCAGAGTTCCAGGTCCATCTCGGTGGTGATGTTGTGGGGAAGGCCGCGCAGGACAGCTTCCAGCTCCCGGGGTGGGGCGATGCCGCGCAGCAGCCGCCGGGCCACGGCCAGCATGATGTAGCCAACGGACGGGCCCGGGAGGGTGGCCCGGATCAGTCCATCAACCGAACGGCCCAGGATCTGCTCGGTGTGTTCGAGCCGCTGGGCGGAGCTGGCGGGCTCGCCCAGCCGGAGCTCGGATTCGAGCTCCCTGCCGTAGTTTTTCGCCCGCCGCAGCTCCGCGGCGGGCGAGATAGCGGCCCGGACCATGGCGGGAAGCAGCCCCGCGATGAGGCCGAGGCTGGCTGTTTTTTCGGTGCTGCCGGTGCGTCGGGGCGGTGGCGGGATGCGGTGGCCGGCCTTGGGCTTGCGCAGGGTTTCCAGGAACGGGTGGCCGACAATGCCGAACCTCGGATCTTCGAGCAGTGCCGGGAGGACGGCGCCGGATCTACCGTCCGCCAGGGGAAGCAACCGCAGCAGGTAGGCGCGGCCGGACTTGTTGAGGACCACGGCCGTCAGATCCACGTACATCCGCATCCCGGGGTTGACGTACCGCCAGGGGCCCTTGTTGTTGCGCATGAGCTCAAGGACAGCCAGCCCCAGCGGCGTGATCGGCCGGGTCAGCCCCTGGAACAGGGTGCCGCACAGGTACACCCGGGTGGGGGCCGGGGCGCCGGAGCCGGCGTCTTCGGGCGCGGGCTCGGGCAGCGGATACAGCGTGGTGATCGGCCGTGACTGGGTGAGCCAGATGCCGCCGGCGGTATCGATCACCCATTCGATGTCCTGCGGCGCCCTCAGGAGGCGCTGGACGCGGTCTCCGAGCGCCGTGAGGTCCCGCAGCTGGGGCTCGCTCAGGACCGGGCCGCGTCCGGGGCCTGTCCCTCCCGGCGTTTCAAGCCTGACCAGGCCGGAAGCCGTGTCCAGCACGAACTGGTCCGGGTTGACCGCCCCCGAGACCACGGCCTGCCCCGAGCCGGGGCTGGCGTTGATGACCGTCTCGGTCCGGGTCCCGGTAACGGGGTTCGCGGTGAACAGCACCCCGGCCGTGGCGGCGTCGACCATGGCCTGGACGACGACGGCGAGCCCCACGTCACGGTTGCTGATCCCGTAGGAAGACCGGTACGCCACCGCCCGGTCGCTCCAGAGCGACGCCCAGCAGCGCCGGACCGCCTCGACCACAGCGTCGGCGCCGATGACATCGAGGTAGGAGTCCTGCTGGCCGGCGAAACTGGCGAATGGCAGGTCCTCTGCCGTGGCGGAGGAGCGGACGGCCACCGGCAGGGTTCCGCCCATCTCCGAGTACGCGGCGCGGACAGCGGCATCCACCTCCGGCGGGATCGGCGCTTCCGCGATCAGTGCCCGGGCCCTCCCGGGCACCATGCCCGGCGTTAATGTGCCCGGCGCTGCCACTGATGCTGCCGTACCTGCCCCGGATGCCGGCACATCGAGTTCGGCCGCGAGGGCAGCGAGTCCGGGTGGTTCCGCCAGTTCGTAGGCGAGGGTGGTCAGGCAGAACCCGTGTGGCACCGGCATGCCGGCCGCCAGGAGTTTGCCCAGGTTCAAGGCCTTGCCGCCCACCAGGTGCAGGGGGGCCGTGCCCGTCCCGCTGAGGTCCAGCACGAGGGGTCCCGCGCGGGAACTGCCGGCCGACGGGTCAGGACGCGCAGAATCCATGGCGGGCCCCTACGGAAGGTCCGTTGGACTGCCGGTGTCCTCCCACATCACGTCCAGGTTGCGGAACACCGGTGGCCCATCGCAGAGGGCCGCCATCCGTGCGGCGAACTCGGAGGTCTCAGGCCGCGCGGAGTTCTCCATGGCCGAGTCGTAGGAATCGAACTCGACGAGGGTGAGATACGTTCCGGGACGGTCGCGGTCCGCTGTGGCAAGGATCCGGCGGAAGGTGGGTGGGGTGCTTCCCTCCGTCCTGGACGGCCGGCCCAGCGCTTCGATTTCCTCGATGCGGGAGGTCTGGAATTCGATGATCTGCACGAACCTGGCCATGACGGCTCCTCGACGGCGGCGGATGCTGATGCGCTTCACGCTAGACCCCGCGCCGTGGCAGAACAAGAGCCAGTTTAAGAGGCAGTAAAGGCGCCTGTTCAGGAGGTTGTTCGGCAGTCCAATCAGGGCCGGGCGGTCTCCCGGAGGGACCGCGCACGGTTCGGCCCTTGTGCTTCCGCTGTCCCTGCCCTTGTATTGATCGCCAAGGGCACCAGCGCGAACCGCACCCATCTGGCCGCCGCAGCGCTGGCAGCCTCCTGAAAGGAATTGACATGACGTACACGCTCCCCGCCAACATCGCGGACCGGCCCATTACCGTTGTTGGCGGCGGAACCCTGGGCCGGCGCATCGCCTTGATGCTTTCGCTCCAGGGCGCCGAAGTGCGTGTCTACGACACAAGCCTCGCGGTAGCCAAAGCCGCGCTCGAGTACGTCGCCACCCAGCGCCACCGCGCCGTGGAAGAGCTCGGGGGCAGCCCGGCGGTCCGGCTCGCGGCGAGCGACAATCTCGCGGACGCCCTGCGGGATTCGTGGCTCGTGGTCGAGTCGGTGCCTGACAAACTGGGCCTCAAGCAGGCCATCTTCGCTGAGCTTGACCAGCTGGCAGCCCCGGATGCCGTGCTGGCCAGCAACTCTTCCTCGTTCGCTTCCTCCGAATTCATCGGCGGCGTGAACAGCCCGGAGCGTGTCCTGAACATGCACTTTTACCTGCCGCCGGAAGTGCGTTCGGTGGAGTTGATGTCCAGCGGCCACACCGACCCCGGGATCATCGACCTGCTCCTGGCCGAGCTGCCCAAGTACGCGCTGGTCCCGCATCGGGTGCGCAAGCAGAGTGCCGGCTTCATCTTCAACAGAATCTGGGCAGCCATCAAGCGCGAATCGCTTCTGGTCGTCGCCGAGGGCGTGGCGGAGCCGCGGGACGTGGACGCCATGTTCGCTGACCTCTTCAAATCCGAGATCACCCCTTTCCGCTTTATGGACGAGGTGGGCCTGGACGCGGTCCTGGACATCGAGAACCACTACTGCGAGCTGGCCGGGGTTGAGAACAAATCGGCCCCCATGCTGGAGGAATACATCGCCAAGGGCTGGCTCGGGGTCAAGAGCGGCCGCGGCTTCTACAACTACGCCTGAGCCCCTGGCCCGGACACACCCGGGCGACTGAGCTGTCGGGTTCAGATCCCTAACGAAATTCCGCCGTCCAGCCCCGCCCGGGTTCTGCAGTGTTCGCCGGCCAGTCTCGTCTGGTCCGCATCCCGCCACCCACCCGGGTAGCCGCCCATGCCCCGAATAGTCCACCCGGTCAGGTGGTTGCGGGCCACTCCGGCTGCTGAGCCACACTGAGACCAGTCCTCAATGTGGCTTGGATCACAGTCACAAGTTGAGGAATACGCCGCTGGTGTCACCGCGCCTCAACATACAAAGGAGTATCAATGGAACGGCTCATTAACATCGACAACGGTGGGACGCTGACCGATATTTGTGTCTGGGACGGTGAGAATTTTTCGTTCACGAAGACCCTCACGACGCCCTTTGACCTCTCCCAGTGTCTCTTCGACGGAATGGCCAAAGCCTCCAAGGAAATCTTCGGCGAAGAGGATCTCCCCGGACTGCTGCACTCAACCCGTCACATCCGGTACTCCACCACCCAGGGAACTAATGCCCTCGTGGAGCGCAAGGGTCCCCGGATCGGCATCCTCACAGACAGCACCACGCTGGCCGGCGAGCTCCGCAACGGCGGGGCGGCAGCTGAGCTGTTCGAAGACCTCGTCGGCACCCGCGTGGCAGTCATCAACGCTGAACAGGACGTGGAGGAGCTCTCCCAGGACATCGTCAAGCATGTCAACCGGCTGACGACGGACGGCGCCGCACGGCTTGTCATCGCCATGGCGGACCGCAACAAGGAGAAGGCCGTCAAAGGCGTTCTGCTCCGGAAGTTCCCCCGCCACCTGCTGGGCTCGGTCCCCATGTTGTTCTCCTGGGAATTCACGCCCGACGCCGTCCAGGCCCGCCGGGTGTGGTCCGGAATCATCAACTCCTTCCTGCATCCCACCATGGAGCGGTTCCTCTACAACACCGAGCACCGGCTGCGGGACCACAAGGTCAAGAACCCGCTCCTCATCTACCGCAACGACGGAGCCTCGTCACGGGTGGCCAAGTCCGTCGCGTTGAAGACCTACTCTTCCGGCCCCCGCGGCGGGCTGGAAGGAACCAAGGCGCTCTCGGAGGCGTATGGACTCGCGCACGTTCTGATGATCGACGTCGGCGGCACCACCACGGACGTCGGCTCGGTCAAGAACTCGACCATCTCGACGGATCGCAGAGGCTCCATTCAGGGAGTTCCGGTGTCATTCGAGATGAGTAACGTCCACTCCAGCGGCGTGGGAGGCAGTTCGGTCATCGCCGTTCGCGACGGCGTCATTACAGTCGGCCCCGAGAGCGTTGGAGCGGCACCAGGTCCTGCTTGTTTTGGTTTTGGGGGCAAGCAGGCCACTATCACGGATGTAAATCTGCTTCTCGGCGTGCTCGATCCGGACACCTACCTCGATGGAGGTTTCAGTCTTGACGCGGAACGCTCCCGCGCAGTGATCACCGAAGTCATCGCAGAACCTTTGGGGATCACCCTGAATGACGCCCTGATCCGGATGGAGGCCGCCTACTTCGAACGCATGTCGCAATCCTTTGCCGCCGACGTTGAGGACGGGGACGCCACCACGGTTGCTGCGTTCGGAGGTGCCGGACCGATGAGCGCCTGTGGCGCGGCGCGGATCGCAGGTGTTCGCCGTGTCCTGGTGCCCAAGATGGCCGCGGTCTTCTCGGCCTTCGGAATCGGCTTTTCTGACATTGCGCAGACTTATGAGGCGAATGTCGCGGGAATGGACGCGGACAACTTCGGCGCAACCAAGGCGATGCTGCTGGCCCGGGCAACGCGGGACATGTTCCAGGAGGGCCACGAAATTGCCGACTGCCGGCTCGAATGGAACGTGGTGCTGGAAGACGCTGACGGCCAGCTCGTGTCCGAGTTGCCGTACCTGGCTTCGGACCCGCAGCCGGGCAGCAGCGAACACAACACCATGCTGACCCTGACCGCCCGGTACGAACTGCCGCACGCATCGATCCGGCGGGCCGAATCAGTGGCGAAGACGCCCGCCGTCGCCGCCTCCACCCGAAAGGTCCGCTCCGCCGTGGACAAGGTGGACGAGGTGCAGGTCTTCGAACTGGACAGCCAAGCGCCCGGGGCATCGGCGTCGGGCCCCGCAATCGTCGAAGGCCCCTACTTCACGGCCCGTGTGCCGCATGGCTGGGTCTTCGATGTGACGGTCTCCGGTGACCTCATGCTCACAGACACCATCCAGAACTGACCCCACACAACCAGCCAGAAAACAGGTGAGACACGCTATGCGAATTCCAATGACGGAATATCTGATCATCGACCTCGAAACC
The DNA here is from genome assembly GCF_059383555.1 of Pseudarthrobacter sp. MDT1-56. Classification (NCBI taxonomy): domain Bacteria; kingdom Bacillati; phylum Actinomycetota; class Actinomycetes; order Micrococcales; family Micrococcaceae; genus Pseudarthrobacter; species Pseudarthrobacter sp. MDT1-56. Next base: position 74,455 of record NZ_JBWZCK010000006.1, read on the forward strand.
GAGCGGTGGAACTGCAAGGTATGCAACCAGGACCTCGGCGAGGCCAGGGGCAACTACAAGGAGGGGACGCTGGTCTACGACCGGGACCCCACGGAAATCCACCAGTCGATCCTGGACCCGGAGAAGTACGAATTCACGTTCGCTCCGGACCCCACCTTCTGCCGGATCCTCGAGTTCTACTGCCCGGGTTGCGGAACACAGCTGGAAACGGAGTACGTCCCGCCGGGACACCCGCCGACGGTGGACATGCTGTGGGACATCGACTCACTCCGCGAAACATGGAACAAGCGGGGCACCAAGCCTGAGGTCGCCATCAACTACGGCCCCGGCGAAGAGGCGGTTGCCGATTTCACCCCGGCCCTCGGCTCATACAACACACACAACCATTCCCCCCATTCGTTCAGCTAGTACTTGGAATAAAGGAGACCACTGGTCATGAAACGAATCTCCGTCGACATCGGCGGCACATTTACCGACTGCTTTTTTGCCTGGGAAGACCAGTACGTTGAAGCAAAGGCGCTCACAACGCACCACAACCTGGCCCAAGGCTTCAACGAAGCACTCGATCTCGCCTGCTCACGCGCCGGACTGGACCGGGCCCTCGTCCTGAAGGAAGTCGATTCCGTCCGCTACGCCACCACCCTCGGAACCAACGCCCTGATCGAAGGCAAAGGCCCCCGTGTGGGTGCCCTGGTCACGCACGGCTTCGAGGACACCATCCCGCTTTCCCGCGGCCGTGGCTACGGCGAAGGTCTGGACCCTTCCAAACAGCAGAACATGCCTGATGCCACCCGCCCTGATCCGCTGGTGCCGCGCGCCATGATCCGGTCGGTGAAGGAGCGAATCAACTCGGCCGGCAATGTCGTCGTTTCGCTGATGGAAGACGATGTCCGCACCCAGGTGCGCGAACTCGTGGACGCCGGGGCGGAAGCGATCGTGGTCTCCCTGGTCAACTCCACCGAAAACCCGGTCCATGAGCAGCAGATCCTGGAGATCATCCTGGACGAGTACCCGGCCCACGAGCTCGGGGCCATCCCCGTCCTGCTGGGAAGCCAGGTGTCGGGCCGCAAAGGCGAGTATGTCCGGGCGACGTCGACGATCGTGGACGCGTTCCTGCACGAGATCATGTTCCACGCGCTGGGGCAGCTGTCCAACAACCTGCGGTCGTCCGGCTACGACAAGCCCATGCTTGTTATCCACAACTCGGGCGGTATGGCGCAGTCCAACTCGACGGATGCCCTGCAGACCATCCACTCCGGACCTATCGCCGGCGTGGGCGCTGCCCAGCACCTGGCGCACAGCACCGGCTTGGGAAACGTGATTTCGACGGATATGGGCGGCACGTCCTTCGACATCGGCCTGGTCCCGGAAGGCGGAGTCAAGCACTACGACTTCCAGCCGACCATCGGCCGCTGGCTGGTGTCGGTTCCCATGATCCACCTGTTGACGCTGGGTGCGGGAGGCGGTTCGATCGCCAGTTATGACCGCATCCACCACGCGGTCCAGATCGGGCCGGAATCAGCAGGCTCGGATCCGGGCCCCGCATGCTACGACCGCGGCGGCCTCCGGCCCACAGTCACGGACGCTGACCTGGTCCTGGGGTACCTGGATCCGGACAACTACGCCAATGGCTACATCAAGCTGAACAAGAAGCGTTCCGTCTACGCGATCGACGAGGTCCTCGCTGATGACCTGAACATGGATACCATCCAGGTCGCCAAGATCATCAAGAATGCGGTCGACGAGCAGATGGCGATCGGAATGGCAAAGGAGTTGCGGGTCCGGGGATACCTTCCGGAAGACTTCACCATGCTGGCCTATGGCGGCAACGGCCCCCTGCACGCCTGCGGCATTGCCGATCACGCCGGCATCCGCAGGATCCTCGCGCCGCCCTTTTCCTCGGTGTTCTCGGCCTGCGGCGCCGGCAACATGAAACCCCTCCACATCCATGAGCGCGGCTCCCATGTGGTGCTGTACAACCCCACGGACCGCAGCCTCTACCGAAGCTACGACGAGCTGAACAGTGTCATCCAGGAACTGGAAGCCAAGGGCAAGGAGGACCTGATCCGTCAGGGCTACGACGCCGCCGACATCCGCTACAGCCTCGAAATGGACATGCGCTACGGCAATCAGCTGGTGACCACGGCCGTCGTTTTCGACATCAACCGTGTGAACGGCGTCGCCGACGTGCTGCACCTGATCCGGACGTTCTCGGATATCTATGGCAGGCGCTACGGTTCCGGCAGCCAGGCTCCAGAGGCCGGCATCCGGGCCCAGACCGTGCGGGTGTCCTCCTATGTGGACGGGGACGTGGTCAAGTTCGATTCGATCGACTCCGGACATGACAGGACCATGCCCAGCCCGGTCGGGACCCGGCAGGTCCACTTCGTGAAGATCGACGGAGCTGTGGATACCCCGGTGTACGACGCCGAGGCCCTCCACCACCAACACGTCATCCACGGCCCGGCCATCGTCACCACGGAAAACACCACCTACCTGGTTGAACCCGGCTGGCGCCTGGAACCGACATCCCAGGGAGCCGTGTGGTTCCTCAAAGACTGATCCCGTGCCGCACGGATCCCATCCAGACCTTCCAGCTAATCCCATTGAAGGAGCTCGACAGCAATGACGCTTACAGCAAATGAAAACAGCACCACCGGCAGAGCCGGAGATACAGCCGGAGACGCTTCGCAGCCGCTGACTGCCCAGGAGCAGCAGTGGGTGGACCAGTTCATGGACGAAACGACCCTCTTCCTCGGCCCGGACCCGGCCATCATGCGAAGCCACCAGATCACTTCGCGCTCCGCCTACGAGGACGAGTGCATCTCCAAGGGCGTGGACCCCATCAAAGTGGACCGCATCCGCAAGCGCCTCGCCGGTGCCCTGGATGAGGGCTACGAAATGTGCGAGGCCATGGGTGCCGCTCCCGGTGCCAAATGGGGGGACCTGACGACGGCGATCTACACCGCCGAAGGGGACGTCACCTACCTGTCCTGCCACGGTGTGATCGCGTTCTCGGCGATCCTGCATCACCCGATCCGCTACATCATGAAGTACTGGAAGGACGAGCCGACGGTGGGGATCAACCCCGGCGATGGATTCATCCACAACGATGCCCGGTACGGAAACGTCCACAACACGGACCAGTCCATGATCATGCCGATCTTCCGCGAGGGAAAGATCATCGCCTGGGTGGCCGCGACCATTCACGAAGGCGAGAACGGAGCCTGCGAGCCCGGCGGAATGCCCTCTGGCTCCGAGACCCCGTTCGACGACGGACTCCGGATGTCCCCGTTCAAGATCGTTGAGAAGGGCGATCTGCGCCGGGACCTGCTGACATTCCTGCAGCACTCCGTTCGCGACCCCAAGCTGCAACTGGCTGACCTCAAGGTCAAGATCGGTGCCGTCCAGCGCATCCAGGAACGCGTCGACAGCATCATCGACGAAGTGGGCGTGGAGACCTTCGTCGCCGCCCTGCGGGTCACCGTTGAAGACGTGGAGCAGGAAGTCAAGCGCCGCATCAGTGAACTGCCGGACGGGACCGTGTCCTTCAACCAGTTCATGGATTCCACGCTCAAGGAGAACATCCTGATCAAGTTCGCCTGCAAGGTGACGGTCAAGGGTGACAAAATGACGGTGGACCTGAGGGGGACGGGTCCCGAAATCCTCAACCGGGCCATCAACTCCCCGCTGTGCTCGGTCAAGTCGATGATGATGCAGGCGATCCTGGCGTTCTGGTGGCCTGACCTGCCCCGCTGCACTTCGGCGATGTCGCCCATCGACATCATCTCGGACGAACACACGTGGGCCGACGCTGGTTACGATGCGCCCATGGGGCAATCGCTGCAGGCGTCGTTCCGTGGATTCTCAGCCCTGCAGACCGCCTTTGCCAAGATGCAGTTCTCCAACCCGGAGAAGTTCTCCAATGTCCTGGCTCCGTGGTTCAACCAGATCAACACCTTCCTGTGGGGAGGGCTGACCCAGCACGGCGACCAGGTAGGAAACCTGTGTGCCGACCTCAACGGCATGGGCGGCGGTGCCAAGGCATTCCGCGACGGTGAAGACGCCGTCTCACCGTTGTTCTGTGCCATGGCCGACACTGCTGAACAGGAAGTCATGGAAGAGGAAGTTCCTTTTATGCAGCTGGTCAGCAAGCGGATCGTCCGTGACAACCAGGGCTTCGGCAAGAACAGCGGCGGCATGGGCTACGAGATGATCGTTGCCGCCGAGGGAACGCCGATGTGGGGATTCATGACCGTTACCTCGGGATCCAAGTTCTCGTCCGTCACCGGAATGTTCGGCGGCTACGGCTGCAGCACGACGCCGCTGGCCATGGTCAAGGGCATCAACATCTACGACGTCATCCGCAAGGATTCCAGCAAGTTCGATTTGTCCATGGAACGGATCATGAACGAGCAGCCCTACGAGGGCGGTAAATACACCACTTCCCATATGGGGCTGCAGTTCGACGTCGCCAAGGACGGCGAGATGTACATGATCGCCCAGGGCTCCGGCGGCGGGTACGGCGACGTCCTGGAACGGGATCCGGAAGCGGTGGCCAAGGACCTGGAGCTCGGCCGTATTTCGCGGAAGGTCGCTACCAGCATCTATGGCGTCGTCTGGGACCCCGAGACGTTCGTGGTGGACCAGGAGGCAACCACCCAGTTGCGCCACGACTCACGGCAGGCCCGGATCGCCCGCGGCAAGCCGTACAAGGAGTTCCTTGAGGGCTACGTGAAAGCCGAGCCCCCGAAGGACCTGCTCTACTACGGGTCATGGGGCGACGATACGGAGGAGCTGACCGCCACCCACTTCACCAACAACGGGCCGGAACGGGTCAAAGCGACCATCGACAAGCTGCCGCTGATCATGCTTCCGGACCGCAGGGAAGTCAAGATCAGCGCGCTGGAGGACCGAATCCGCGAGCTCGAACTCAAGCACGGGGAAGTAGTCCACCGCAAGTCCTAGCCCGCTACGGCTCATCCCGCTCCGGGACGCAGCAACTCAAGAAGCCTTCAGCGCCGCATCCTCCCACTCCCGGACAGTGCGGCGCTGAAGGCCTCTATCAGCTAAAAGTTTGGAGAAAGACGTCATGCCCACTTCCACTGCCACCACCCTCGTCAACGTTGTTGCCTCCCCTCCGTCGGGGCGGCCGAAAGCAGTGGTACTCGACCACCACGAGTACGCAGCTTCCGTGATCCTGCGGGGCCGGCCCGTCCCCTGGGACAACGCCACCGCCTACGCGGCTTTCTTCGCCCAGGCCCAGGGGCTGCTCCGCCCGGACGTGGCGCTCCTGGACCTGCACCGGCTGTACGGCCATTTGACCGCCGGCAACAGCGCGCTCGAGACCGCCATGGCGGCCAGGGCCCGGACAGGTTTCGCGCTGAAGACTTTGCTGGCTGAGGATGACCTCAACCGGGCGGTGCTGGACTTCGTTACCGTGTTCGCCAAGACAGCCCGCCAGCCTGTGGTGCTGCGATTCCCGTCGCCGATGGCCTGGCTCACGGGAACGCACCATTTCTCCGGCGCGGACGACGCCAGCGACCTCGACGCCGACAATGCCGAGAACGCCTCCATGTACGTCAGCGACTGGCTGCGGGCGTTCGCGGGGCTGCCCATCGCAGGACTCTTACTGGACAACCGGACTCCGGCCGGCGCCTCCAGCGGCGTGCACGTGCCGCTGGAGGCCTACACCCCGATTGCCAATCTGGCCGGCAACTACCGTTGGACGCTGGGGCAGCTCGACGACGACCAGGCTCGCCTGCAGGGCGACGCTGCGGTTGGCGTCTATATTCCTGCAGGGTTCTGGCTGGAGCCGGACGTGGAACTCCCCGCCGGGGACTTCTACCTGGGCGAGATCCCCAGCGCCGCTTCGCCGGAGGCCGTCCTAGCCAGGCTGGAAACCCTGGGGTAACTGCCCCTGGTCACTTCGACGGCAGCAGGTGCCGGCGTCGGGCCTCTCTCACACAGGCCCTTCGATCACTGACGCCGAGAGTGTTGAACAGGCTCTTGAGGTACCACTTGACTGTGTCGATGCCCAGATGCAGCTCCTGGGCGATCTCGCGGTTCGACCGTTCCTTCTCGACCAGGCGCAGGATCATTTGTTCGCGTTGTGACAAGCCCGGCTCCGGAACGGACGGGGTGCCGGGGCCGGTGGTGGGAGTGACCGCCTCTGCAGACCACCCGGCATCGCGGTTGGTCCTGGCCTGGGCATCGAGCCGGATGAGGACACTGAGGAAGCGCGGTAACTCGTGGCTGGCCCCCTCCGGGGCGGGCTCGCGCCGTAGCCTGGCCGAAATCGCGCGCACCAGCTCGAGGCAGCCCGGCCCGCCATCGAGCACGGGCCGGACCAGGCCCAGCCGGGAACACGTCTCCAGGGCCGGCCACAGCGTCGTTTCGGCTTCCGCGCGGTTCCCCGCCTGTTCAAGCGCGGCTGCCAGCAGGATACGGGCGTTAAGTTCCGCCCTCGGCCCCAAATAGGCTGCTGCCCGGGGGAGCAAGCGGCGGGCGCCTTCCACTGTGTCCGGTTTGCCGGGGGAGTCCGTGCCCTCCTGCCCGGAGCCAGCAATGGCGGACCGCAACAGCGTGGCCAGCTGGATCTGGTGCTTGGTCTCGGCCAGCCCTTCCAGCCGCGGTCCGGTGCTGTCCGCCGCTTCCTGGGCAGCTGCCGCTCCCAGTACGTCACCCTGGGGTTCGGCGTGGATGGCCCGGGGACTGATTCCCAACTGCACGCGTTCCAGATTCATGACCAGTTTGAGCCGGTCCAGGCCGAGGCTGTCGGCCACCAGATCGCCTTCGTCGAGTATTTCCCGGGCCCGCGGGGTGTCCCCCCGGAGAGCTTTGATTCTTGCCAGCGTGGCGTACGTGGACAACATGAAGTCCACCACCCCGCCTTCGGAACCCAGCTCGCGGGTTTCTTCCAGTAACTTCTCGGCCTTGTCGAGTTCGCCGCGTTCATAAAGGAGCTGGCCCATCATCGCTCCGGCCAGCCGCGCCGCATGCGAGTACCGCCCCGCCTTACTCCGGCCGAGTTCCACCGCCGCCGTGAAATGCTGGTCCACGCTGTCCAGATCGAGCAGGGCGTAGGCGGCAAGCCCCGCGAAACACTGCCCGTACACGCCACTGAAGGGCCCCGAAGTGAGGCCGTGAAACTTCGCGGCCCAGCGCTGTTGTTCCAAAGCGAGAGGGTACTCGCCGTCGTGGATCTTCTTAAACGTTGAGACGTTCGCCGCCACTGAGACGATCCAGGGCCGGAGCAGATCCGCCTGGGCGAAGCATTTTTCGTCCAGTTCCTCCACGTGATTCACTCTGTCGCTGTACATGTCGATGCAGCTCTGAACAACGAGCCCTTCGACGCCCAGTTCAAAGCGGTCGTGTTCGGTCAGGGTCGCATCCGCGGGCATCACGGCTTCGGCCCGGTCCAGGGCACTTTGCGCCGCTGAAGATTGGTGGAGCAGTGTATGGGCCCACGCTATCGCCGTCTGGAGCCGGGCCTGCCCGGCCACATGGTCAGCCGGGATCTTGCCGACGAGAGCCAACAGGGTCGACATGCTGGAGTGTTCCACCAGCCACATTGCGCGGAATTCCACGATTTCCACCGCAAGCTCAACGTCCCCGGCGGCGAGGGCATGGTCCACGGCGTCGCTGGGGAATCCGTTTTCCGAATACCAGCGGGCAGCGGTCAGGTTCAGTTCTTTGGTCCGGCCCGGGTAATCGCGCTCCAGGCGGCGGCGCAGGTAATCCTCAAACAGGTGGTGATAGCGGTACCACGTGCCGTCCTCGTCAAGGGGCTGCAGGAAAAGATCCTGTGCCTGGGTCTTCTCCAGCATGGCCTGGCCCAGTTCCACGCCCGAGAGGGCGGACGCCAGTCCCGCGCACAGCCGTTCCGGAACCGACGTCATCAGGAGGAAATCCAGCGTTTCGGGATCGAGGGTGTCGAGGACGTTTTCGGCCAGATATTCCCCAATGGAGGCGTGCCGGCCCGAGAGCCGTTCGATCAGCTCTGAAGCCTCCCGGTGGTCCCTGAGGGACAAGGAGACCAGCTGCAGCGCAGCGATCCAGCCCTCGGTCGTCCGGTGGAGGCTGGCCAGGTCTCCCGCGTCCAGATCGAGCCGGTTGATGCCGACGAGGAAGTCCTGGGATTCCGTTTCATCGAACCTCAGCGCGACGGCGTCCACCTCGAGTAGCTGGTCCCGCACCATAAGCCGGCCCAGCGGCAGGCCCGAGCGGTTGCGGCTGGTGATGATGAAGGACAGATGGGAGCCGCCGGCATCCAGCAGCCGTTCGACGACGGCCCTGGTTCTGGGCTCCGTGACCAGGTGCCAGTCATCCAGGGTGATGACGATGTCCTGGCCGCCCTCGTCGATGGCGTTGATCAGGGCGGGGACCACGTACTGTTCGGCGTCGGCGGGCCGCTCCTCCAGCAACTGCTGTAGTTCCTCCTCGAACCCCGGCCTGGCTTTGCGGATTGCCTGGAGCAGGTGGGAAAGGAACCAGATGGTGTTGTTGTCGTCCCGGTCCAAGGACAACCAGACGGTGACGAGGCCCTGGGACGCGAGGCTTTCCATCCATTGGGCAGCAAGGGTCGATTTGCCGAAACCGGCCGGGGCGTGGATCAACGCAAGCCGCCGTTTCCGGTCCGAGTGGAGCATATCGGTCAGCCGCGTGCGGTGGACCCACTGGCCAACCGGCTCGGGCGCGCGGAACTTGCTTGATGCACTGGGTGGTCCCGTCGGCATCCGCCACCTCCTTGTGGTCCGGCCGTCGCCGGAAAATGCATGTGGCCCGCTGAAATCCTATGGGAATCGCGGCATCAAAGACAGTGGTGACCATTGCCCGCTCCTCCGTGCGGCCTCCCTCCCTCGATGGCCCGCACCACTGCCAGCGCGGGGTCAGGGACGGTCCGTTCCCGATGCGTCAATGGACCGTACCTGACCCCGCGTTGGTCCTGCTAGAGGGCTTCGAGGACGCTGACGTAGTTGGCGATGCCAACGCCGCCCATGTTCTGCACGGCAGCGCGGCGGGCCGTGGGCAGCTGCATGCCGCCGGCGGTGCCGGTGAGCTGCATCGCGGCGATGACGTGCTGCGAGACGCCGGTGGCGCCCACGGGGTGGCCCTTGGCCTTGAGTCCGCCGGAGACGTTGATGGGCAGCTTGCCGTCCTTGAAGACCCAGCCTTCCTCGACAGCACGGGCGCCCTGCCCCGGTTCGGTCAGTCCCATGGCCTCGTACATCAGCAGCTCGGCGATGGTGAAGCAGTCGTGCACCTCGGCGAAGTCGAGGCTCTCGAGCCCGACGCCGGCCATCCCCAGGGCGCGCTGCCAGGAGACCCGTGTCGCGTTGAAGGCCGTGGGGTCGCGGCGCTCGGTGGGGAAGAAATCATTCGCGTGCCCGAAACCGGCGAGCCGGACCGGGGCTGTGGCCCCGCCGGTGGGGGCAAGGCTCAGCACAACGGCGGCGGCGCCGTCGGACACGGGCGAGCAGTCGGTGCGGCGCAGCGGGTCGGCGACCATCGGGTTTTTGTCCGAGACGGTGCGGCAGAACTCCTCGCCGAGGTCCTTGCGGAGCTGGGCGTAGGGGTTGTCGACGCCGTTGCGGTGGTTCTTCGCGGCGATGGTGCCCAGCACGTCCGATACCGGTCCGTAGCGCTTCTCGTAGTGCTTGGCGACCTCGGCAAAGAGCCCGGTGAAGCCGGTGCTGGAAGCCGTGCCGGCCATGTCGTAGTCGGCGCCGAGCAGTGCCGCCCCGACGACGTCGGCCCCGGCGTGCGTCATCTTTTCGGCGCCGATCACCAGAACGGTCTTCGCGGTTCCGGCCAGCAGCGACTTGGTGCCCTGCTGGAAGGCGGCCGATCCGGAGGCGCAGGCGTTCTCGACCCGGGTGGAGGGGACGTTGGCCAGTTGCTCCGAGACCTGCAGGGCCAGCGAGGACGGGAACGCCAGCGGCATCATGCCGGAGTTGAACTGGCCGAGGTAGATTTCGTCGATCTGGCCCGGCTCGATCCCGGCGTTGCCGATGGCCTCCGTGGCGACCTGGACGATCAGGGATTCGAGGGTCTCGTCCGTGAGTTTGCCAAAGCGGCTGTGGCCCCAGCCGGTCAGCAGGATGTCTTTGCCGAACTGTTCGCGCAGGCTCATGCTGTGGCTCCTTCAAGGGTGGGTGTTGCGTCGAGGGATGGTGCGATGTCGAAGTGGGCTTCGGTTTTCCCGCGGAGTTCCTCCACGGTGACGCCCGGGGCGAGCCGGGTCAGCGTGAGCTGCCGGCCGCCGCCTGCAACTTGTTCATTCTTCACAAGGTCAAACACCGCAAGGTCGCTGATAATGCGGTCCACGCAGCTCAGCCCGGTGAGGGGGAGGGTGCATTCCTTGACGATCTTGGCGGTGCCGTCCTTGGCGTTGTGCTCGGTGAGGACCACCACGCGCGGGGTGCCGGCGACGAGGTCCATGGCGCCGCCCATGCCCTTCACCATCTTGCCAGGGATGGTCCAGTTGGCGAGGTCGCCGTCGCCGGAGACCTGCATGGCGCCGAGGATGGCGACCTTGACGTGCCCGCCGCGGATCATGCCGAAGGAGGCGGCGGAGTCGAAGATGCTGCCGCCGGGCAGGACCGTGACAGTCTGCTTGCCGGCGTTGATGAGGTCCGCGTCCTCCTCGCCCTCGTAGGGGAAGGGCCCCATGCCGAGCAGGCCGTTCTCGCTCTGCAGCACGACGCGGACGCCCTCGCGCAGGTTGTTGGCGACCAGCGTGGGGATGCCGATGCCGAGGTTGACGTAGTCGCCGTCGTTGAGTTCTTCGGCCGCGATGGCAGCCATTTCATTCCGGGTCCAAGCCATGATGATTCTCCTGAAGAAAGTAGGGGCGGCGCTCAGGCCGGAACGGACGTGGCGTCGGCTGATTCGGAGGCTTCGGCGCGGGGGCGGACGGTACGCTGTTCGATGTCCTTGACCCGGTTGCTGGCCTGGACCAGGCGCTGGACGAAAACCCCGGGGGTGATGATGTGGTTGGGGTCCAGTTGACCGGGCTCCACGATCACCTCGGCCTCCGCGACGGTCACGGCGCCGGCCGCGGCGACCACGGGGTTGAAGTTCTGTGCGGTGTAGCGGTAGATCAGGTTGCCGTCGGTATCGGCGGTGTGGGCGTGCACCAGGGCGACGTCGGCCTTGATGGCACGTTCCTGGACGAACGTCTCGCCGTCGAACTCCGCGAGCGGTTTGCCTTCAGCGACGAGGGTCCCGACGCCGGTCTTGGTGTAGAAGGCCGGGATGCCGGCGCCGCCGGCGCGGAGGCGCTCGGCCAGGGTGCCTTGCGGGGTGAACTCCACCTCCAGCTTGCCGGCGAGGTACTGCTCGGCGAAGAGCTTGTTCTCGCCCACGTAGGAGGCGATGACCTTGCGGACCTGGCCGGCTTCAATCAGCACGCCGAGGCCCTTGCCGTCCACGCCCATGTTGTTGGACACCACGGTGAGGTCTTTGACGCCCGAATCGCGCACCGCCTCGATCAGGTCTGCCGGGATGCCGCTGAGGCCAAAGCCTCCGACGGCGAGCGTCATGCCGTCCCGCAGTACGTCCTGCAGCGCGGCGGCCGCTCCGGATTTCAGCTTTGACATCGCATCTCCTCATTGAGCTCTTGATGCAATCCACTTTGTGGACTGTTCCTCTGCTGTTGGAGCCTACGGGGCCGAAATGTGGGCTGTCAATGGGATGTTTTGGTTTCAATGGTGCCGTTTTTACAGTGTGGACGGTAGGCTGAGGACTATCCACAATGTGGATGGTTTGGGTCGATTAAAGTCGAGGTTCAAGGAAATATGACGTCACCACCGGTCCAGGGCGCGCAGGTTGTCAGCCGTGTCGCGTCGCTGCTGCGTATTGTCGGACGGAAGCCGGAGGGCTCCCCGCTCGTGGAACTCGTCAGGGAATCCGGGCTCACCCGCCCCACCGTGCACCGGCTGCTCTCCTCGTTGGCCTCCGAGGGACTGCTGGACCAGGATCCGGTCAGCGGCAACTGGGTGCTGGGTCCGGAGATCCTGCTGATGGGTTCGGTGGCCTCGGCGCGGTTTCCGCTGGAGGACATCGCCCGGCCCAGCCTCCGCCGGCTAGCCGAGGCGACCGGAGAAAGTGCCTTCTTCTCCATCCGGCGCGGCGCCGAAACGGTGTGCCTGCTCCGGGAGGAGGGCAGCTTTCCGGTGCGGTCGTTCGTGCTGCACGAGGGCGTCCGCTTCCCGCTCGGGGTCGCTTCCGCCGGGACCGCCATCATGGCGTTCCTGCCCGAGGCGGAGCAGGAGGAACTGCTGGCGGACTGGCCCGCGCACGCAGGCAGTTTCGCCGCAGCCCACACCGAGCCGCTGGTCCGCGCCAACCTTGCTGCGACGCGGCAGGCCGGCTACTCGGTGAATCCGGGGCTCGTGCTGGAAGGCAGCTGGGGGATGGGGGCGGCCGTCTTCGACCAGCGCGGGCGCCCGGCCTGGGCGCTGTCACTGACGGGCATCGAGCCGCGCTTCAAAGGCGAACGGCAAGAGATGCTCGGGCGCCTCCTGATGGATGAGGCCCACCGGATCTCCACGTTGCTGCAGGGCGCCACGTAGGCGCCTGGCTGGTGCCGAGACCGGCGGCGCCGGCTCCCGACGGCCTAAATCCCGGGGCCGGTTACTTCCACCAGGTGTCGAAGATGGTGACCGGGACGGTGCGTTTGTGCCGGGTGCGGAGGTATTTCTGTTCGATCAGCTCGGCTGCGGCCACGGGGATGTCGCGGCCCTCGAGGTAGTCATCGATCGTGTCGTAGCTGAGGCCCAGTTCGTCCTCGTCGGTGCGGCCGGGCTGGCCGTCGAGGAGGTCGGCCGTGGGGACCTTCTCCCAGATCCGGGCCGGGGCGCCCAGCTCAGCGAGCAGGGCACGGTTCTGGCGCTTATTCAGTCCGAACAGCGGCAGGATGTCCGCGCCGCCGTCACCGTACTTGGTGAAGAAGCCGGTGACTGATTCCGCGCCGTGGTCCGTGCCGATGACCAGGTAATTGTGCTCGCCGGCGAGGGCGTACTGCGCGATCATGCGGGTGCGGGCCTTGGTGTTGCCCTTGTGGAAGTCGGAGATCCCGTTGCCCACCGTCTTCTCGAATTCGTCCTCGAAGCCATCCACGGCCGCCGAGATGTTGAACGTCCACTCGGTCTTGGCCTGGATGAAGTCCAGGGCGGCCTGGGCGTCGTGCTCGTCGTGCTGCACGCCATAGGGAAGGCGGACGGCGACGAAGTTGGCCTCCACACCTTCGGCCGTGAGCTCTTCGACGGCAAGCTGGGCCAGCCGGCCGGCGAGGGAGGAGTCCAGCCCGCCGGAGATGCCGAGGACGAATCCCTTGGTGTGGGTCGCCGTGAGATAGTCCTTGAGGAACGTGACGCGTTTGCGCACCTCCCCGGCGGGGTCAATCCGGGGCTGCACGCCCATTTCGTCGATGATCTTCGCCTGGAGTTCACGCATGACTCAAAGCCTAGTCAGCAGTGTCAACCGCGCTCAACTATGTCCGTCGGGCCGGCGCTGCGGATTTCGGGTGGCGCTACGCTTTCGGACCGGCGCTACGCGGATCTCCGCCGCGCGGGTCCGAAACCGCGGCGCACGCCCGAAACCGCCGCGAAAACCCCTCCCGCGGCACCCCGGGCAGGCGTAGCGTATGGCCATGGAGAAGACCGGGTGTGTGGTGGTCGGCGGCGGTCCGGCCGGGATGATGCTGGGTCTGCTGCTGGCGCGGGCCGGGGTGCAGGTCACGGTACTGGAGAAGCACAACGATTTCTTCCGGGACTTCCGCGGCGACACCGTCCATGCGTCCACCATCCGGCTGATCGATGAGCTGGGCCTGGGCGAGGAGTTCCGCCGGCTCCCGCAAAGCCGGCTGAGCAACGTCGCCTTCCCGGTGCCCGGAGGTCCGCCCGTGACCATGGGCAACTTCGATTCGCTGCCGCCGCCCTACAACTACGTGGCCATGATGCCGCAATGGGACTTCCTGAATTTCCTGGCCGACGCCGCCGCCCAGGAACCGTCCTTCAGCCTGCGGATGGGCCACAAGGCCACCTCGCTGGTCCGAAACGGCGGCCGGGTCACGGGCGTCCGCTACCGGACCGCGGACGGGGCCGCGGGCGATCTCGGGGCGGACGTGGTGGTTGCGACGGACGGGCGCCATTCCGCGCTGCGCGCCGCGGCAGGGCTGGCCCCGAAGGAGTATCCGGTGCCGTTCGACACCTGGTGGTTCCGTCTGCCGCGGCTCGCCTCCGAGCGCGGCGAGATCGCGGGAATCGTGCCTGCCTTCGGCCGCGGCGAGGCACTGCTGGCGCTCAACCGCACCGACTATTTCCAAATGGGATACCTCGCGCCGAAGGGCACCGACGCCCGGATCCGCGCCGAGGGCGTTGAGGGCTTCCGGCGCCGGATCGTGGGGCTCCGCCCCGATCTCGCCGACCGCGTGGACGCGATCGCCTCGCTGGAGGATCTGCACTGGCTGGACGTGCGCCTTGACCGGCTGCGCCACTGGCACATCAACGGTCTGCTCTGCATTGGAGACGCCGCCCATGCGATGTCACCGGCCGGCGGGGTCGGGATCAACCTGGCTATCCAGGACGCCGTGGCCGCCGCGGACTGCCTGGCCCCGGCGCTGCTCCGGGGCCGGGTCTCCCGCGGGGACCTGGCGAAAGTTGAACGACGGCGGCGGACACCCACCGTCGTCGTGCAGACTGTGCAGCGGGTGATGCACCGTCTGCTGTTTGAGCCGATCATGACCGGAACGCGGGCAGGGGCGCCGGCCGTCCTGCTGTTCGTGGCGAGGCACCTCCCGGCCGTCGGCAAGGTGGTTCCGCGGTTCGTGGCTTTCGGGCCGCGGCCGGAACACGCCCCCGCGTTCGCCCGGCGCGCCCCGCAGCGCCGGTAACTGGGAAGAGGGGCCGATCATGGGACAACTGGTTGTCCAGGAATTCGTGACCGCCGATGGGTTCGCGGCCAACACCAACAACGAATTCAACGCCTACCAGATGCTCGAAGGGGGCACCACAGAATTCGACCGCAGCCAGCTGGCCTGGCTCGACACCGTGGACGCCATGGTGCTCGGCGCCTCCACCTACCGCATGTTCGTGGAATTCTGGCCTACGCCGGCCTCCGACGGGGAAATCATTGCCCCGGCACTGAACGGTCTGCGCCGCATCGTCTTTTCCCGCAGCCTCAAGAACGCGCCGTGGGGTGACCTGCCTGCGGCAACCATCGAATCCGGAGACGCGGTCGAGGCGATCCGCCGGATCAAGCTCGAGGTCGAGGGCACCATTGTGCTGTGGGGCAGCCTGACCTTGAGCGAGGCGTTCTTCGCGGCCGGCGAAGTCGACGCCGTGCGGCTCGTTGTGATGCCAGTCGCGATCGGCGCAGGCCGTAGCGTGGTCCCGGCCCGCCAGGACCCGACCCTGCTGAGCCTGCGGAGCGCGACGACCTACGACGCCGGATTGGTCGAGCTCCACTACGCGGTCGGTGCGGGGCGTTCCGGCGGGTAGAACACCAGCCTAGCCGTGGGCCTCGAGGTAGCCGATCAGTCCCTTCACCGTGGCCACCGCCGGGTAGTCCCGCTCCGGGATGTCCACGCCGGTGGCCGTGTCGATCGTTTCGACCAGCCGGAGGAAATCCAGCGAATCGAGTTCGAGGTCCTGCCGGAGCCGGGCGTCCTCGTCCACCTCGGCCAGGTCCACGTCCGGCGCCACCTTGCCGATAGCCGCCTGCACCGCCGCCCGGGCGTCCTGTTCGTTCATGGTTCGTCCCGTTTCACAGTTCCTCCGGTGTCTGCAGCAGCTCGTCGATCCGTGCCAGGTAGCGGCCCCCGCGGAGTCCGTCGCTGACCCGGTGGTCGGCGGAAAGGGTGGCGGTGACAGCGGGCCGGACGCCGAGCATCCCGTTCTGCGCCCACGGTTGTTCCAGGACCCGGCCGAAGCCGACCATCGCGACCTGCGGGGGATAGATAACACCGAAGACACTCTCCACCCCGAGGTCCCCCAGGTTCGTCACGGTGATGGTGGGATCCGCCATTTCGGCGCGTTGCAGCCGTCCGGCCCGGGCGCGGCTGACGAGGTCCCGCAGCTGCTCCATCAGCACGTCGACCGGCAGGGTGTCCGCGTCGTGGATGGCCGGGGCCACCAGGCCGCCCTGGCGCAGGGCGACGGCAACACCGAGGTGCACGGACGCGCTGGGCCGGAAACCGCCGTCGTCGTCGTAGAACCCGTTCATCTCCGGGACGTCCTTGGCCGCGAGCGCGGCGGCCTTGAGCAGCAGCGCGGAGGGGACCAGCCGGGCCGCGACCGGCCGCTGGGCATTGACGGACTGCATCCAGTCGACGGCGGCGCGCAGGTCCAGGGTGGTGCTCAGGTAGTAGTGCGGGATGGTCTTCTTCGAGCGCGACATCAGGGCCCCGACGGCGCGGCGCAGGCTGGCCACGCGCTCGCGGGCCTCCAAAGGTTTCCCGGAAACCGGTGTCCCCGCGGCCGGCGCCCCGGCCACCGGCACGGCCACGCCAGGCGGTGCGGCCGCCGGGTGGCTGGCCGCGGCGTGCTGAACGTCCGCCACGGTCACGGCCCCCTCCGGTCCGGTGCCGCTGACGGCGGAAAGCTCGACGCCGAGTTCGGCGGCGAGACGCCTGGCCCGCGGCGAGGAACGGACCCGTGCCCCGGACGGACTGGCCGCCACGGCGTGCTCCACATCGGCCCGGGTGATGGCGCCGCCCTTGCCGGTGCCGTGGATCCTGGCTGTGTCCACGCCCAGCCGGTGTGCCAGATGCCGCACCGGAGGAGCGATCGGTGGCGCGATCGGTGGAGCTTCCGCGGCCTTCGCGGCCGCGCCCCGGACCGGAGGTGCGGGCGCCTCCTGGCGGGGAGCCCCCACCTCGGCCGGGGTCTGTGTGATCCTGGCCAGCGGGGTGCCCACCGGTACGGTTTCGCCGAGGCCCACGAGCAGTTCGGCGACGACCCCCTCCTGGAAGGACTCCACATCCATGACCGTCTTGTCGGTGTCCACCACCGCCACAAGGTCCCCGCGGCGCACATAGTCCCCGGGCTTGACCAGCCATTCGACGATCTTGCCGTGCTCCATGTCAGCCCCGAGGGACGGCATCAGGAAGTCACCCACTGGCCGCGATCGCCTCCTTGGCTGCGGCCACAATCCGCTCGACGGATGGCAGGGCGGCCATCTCCAGGTGCTTGGAGTAAGGGATCGGCACTTCGGCGCTGCAGACCCGTCCCACCGGGGCGTCCAGCTCGTAGAACGCGTGCTCGGTGATCCGGGCGCTGATCTCGGCGGAGATGCTTCCGCTGCGCCACCCCTCATCCACGACCACCGCCCGGTGGGTCCTGCGCACCGAGGCGAGGATGGCGGCCTCGTCGAGCGGCCGCAGCGTGCGCAGGTCCAGCACCTCCGCGTCGATGCCCTCGTCCGCGAGCTGTCCTGCGGCGCCGAGCACTGCCGGAAGGGTTCCGCCGTAGGTGATCAGCGACAAGTCGTCCCCGGGGCGCCGGACCACGGCGGTGTCGATGTCCACCGGGCCGGCGGCGTCGTCGAGCTCCCCGGTCACGTTGTAGAGCGAGCCGTGCTCGAAGATCAGCACCGGGTCGGGATCCTCCAGCGCGGTCCACAGCATGCCGCGGGCGTCGGCGAGCGTGGCGGGGGCGAGGATGCGCAGCCCGGGGATGTGCGCGTACCAGCCCTCCAGGCTGTGCGAATGCTGTGCCCCGAGCTGGCGGCCGGCGCCCGTGGTCATCCGGATCACGATGGGGACGTTGAACTGCCCGCCGGACATGTGCAGCAGTGAGGCGGCGTTGTTCACGATCTGGTCCAGCGCGAGCAGGCTGAAATTGACGGTCATGATTTCCACGATCGGGCGCATTCCGCCGAGCGCCGCCCCGATTCCCGCTCCGACAAAGCCGGACTCCGAGAGCGGCGTATCGCGGATCCGCCCGGGCCCGAATTCCTCCAGCAGGCCCAAGCTCACCGCGAAGGATCCGCCGTACGCCCCGACGTCCTCACCCATCAGGAAAACCCGCTCGTCGCGGAGCATGGCATCGCGGATGCCGGCCCGGAGTGCCTCGCGGTAGCTGGATTTCATGGCTCAAGCCCTTCGCCGGTGCCGGTTGTCGGTCCGGCGCCACGTTCGCTGTACACGAAGCGGGTGAGGTCCTGCACCGGTTCGGGCGTTCCGGCTTCGGCGAATTCGACGGCGGCGGCGACCTCCGTGTCGGCGTCAGCCTCGAGCTGTTCCCAGTCCTGCGCGGAGAGCTGGCCTGCGGCCTCCATCGTGGCGCGCAGCAGGCTGATCGGGTCACGTTCGAGCCAGCGGGCGACTTCGGCTTTGTCGCGGTAGCGTTCCGGGTCGAACATCGAGTGCGCCCGGAAACGGTAGGTGCGCAGTTCCAGGAAATGCGGTCCGCCGCCGGAACGGACGGCGTCCACCGCGCGCCGGGCCGTTTTCTCGACGGCCAGGACGTCCATGCCGTCCACCGCCCACGCCGAGATCTCGTAGGCGGCCGCCTTGAGCGCGATGTCCGTCTGTGACTCCGAGCGGCCCAGCGCAGTGCCCATGGCGTAAAGGTTGTTCTCGCAGCAGAACAGCACGGGCAGCTGCCACAGCGCGGCGAGATTGAGGCTTTCGTGGAATTCCCCTTCGGCGACAGCGCCTTCGCCGAAGAAGCACACGGTCACGCGGGAGCGCCCGGCCATCTTGTCCGCGAGGGCCAGCCCGACGGCGAGCGGCAGCCCCCCGGCGACGATCGCGTTCCCGCCGAAGAAGCGGGTGGCGGCGTCGAACAAATGCATGGACCCGCCGCGGCCGCGGCAGCAGCCCTCCACGTAGCCGTACATCTCGGCGAGGATCGCCCCCGCGGGGACCCCGCGCAGGAGGGCGTGGCCGTGCTCCCGGTAGGTGGCGACGACGGCGTCCTCCGGGGCTAGGGATTCCAGCACCCCCACCGCGACGGCTTCCTCACCGATGTAGACGTGCAGGAAGCCGCGGATCTTGGCGGCGCTGTACAGCTCGACGCATTTTTCCTCAAGCCGGCGGACGCGGAGCATCTGCAGCAGCAGGTGCCGCCCGTGCGCGGGGTCCAGGCGGCTGCCGGGCGGGTCCAGGGGCCGGGTCATGGCCGTGGCTCCGGCGGGTGTCCGCCCGGCTGTTGTCCGTCCGGTTCCGGCGGACCGGCCGGGGTCTCGATTGTGGAGGTATCGCCCTCCGGGAGCCCGAGTTCGCGGGCCTTGAGCAGGCGCCGGAGGATCTTGCCGCTGCGGGTCCGGGGCAGGGCCGTGGTGAAGTCCAGCAGCCGGGGGGCCACCGCCGGGCCGAGCCGTTTGCGGGCGAAGCCGATGATGTCCAGCTGCAGTTCCTCGGAGGGCTCCCAGCCGGGCCGCAGTTCAACGAACGCTTTGACCACCTCGCCGGCGACCGGGTCGGGAACCCCGATCACCCCGGCCTCGGCCACGGCCTCATGTTCCATCAGCGAGCTCTCCACCTCGAACGGGCCGATCAGGTGCCCGGAGGACTTGATGACGTCGTCGCCGCGTCCGACGAACCAGTAGTAGCCGTCGGCGTCGCGCCTGGCGAGGTCGCCGGTGAGGTACCAGCCGCCCACGAAGCAGCGGCGGTAGCGTTCCTCCTCATGCAGGTAGCCGCGGAACATCGACGGCCAGCCCGGCCGCAGGGCCAGTTCACCGACGGCGTCCGGTGCCGTCACGAGGACCGCCTCGCCGTCGCGGACGACCGGCTTGTCCTGGGCATCCCGGGCCACGATGCCCGCCTCGACGCCGGGCAGCGGCCGGCCCATCGAACCGGGGCGGATCTCGGTGGCGGCGAAGTTGGAGATCATGATGCCGCCGGTTTCGGTCTGCCACCAGTTGTCGTGCACGGGCTGGCCGAAGGCTTCCTTGCCCCAGACGACGACCTCGGGGTTGAGCGGTTCCCCGACGCTGGCGACGAAGCGCAGCGCGGACAGGTCATGGCCCCGGGCGCGGTCCGCCCCGGCCTTCATCAGCATCCGCAGCGCCGTGGGGGCGGTGTACCAGACGGTGACGTGCTGTTCGGCGAGGATCCGGTACCAGCGGTCCACGTCCATTTCCTCTTCGTCCACGATGGTCGTCACGCCGTGGGTCAACGGCGCGATCACGCCGTACGAGGTTCCGGTGACCCAGCCGGGGTCGGCCGTGCACCAGTACACGTCCTCCGGGTGCAGGTCCAGGGCGGCGGTGCCGGTCGCGTGGTGCGCGGTGACGGCGTCGTGCACGTGGATGGCGCCCTTTGGGGTCCCAGTGGTTCCGGACGTGAAGTGCAGCAGGGCCATGTCCTCGGCCTGCGTCGCGGCAATCCCGCCGTCGGCCGGAGCTGCGCGCATCAGCGCAGCGAGGTCCAGCGTGCCTGGCTCCGGGCGGCCGTCGGCGTCGGTCAGCAGGACGTGCTGGAGTTCCGGGAGCGAGTCGCGGAGGTGGGCGATTTTCTTGCGGTAGAGAGCCCGGGTGGTGACCAGGGCACGGCCGGATCCGAGCTGCAGCCGCTGGCGGACCGGTTCCGGGCCGAAGGCGGAGAACAGCGGGCAGAAGACGCTGGCATTCTTCAGCGTGCCCAGCACCGCAATGTACAGCGCCGGTCCGCGCCCGGTGAGCGAGAAGACGCGCTCGCCGCGCCCGACGCCGAGGCTGCGCAGCACTCCGGCGAAGCGGCCGGTTTGTTCCGCGAGTTCGGCAAAGCTCAGGGAGTGGCTGCTGCCGTCGGCCCGCACGAACCGCAGCGCCTCATGACCGGCATGCCCCCCGGCGGCGTGCCGGTCCACTGCCTCATAGGCGATGTTGACGCCGCGGCCACCGGGCAGCCCGGACAGTTGATGCCGGGCTTCGTCCCAGGAGAAGGCGGCATAGGCTGCGTCATAATCCACGAGGTTCGGCCGGACCCGGAAGCTGCCGACGTCTTTGGGAATCGCGGGCCAGCGGGTCGAAGGTTCCGTTCCTGCCGTCATGGTTCCATCGCACTCCTGCCCGGCAAGGGTTCCTAGAGGACAAAGACCCGGCGCCGGAACGGGAGCCTTCGGACGGCTGCCCGACATCAACGGGCCGGAGGGGGAACCGGTACCGGCCAGCCACTAAACTGGGTCCCATGACTGCCAACAGTGCCCCTGCAGCTGACGCTGCTGCCGCCCGTGCCCGCCTGCTTGAGCTGATCAAGGAGCTGGCCGTCGTGCGCGGCAAGGTTATCCTCTCCAGCGGCGCCGAGGCCGACTACTACATCGACCTGCGCCGGATCACGCTGCACCACGAGGCCTCCAAGCTCGTCGGCCAGGTCATGCTCTCACTGCTGGACGACGCCGGCATCGACTTTGAGTGCGCCGGCGGACTCACCATGGGTGCCGACCCGGTGGGCACCGCTGTTATGCACGCCGCCGTCGACGCCGGACGCCCCGTGGACGCGTTTGTGGTCCGGAAAGCGCAGAAGTCCTACGGGATGGGCCGCCAGGTGGAAGGCCCCGCCGTCGAGGGCCGCAAGGTGCTGGTGCTGGAGGACACCTCCACGACCGGAGGCTCCGCGCTGACCGCCGTCGAGGGCGTCCGCAAGGCCGGCGGCAACGTGGTCGCCGTCGCCGTGATCGTGGACCGCGACACCGGTGCCAAGGAAAAGATCGAGGCAGAGGCCGGTGTTCCCTACCTCTTCGCTTTCGGCAAGGACGAACTCGGCCTCAGCTAGGAGTTCCTCCTTCAGCGGACGCGTGTGGACGGTGAATAGACCGTGAATTATCATCTTGGAATACCCACCACACCCCTCCGGAGACCAAGCGCCATGCTCCTGCCCGAAGAAATCCTCCAATCTGAACCCCTCAGCACCGTTGACCAGATCCAAAACCTCATTCTGGACAGCACCGATTTTGAGGACTTCCTCAACGAACTCGCTCGTTTCTCCGCCCACCAGGTAGCCGGCGCCGGCGACGATGCCCTGTGCGGCATCACCCTGTTGCGCGACCGCAAGGCCGCGACCATCGGCTGGAGCAGCGACTCCGCCCGCGAAGTGGACGAAATCCAGTACCGGCTCGCGCAGGGGCCGTGCCTGACGGCGGCGCAGGAAGAACGCGAAGTCTACGTTCCGGACCTCTTCGAAGAGGACCGCTGGGGACCGGACTATGCCAACGCCGTCGCGTCGCACGGCCTTCGTTCGGTGCTGTCCGTGCCGTTCCACCTGCAGGGCGAGGCCCAGGCGGCGTTGAACCTGTATTCCGATGCGCCGCGCAAGTTCGACGGCGACGTTGCCGCCCGGGCCCGCGGCTACACCCGTCAGATCTCACAGGCGCTCCGGCTCGCCGTCCGCTTCTCCCTTCACACTGACAGCGCCACCAACCTGCGGGCCACCCTCGAGTCCCGCACCGTGATCGACATGGCGATCGGGATTGTCATGGCGCAGAACCGCTGCAACCAGGAGGCAGCAGTCAGGATCCTCACCGACGCGTCCAGCAACGGGAACGTCAAGCTGCGTGACATCGCCACCTCCCTGGTCCAGTCCGTGGGCGGCACCGCGTCCCGGACCCACTTCGAGGAACCCGGCCAGAGAGAAGCCGGCTAAACAGGCAGCGTCACGTGCGAACCGGTAGGGCCATATGACTTGTGTGCACCCCCTGCGGCCTATACGCTGAACGAGGTTGAGCCGTCGGCCATAGACACCCTTTTTTGGAGTACCTATGGACACCTCGTTGAACGCCCAAGCCAAGCTGGACATCGCCTCTGATGTCCTCCGGATCGATGTCCGGGGGAGCCTCACGCAGCACTCCCGCCCCACTCTGATGCAGCTGATCCAGCGCGTCCGCCGGATGGGTATCACGTCCCACATTCGGGTGAATCTCGGCAATGCCGCCTTCGTGGAATCCTCGGCGCTGGCTGGCCTCCGCAACGACCTCAACGCCATCGACGGCGCCGCAGCGCTCGTCGACACCGCCGGCGCCCTCCCGAGCTCAGCCGGCGTGTCCCTCGAGCTGAACCCGTACCTGGAAACCGCCGTCGCCGCGCTGCCGTCGCTCGATCTCTCGACGGACTTCACGGCGTCCATTGACACCTCCGGGACCCGCCCGCTGAACGTCTTCTCCGACGCCGAACTGCTCGCCGCGAGCGACTCCGTGTTCGGTCTGCTGGACAACCCGGCGGACATGGCACGCTCGCAGCTGCTCGCGACCTATAACGAAATCGGCCTCGAAATCAGCCGCCGCGAAGTCGGCCTGGAAACCGTCCGGCGCGACGCGGGCCTCGAAATCAGCCGCCCCGAAGCGGGCCGGGAACCGAAACCGGTCTAGGCGGCCCCACCCGGCCAGGCTGTAACAGAGCTGTTATCCGGCGTCGTTTCTTATCCGTGTTCCTCGGTGGCTACGGTAGAGATGTGCCGCGTGAGCCTGAAGTTGAGGATGTGGGCGGGGACGGCCCGGCCGACGCCCGTGTGCTTCGGCACGCCGCTGAACTCAAGCGGTTCTCCCGGAGGGGCTTTCTGGCCGGTACGGGCGCCGCCTCCGTGCTGGCGGCGGACATGCTGTTCACGCGCCGTGTGCAGGCCGAACGCCGTGTGCATAGAGTCCTCACGGTGCCGGACGAGACTGCGGAGAGATACTTTCCCAACGCCAGCTGGTTCCTCTTTCCAGGCTATAAGACCAGCTGGGAGGAAGCCCTGTGGATCCTGAATACGCTGCGCGGAGCTCTGAACAAGCGGGGCCAGCTCGCCGCCGTCGGATACTCCAACGTGGGCATCGACATCGACGAAATCGTGATCGCCGTGGTCGAGCACGCGCGGGCGCATCAACTGACCACGTTCTACTTCTACGGCCACAGCTTCGGCGGCATGGTGGCTACCCAGGTCGCCGCCCGGCTCCGGGAACTGCACGGCATTGAGGTGGCGTTTATCCTGCTGGACTCCAGCCCGTGCAGCAAGTACGACGTGCTGGACCAGAGCTGGTTTGAGGGGGTGGTGTTCCTCTACGAGAGCGGATTCCGGTTCCCCTCGGTGCTGCGCGGCGGCTACGAACTGGGTGAGCGGATGCTGCACAAGGACGAGCGCAGCTGGGGACAGGTGGTGGACCAGACCCTGGAACAGCTCTCGCCGATTGCGCCCTCCAGCGTGCTGATCCAGTCCGAGTCCGCCTACATTTACCACTTCGACGCCACCCGCTTCGCGGGAAAGCTCGGCGGGACGCGGATGGCCTTTATCGGCAACCCGCGGGACCGGACGGTCGACTACGAGACAGCCCGTGACACGTGGTCGTTGACCTTCAAGGACAACTTCGTTGCAGACTCACTGCGGACCGACGGCGCGCGGCCGGCGCACGCCAGCCCGGGCTGGAATCCGTTCGTTTACCGGCCTCTCATTGAGGAGCTGCAGGACCAGTTCCTTCCGCTGCCCTCCGGCGGAGGCAAGAAAACCGTCGTTTAGGGCGGGGTCCTAGATCTGGTTCTTCAGGTCGGCCACGGAGTTCAGGATCTGGTTGGGCCGGAAGGGGTAGGCGGCGATGTCATCCTTGTGGGTGATACCGCTGAGCACCAGCACCGTGTGCAGCCCCGCTTCCATCCCCGCGATGATGTCGGTGTCCATCCGGTCACCGATCATGGCCGTGGTTTCTGAATGCGCGTCGATCTGGTTCATGGCTGAGCGGAACATCATCGGGTTCGGCTTGCCCACAATGTAGGGTTCCCGGCCGGTGGCCTTCGTGATGAGCGCCGCGATCGCGCCGGTGGCAGGCATGGGGCCGTCCTTCGAGGGCCCGGTCGCGTCCGGGTTGGTGGCGATGAACCTCGCCCCGCCCAAGATCAGCCGGATGGCCATGGTGATGGCTTCAAAGGAGTAGGTGCGGGTCTCGCCGAGCACCACGAAGTCGGGATCCTGGTCGGTGAGGATAAAACCGGCCTCGTGCAGCGCCGTCGTCAGGCCCGCTTCGCCGATCGTGTAGGCGCGGTTGCCGGAATCCGAGCCGCGCACCTGGTCCTTGAGGAACTGTGCGGTGGCCAGGGCGGAGGTCCAGATGTTCTCCTCCGGGATTTCCAGGCCCGAGCTCTTCAGCCTGGCGGCGAGGTCCCGGGGCGTGAAGATCGAGTTGTTGGTCAGGACGAGGAAGCGCTTGGACGTGTCCACCCAGCGCTGGATGAGTTCGGCAGCGCCCGGGATGGGCTGGTTTTCGTGCACCAGGACACCGTCCATGTCGGTCAGCCAGCACTCGATTTCCTGGCCGCTGCGGTACACGGATTTCGATGAAAGCACGTGGTCCGAGTCTTCCCTGTGGTCTGCCTGCTGCTCCGCCATGCTGTCCTCCGCCGATAATGTGCCGATGCCAGTCCCAGTCTAATGTTGAGTCGTGACTGAACCAGAGATCCCCAGCGAAACCCTTTCCGGCACTGTGGCCGAGGAGGAGGCCAGGGCGGAGGTCGGCGTCGGCCCCTGGGAAGGGGAACTGCCGGAGGGCGATCACTGGGACCCGGACCTGCTGGCGGACGGGGACCGCCGCAACGTGGTGGACAAGTACCGCTACTGGAAGCACGAGGCGATCGTCGCGGACCTGGACTCCAAGCGGCACAATTTCCATATCGCGATCGAAAACTGGCAGCACGACATGAACATCGGCACGGTCGTGCGCAGCGCCAACGCGTTCCTGGCCAAGGAGGTCCACATCATCGGTCGACGCCGGTGGAACCGCCGCGGGGCCATGGTCACCGACCGGTACCAGCACGTCCGCCATCACCCGACCGTCGCGGAGTTCGTGGAGTGGGCGCAGGGGGAGGGCCTGGCGATCATCGGCATCGACATCTTCCCGGACTCCGTCCCGCTGGAAACCTACGAACTGCCCAGGGACTGCGTGCTGGTGTTCGGCCAGGAGGGCCCGGGACTTTCCCCCGAGGTCCACGAAGCGGCCGTGGACACTTTGTCGATCGAGCAATTCGGCTCGACTCGCTCGATCAACGCCGCCTCGGCCGCCGCCATCGCGATGCATGCCTGGATCCGCCGGCACGTGTTCAACCAGCTCCCGGGGTAGGGGAGGGGGCGGCCGGTGCGCGCTGTTGACCCGGCGAACGGGGTCACCCGCGGGCGAGTATTACAGGCGCGAGTGACCGGAGACACTGCCCGGGCGCAGGAATGGCTAGGATGGTTCCTAGCCGACGAGGTTCACTCCAGGGTGAGCCCAGCCCGCAGACGAAATTCACTTTAGGAGTCAGCATGCCCATTGCAACCCCAGAGATCTACTCCGAGATGATCGACCGCGCCAAGACGGGTGGCTTCGCGTTCCCCGCCGTTAACGTCACGTCCTCCCAGACCCTGAACGCGGCCCTCCGAGGCTTCGCCGAGGCCGAGTCCGACGGCATCGTCCAGGTCTCCACCGGCGGCGCAGCCTACTGGTCCGGCGCCTCCACCAAGGACATGGTGGCCGGCTCGCTTGGCTTCGCCGCGTTTGCCCGCGAAGTCGCCAAGAACTATGGCGTCAACATCGCCCTGCACACGGACCACTGCCCCAAGGACAAGCTGGACGGCTTTGTCCTGCCGCTGCTGGCAGCCTCCGAAGCCGAGGTGAAGGCCGGCCGCAACCCGCTCTTCAACTCCCACATGTGGGACGGCTCCGCCGAGACCCTGCAGGAAAACCTGCGCATCGCCCGTGAGCTGCTGGAGCGCACCGCTGCCGCCAAGATGATCCTCGAGGTCGAGATCGGCACCGTCGGCGGCGAGGAAGACGGCGTCGAGAACGCCATCAACGACAAGCTGTACACCACGGTCGAGGACGCCCTCGCCACCATCGACGCCCTCGGCTCCGGCGAGAACGGCCGCTACATCACGGCGCTGACCTTCGGCAACGTGCACGGCGTCTACAAGCCCGGCGGCGTCAAGCTCCGCCCGGAGATCCTCAAGGACATCCAGGAGCAGGTGGGCGCCAAGATCGGCAAGGCCAACCCGTTCGACCTGGTGTTCCACGGCGGCTCCGGCTCCTCCGAGAAGGAGATCGCCGACGCCGTCTCCTACGGTGTCATCAAGATGAACATCGACACCGACACCCAGTACGCCTACACGCGCCCCGTGGTGGACCACATGCTCCGCAACTACGACGGCGTGCTGAAAATTGACGGCGAGGTCGGCAACAAGAAGCTGTATGACCCGCGCGTCTGGGGCGCCTCCGCCGAGGCCGGCCTCGCGGCCCGCGTGGTCGAGGCCGCGCAGCAGCTCGGCTCCACCGGCAAGACGTTCTAGGCATGTCGGACGAGTTCCGCAAGAACCTGATGGGTCCCGAGCCCACGCACCTGCCTGCCGAGACGGAAGTCTATGCAGCGCTTGATGCGGGCCAGGAAGCCCTGGACCTGGTGGAAAAGCACCCGACCTCCTCGCTGCTCTGGGCCGTGCTGGCCGAGGAAGCGTGGAAAGAGGGCCGGACCATCGATTCCTACGCCTACTCCCGTGTCGGCTACCACCGCGGCCTGGATTCGCTGCGCCGCAACGGCTGGCGCGGCGTCGGGCCCATCCCGTGGGACCACGAACCGAACCGCGGCTTCCTGCGTGCCCTGTATTCGCTGGGCCGGGCGTCCGCGGCGATCGGCGAGGCCGAGGAACCGGAGCGGATCGAGAAGTTCCTCAAGGACTCGGACCCCTCCGCCAAAGCAGCCATCGAAGCCGAAAAGCGCTAGCCTCAACGCGGAGCGCGGCTTAAAGTCCGACGGCAGGCGTCCACCAGAAGGTGGGCGCCCGCCGTCGTTAATGCGTGCTAGCTGGTCTTGGCCAGACCGGTGCGGGCCATGGCGTCCGCGTAGACGGTGCCCATCTCTTCGAGGTACTGCTCCTGGCGGGCCGGAGTGCCGGCGAAGGCGCGGCCGCTGAGCGAGCGGACCTTGTAGGTCTTGAGGCCGCGGCGCCAGATCATGGGCACCTCGGTCTTGAGGAGCAGGTTCGCGAGGCGGTTGGCCTCGGTGCCGTGAGCCACAATCACTGAGGCGCGGGGCACGACGGCGAGGAACTTCAGCAGCGGCTTCAAACCTGCGGAAATCTGGTCCGGCGTGAACTTGCCGTTGGGCTCGCCCGGGACGTACCAGGGGTGGACGTTCCAGGGCATGACGTACTCAGGGCGCAGGCCAAGCTTCCACTGGACGCCGAGCAGGCGGGTGGCCGCTTCCTCGTCCCCGGCGGTGATGAAGCCAGACTCATCCTCGGTTCCGATGTTGGAGAAGAGGCTGATGATGCGGCACTCGTCCACGTCGTGCATCGGGTCCACATAGGGGACATTGGTGCCAGCTTTGGTCGCCTGCAGCGTGTCGCACAGCTCGTTGACAGCCGCGACGCTAGGTTCGTAGCGGCGGCTCAGAAGCTGTTCGCGGGAATTTTCAGTGGCCAAGGCTGTCATATATTGCTGAGTCTCCTGCGGGATTGGTGAAGCTGCCAGACCGTACGCGGGCACGCCGAGCACCGGGCACGCCAAGTACGGTGTGGTTTGAAAATGTGGTGTTGACCGATTCCTGGTCGATCTTTATTAGTCTATCAAGCCCTGCGAAATGACGTTTCTTCCCGGCGCCTGGTTACCAGAGCCGGGTGGTGGCGCGGCGGGCGCCTTCCCCCAGGGATTCCAGCTTGGCAAAGGCGATTTGCGGGTGCACGCGGCCGCCAAGACCGCAGTCTGTGGAGGCAATCACATTTTCCCGGCCCACCAATGTGGCGAAGCGTACGATCCGGTCCGCCACCAGATCGGGGTGCTCGACGACGTTGGTGGCATGGGAGACGACGCCGGGGATGATGACTTTTCCGTCGGGGAGCTTGGTGTCCTCCCAGACGCGCCATTCGTGCTCGTGGCGGACGTTGGCGGCCTCGAAGGAGTAGCCGCCCGCATTGATCTGCAGCACGGAGCCGATGATGTCCGCGAAAGGAATGTCCGTGGTGTGCGGGCCGTGCCAGGAACCCCAGCAGACGTGCAGCCGGATCTGCTCCTGGGGAAGGTCTCGCAGGGCCCAGTTTGTGGCTTCAACCCTGAGCTGGATGAATTTGAGATAGTCCGCCAGGCTAGGTTCCGGGTTGATCTGGTCCCAGCTTTCGGCCAGCGACGGATCGTCGAGCTGGACCGTGAGCCCGGCGTCGATGATGGCCTTGTACTCCTCCCGCATGGCGTCCGCGCAGGCGTACAGGAGTTCCTCGTCGGTCTTGTAGTACTCGTTGGCGACGCGGGCGCAGGAACCGGGAGAGAGGGAGGCGACGAAGCCGTCGGTCAGCCCGGCGGCGGCCAGGCCGGTTTTGAGGTTGGCGATGTCCGAGCCCACGAGGGCCTGCCCGGTGTAGTGCAGCGGGCCGGCAATTTTCGGCTGCGTGACACTCTTGCGGTGCGCCAGGATTCCGGAGGACGGATCGTCGTAGGCCTCGTTGAACTTCTGCCGGTCGCGCCGGTCCGGGAAGGAGGTCAGCACAATGTTGCCTGGTGTGGAGCGGTGCACCGCGGCGTCAGCCCAACGGTCCACCTCTGTCGGCTCGAGGCCGCCCAGCCGGCTGAAGGAGTAGTTCCACCACGCGCCGTAGTCCACTGAGCTGGACATCGTGTGCCCGTATTCGCCGTCGTTGGGGATACCGATGCCGAGGTCCTTCTGGCGCTGGACGATGTCCACCACGGACGTTTCCAGCAGATCCAGGAACTCGGGGGAGACGCCGTCTGCTTCCTTGGCCTCGTTCGCGGCGATGAGCTCGGGGGTGCGGGGCAGCGAGCCGGCGTGGGTGGCGCGGATATGGTCGGTGTTGTGGCGCATGGGGCGCTTCCTTTCCATCGGTCCTGGCGGTAGCACCGTTGCCGTCACATTGCTGTGTCCGGGCAGGGTTGCTGCGGCGTCAACGGTCCAGGTCCCTCGGCCGCTCGGGATGGTCAACTCTCACTCAATTCCACCGGGCGGGCTTGCGCAAGTCCGGGCGCCGGAGTTCCGCTGGCTGGACGCACGGTCGCAGGCCGTGCCCGGCGGGAAGTCCATTGGATGGTCAAATGAGCTGCCGCGACCCTGATCGGCTAAACTTGGGTGGTAAGAGCCCCGGACTCTGGCGTTGATGGATCGAGCACAGCGGTAGATTCGGGGCATTCTCATGAACGGTGCTGAGCTCCGGTGACCACCCCGGTGAGTCATACGGACTTTGGCCCGAACGAATGGGGGAGGATCCCATGCCAGCAATCGTGATCGTCGGAGCCCAATGGGGCGACGAAGGCAAAGGTAAGGCCACTGACCTGCTTGGTGGCCGAGTCGACTACGTCGTCAAGCCCAACGGCGGCAATAATGCCGGGCACACCGTCGTCGTAGGCGGTGAGAAGTATGAGCTCAAGCTCCTTCCGGCCGGCATCCTGAGCCCCAACGCGGTTCCGATCATCGGCAACGGCTGCGTGGTGAACCTTGAGGCGCTGTTCCAGGAAATCGACGGCCTCGAAGCCCGCGGCGCCGACACCTCCAAGCTGCGCGTCTCCGCCAACGCCCACCTCGTGGCGCCCTACCACCAGGTCCTGGACAAGGTCACCGAGCGGTTCCTCGGCTCCCGCGCCATCGGCACCACCGGCCGCGGCATCGGCCCGGCCTACATGGACAAGGTGGCCCGCCTCGGCATCCGCGTGCAGGACGTCTTCGACGCCTCGATCCTGCGGCAGAAGGTTGAAGGGTCGCTGCGCCAGAAGAACGAACTCCTGGTCAAGGTCTACAACCGCCGCGACATCGAGGTGGACGAGATTGTGGAGTACTTCCTGTCCTTCGCCGAGCGCCTCCGCCCACTGGTCATCGACAGCACCTATGTCCTGAACACCGCCCTGGACGAGGGCAAGGTGGTCCTGATGGAAGGCGGCCAGGCCACCTTCCTGGACGTCGACCACGGCACGTACCCCTTCGTGACCTCCTCGAACCCGACGGCCGGCGGCGCCTCCGTGGGCTCGGGCATCGGCCCCACCCGCATCTCGCGCTCCATCGGCATCATCAAGGCGTACACCACCCGGGTCGGCGCAGGTCCGTTCCCTACGGAGCTGTTCGACGACATGGGCATGTACCTGCAGAAGACGGGCGGCGAGTTCGGCGTCAACACCGGCCGGCCGCGCCGCTGCGGCTGGTACGACGCCGTGCTGGCGCGCCATGCCTCGCGCGTCAACGGTTTCACGGACTACTTCGTCACCAAGCTGGACGTGCTCACGGGCATCGAGCAGATCCCGGTCTGTGTGGCCTACGACGTCGACGGAGTCAGGCACGATGAAATGCCGATGACGCAGACCGAGTTCCACCACGCCAAGCCGATCTTCGAGTTCTTCGAAGGCTGGACCGAGGACATCACCGGCGCCCGCACCCTGGAGGACCTCCCGGAGAACGCCAAGAACTACGTGCTGGCCCTGGAGAAGCTCTCCGGCACGCGCTTCTCGGCCATCGGCGTCGGTCCGGACCGCGACCAGACCATCGTGATCAACGACCTGATCAACGACTGACGTTCCAGAAGCTGACGCACGACGGCGGCGGGTCACCTGAAAAGGTGGCCCGCCGCCGTCGTTAAGCCCCTGTTCCCGTTCCCTGTCCCTCAACGGTCCATCGAAGCCCCGCCGGGTCCCGGGCTGAGGCGCGGCGTACCGATTACCGCGGCGCTTTCAGACGGGCGCGGCTGGGACCCGGGGTGCGCTCGTCCGAAAGCGCCGCGGAAACGTGCAGGGGGCTAGGCCAGGACCTGCCGCTTGGAGGAAATGACCCCGGTATCGAAGCCGGCCAGGTGCAGGCCGCCGTGGAACCGGGCATGCTCAATCTTCACGCAGCGGTCCATCACGACCTCGAGGCCGGCAGCTTCCGCTTCCTTCGCCACGTCCTCATGCCACGAGCCAAGCTGCAGCCAGAGCGTCTTGGCGCCGGCGGCGATGGCTTCGTCCAGGACGCCGGGCAGGTCGTCGTGCTTGCGGAACACATCCACAATGTCCGGGCTCTCCGGCAGGTCCGCGAGCGAGGCGTACGTCGGCTCGCCCAGGATCTCCTTGACCACCGGGTTCACGAAGTACACCTTGTAGCGCGTGGAGGACTGCAGGTAGGTCGCCACGAAATAGCTTGCCCGGGACGGTTTGTCCGAGGCGCCCACAATCGCGATCGATTTCGCCTGCCGCAGCAGGTTCAGCCGCTCCGGCGCCGACGGTCCGGCCCAGGTGCGGGTTTCTTCGCTGCTCATGACAGTGCTCCGATCGTGCAGGTGTCGGCTTCAGAGGCGGACCCCTCACACGCCAAGTCCAAAGCCTGGTCCAGGTCCCAGAGGATGTCCTCGATGTCTTCCAGCCCGATTGAAATCCGGACCAGATCCTCGGGGATGCCGGCGGATTCGAGCTGCTCCGGGCTGAGCTGCTGGTGGGTAGTGGAGCCCGGGTGGATCACGAGGGTCCGTGAGTCGCCGACGTTAGCCAGGTGCGAGGCCAGCTGCAGGGACTCGATGAACTTCTGGCCGGCGGTCCGGCCGCCCTTCACCCCGAAGGAGAACACCGAACCCGGTCCCAGCGGCAGGTACTTTTTGGCCCGCTCGAAGTGCGGGTGCGAGGGCAGGCCGGAGAAGTTCACGTAGGCCACACGCTCGTCCGCTTCGAGCCATTCCGCCACGGCCTGGGCGTTCTTGAGGTGTTCGTCCAGGCGCTGCGGGAGGGTCTCCACGCCCTGCAGGAGCTGGAACGCAGACATCGGGGACAGTGCGGGTCCGATGTCGCGCAGCTGCTCG
This sequence comes from Pseudarthrobacter sp. MDT1-56, assembly GCF_059383555.1. Lineage (NCBI taxonomy): Bacteria > Bacillati > Actinomycetota > Actinomycetes > Micrococcales > Micrococcaceae > Pseudarthrobacter > Pseudarthrobacter sp. MDT1-56. Next base: position 107,135 of record NZ_JBWZCK010000006.1, read on the forward strand.
CAGCGGAGTTTGGTCAGGAAGCCGTACTCGCCGAAGTTCCCCCACCAGGAGACGTTGCCGTAGGAAGCCACCGGCTCGGTCATGGTGGGGAACTTTCCGTTGCCCCAGTTGAAGCGGCCGCTCTCGACAATCACACCGCCAAGGGTGGTGCCGTGCCCGCCCAGGAACTTGGTGGCGGAGTGGATCACGATGTCCGCCCCGTGTTCGATCGGCCGCACGAGGTACGGCGTGCTCAAGGTGGCGTCGACGACGAGCGGGATGCCGGCGTCGCGCGCGACCTTTGCCAGCCCCTCAAGGTCCTGGACTTCCGACGACGGGTTGGCCACCACCTCGACGAAAATCGCTTTGGTGTTCTCGCGGACCGCGGCGGCGTAGTCCGCCGGGTCGGTGCCGGGAACGAACGTGGTGTCCACCCCGAAGCGGCGCAGCGTGACGTCCAGCTGGGTCACGGTGCCGCCGTAGAGCTGGGAAGCCGCGACGATATGGTCGCCGGACTGGGTGAGTGCGGCGAAGGTGATGAACTCCGCGGCCATGCCCGAGGACGTGGCCACCGCGCCGATGCCGCCCTCCAGGGACGCGATGCGCTCCTCGAACGCGGCGACCGTGGGGTTGCCGATCCGGGAGTAGATGTTGCCGTACTTCTGCAGCGCGAAAAGGTTGGCGGCGTCCTGGGTGTCCTTGAACACGAAGGACGTGGTCTGGTAGATCGGCACGGCCCGGGCGCCGTGCTCGGCGTCGGGCGTTCCTCCGGCGTGCAGGGCGCGGGTGCGGAAACCGAATTTGCGGTCGGCCATTACGCGCTCACCAGCTCGCCGGTAGTGCCGGCCGGAGCGGCCGGGGTGCCGGTGGGGACGAGTTCGGTGCCGTGCTTCCGGGCGAGGTCGGCCTCGAGTTCGCGGACGATCGGCAGGATGTCCTGGCCGAAGGCCGCGACCTCCTCCTGGAAGTGCAGGTAGCCGGTGAGGAACAGGTTCACGCCGATCTTCTTGTACTCCACGATGCGCTCGGCGATCTGCTCCGGGGTGCCGATCAGCTGGGTCTTGAAGCCGTCGTTGTACTGGACCAGGTCCTCGAAGCTCGAGTCGGCCCACATGCCCTTGCCGTCCTGCGTGGACGCCCCGGCTTCCTGGACCGCGGCGCGGAAACCCTCGACGGCGGGCTTGTGCGCCTTCGCGACGATCTCGCGGAGGGTGTCGCGGGCTTCCTTCTCGGAATCGCGCGAGATTACGAAGCCGTTCAGGCCAAACTTCGGGGCGGCGAGGGCTCCCTCGGTGCCGCGCCCGCTTTCCCCTGCGGAAGCGACGACGCCGGCGATGTTCTCCTTGAAGCCTTCCAGGTCCTTGCCGTTGGAGAAGTACCAGTCCGCCACCCGGCCGGCCGTGGCCTGCGCCGCGGTGGAATTGCCGCCGAAGAAGATCTCCGGGTGCGCCCGGCCCGGCACGTCCACCGGTGCCGGCTGGAGGGTGAAGTCGGTGATGTTGTAGTACTTCCCGGACTGGCTGTAGTCCTGCTCGGTCCACAGCCCGCGGAGGACCTTGATGAATTCCTCGGTGCGGACGTAGCGTTCGTCATGCTCGAGCCACTCGAGGCCGAAGTTCTCGAACTCCGCCTTAAGCCAGCCCGAGACGACGTTGACAGCGGCGCGGCCGTTGGAGATGTGGTCCGCGGTGATGATGAATTTCGCCAGCACACCGGGGTGCCACATGCCCGGATGGACGGCCGAGATCACCTTGAGCCGCTCGGTGGCGGCCAGCAGCGCGAGGCTGAACGAGGTGGCCTCGTGCTGCTTGTCCGCGCCGTACGAGGCGGCGTAGCGGGTCTGGGTCAGCGCGTACTCGAAGCCGGAGTTCTCCGCGATCCGGGCCAGCTTCTTGTTGTAGTCGAAGTCCCAGCCGGTGCGCTGTTCGATGGTGGAAACCACGAGGCCGCCGGAGACATTCGGAACCCAGTAGGCGAACTTGAGTGGATCGGAAAGACGGGCGACGTTGCTGATGTCAGTCATGGGAGTTCCTTTACTTCTGGGGTATTTCGGGTGTGTCATTGCGTTCACGCAGGACGGTCTGGATGCCGGCGATCGTCGGTTCGTTCTGCAGCGAGGTCGTGTCGCCGAGCGTGGTTCCTTCGAACAGCTGGGTCAGGAGCCGGCGCATGATCTTGCCGCTGCGGGTCTTCGGCACATCGGCAACCACGACGACGTCGCGCGGCTTAGCGATGGGCCCGATCTCCTTCGCGACATGTGCCTTCAGTTCGGCCGCGATGTTCTTGGCTGCCGCCGATTCCCGAAGGACCACGAACGCGACGATGGCGTGGCCGGTCTTTGGGTCCGCGACCGGGCAGACGCCGGCCTCCACGACGTCCGGGTGCGAGACGAGGGCAGATTCGATCTCGATCGTGGAGAGCAGGTGCCCGGAGACGTTGAGGGTGTCATCCACCCGCCCGAGGATCCAGATGTCGCCGTCGTCGTCGTACTTGGCGCCGTCACCGGCAAGGAACCAGCCCTGTTCGGCATACTGGCGCCAGTACGAGTCGAAGTAGCGCTGCGGGTTGCCCCACACGGTCCGGGCGATGGCGGGGCCGGGGGCGTCCACCACGATGAAGCCCTGGACGCCCGGCGGGACGGTGTTGCCGGCGTCGTCCACGATCCGGGTGCTGACGCCGGGCAGCGGCCGGGCTGCGCAGCCGGGCTTGAACGCGGTGTCGGTCGGGGCGGGGGAGAGGATGGTGGCGCCGGTTTCGGACTGCCACCAGGTGTCCACCACGGGGGCTGTGCCGGCCCCGACGTTCTCCCGGAACCAGCGCCACGCCTCGGGGTTGACGGCTTCGCCGACCGTGCCGAGCAGCCGGATGGAGGAGAGGTCGTAGCTGGCCGGAACGCCGTCCGGGAACCAGCCCATCAGCGAGCGGACCAGGGTGGGCGCGGTGTAGTACTGCGTGACGCCGTAGCGTTCAATGATTTCGAAGTGCCGGCCCGGGTGCGGGGTGTTGGGGGTGCCCTCGAAGATTACCTGCGTGGCGCCGTTGGAGAGCGGGCCGTACAGCTCGTAGGTGTGGGCCGTGACCCAGGCGAGGTCGGCCGTGCACCAGTGGACATCGCCGTCGCGCAGGGCCGGATCCGGGTTGCTGAAGAGGTGCTCGAAGCTCCAGGACGCCTGCGTGAGGTAGCCGCCGGAGGTGTGGACCAGGCCCTTGGGCTTTCCGGTGGTGCCGGAGGTGTACATGATGAACAGCGGCGTTTCGGCGTCGAACGCTTCCGGCGTGTGGTCTGCGGAGGCCTGCCCGACGGCGTCATGCCACCACACGTCGCGGCCTCCGGTCATCGGAACGGTGTCCAGGATCTCCGGTGCGGTGGTGCGGTTGACCACCAGGACATGCTCAATCGCGTTGTCCCCGGCGACGGCCGCGTCCGCGTTGTCCTTGACCGGCACGGCGACGCCGCGGCGGAACTGCCCGTCGGTGGTGACGAGCAGCTTGGCGCCCGTGTCCTCCACCCGGAACTTGAGCGCCTCCGCGGAGAAACCGCCGAAGACGAGCGAGTGGATGGCGCCGATGCGGGCCACGGCCAGGGTAATGATCACGGTTTCCGGGATGACCGGGAGGTAGATGACCACCCGGTCGCCCTTGCTGATGCCGAGGCCCAGCAGGGCGTTGGCGGCCCGCGAAACCTCGCGTTGCAGCTCGGCGTAGGTGATGGTGCGGCGGTCGCCGGGCTCGCCCTCGAAGTGCAGGGCCACCTTGTCCCCGCGTCCCGCCGCTACATGGCGGTCGACGCAGTTGTAGGCGACGTTGAGCCTGCCGCCTTCGAACCAGGTGATATCCGGCCCGGTGCCGGCGTCGACGTCTGCCGGTACCCGGCGGTGGGTGGTGCGCCACGGCTTGTCCTGCCCGGGCACGTCCTCCCAGTCGAGCCGGAGGGCCGCTTCCTCCCAGAAGGAGAGGCGCTCGTCCTCCGTCACAGGGTGACTGGCGGGGGCTGTTTGCGTGCTTACGCCCATCGTTTCACCGCCCATTTCTCGGCAAGGCCCAGCAAGGCGTCGGTGATTTTTCCGATGACGGCGAGCAGCACGATTGCCAGCAGCAGCCGGTCCGTGCGGCCGTTGTTCTGCGAATCCGTGAGCAGGAAGCCGAGCCCCATCGAGGAGGCGATCAGTTCGGCGGCGACGAGGAACAGCCAGGCTTGGGCCAGCGCCAGCCGGAGCCCGGAGAACACGGCCGGAACCACGGCCGGAAGCTGGACGGTGGTCAGCAGTTTCACACCCCTGAGTCCAAAGGCGCGCGCTGCTTCCACCAGGTTCCGGTCCACATGGCGCAGCGCCAGGGAAACGGTGGTGAAGACGGGGAAGAAGGCGCCGATGAGGATCAGGGTGATCTTGGAGTCCTCGCCGATCCTCATCCACAAAATCAGCAGCGGCACCCACGCCAGCGACGGGACGGCACGAAGCGCGCCGATGGTCGGTGCGAGCAGGGCGTCCGCGAACTTCGACAGGCCCACCAGGGATCCGAACACGAGGCCAAGGGCCGCGCCGGCGGCGAAACCAATCAGCACACGCTGGGTGGAGATCGCGATGTGCTGGCCGAGCTGCCCGCGCTGCAGGAGGTCGAGTCCGGCCTCCAGCACCATGGCCGGCGGCGGGAGCTGGACCACGCTGAACACCCCGGCAGCCGTGGACAGCTGCCAGGCGGCCAGCACCGCAGCGGGAATGATCAATCCAAGGAGCAGACGCGCCCAGCCGCTGGCCAGGATCCCGGCGGGGGACCATCCGTTCGCCGGGGGGCCGCCCGCACCCGTGAGGGTCGGGCCCGGCTGGGCGGCGTCTGCTGGAGTTGCGGGGACGGCTGCAGCGCGCCCGTCCGCAACATTTGTGCCGGTGACGGCCTGATTACTGAGCTGTGTCATCAGGAATCCTTGATGGCGGACGCGTCCGCCTTCTTCACCAGCGAGTCATCAAGAAGGGACGCGACGGCGTCGTCGATCTGCTGCTGGCTGGCGACGTCGCCGGTCTCCACGAACGTGGGGCCGATCTTCGCCAGCACAGTGCGCTGGGCCTCGCCCGGTGCCGGGTCCACGTCCAGGTTGCTGCGCTCCAGCACCACGGTCTTCGCGACGGCGAGGTCCAGCCCGGCGACCTCGGCGAGGATCCGGGCCGTCTCGTCCGGATTGGCGGCGGCCCAGGCGCGTGCCTTCTCGTAGGCATTGACGACGGCCTGCGCCTGCTGCGGCTTGGCCTCCAGGAAGGATTCCGTGGCGTTCAGGAAGCCGTAGGTGTTGAACGAAAGGTTTCGGTAGAAGAGTTTGGCGCCCTTCTGCTCAGCGCCGGCCATGATCGGGTCCAGCCCGGACCAGGCATCCACCGATCCGTTTTCCAGCGCGGCACGGCCGTCCGCGTGCTGCAGGTTCTGCACCGTGACGTCCTTGGCGGAGATCCCGGCTTCGGAGAGTGACTGCAGCAGGAAGAAGTACGGGTCGGTGCCCTTGGTCGCGGCCACGGACTTGCCCTTGAGGTCAGCGACGGTGGTAATGCCCGAGGACTCCTTCGCCACCAGGGCCGCCCATTCCGGCTGGGAGTAGATGTCGATCGTCTTGATCGGGGAACCGTTGGCGCGGGCCAGCAGCGCGGCGGATCCGGCGGTGGAACCGACGTCGATCGCGCCCGAGCGCAGCGCCTCGTTGGCCTTGTTGGACCCGGCGGACTGGACCCAGTTGACGGTGACGCCCTGGTCCTTGAGGGAGGCCTCAAGCCAGCCCTTCTCCTTGATGACCAGGCTCAGCGGGTTGTAAGTGGCGAAGTCGATGTTGAGCGTGCCGCTCTCGACGGCGGCGTTCGCCGCGGGGGCCCCGCCGGAACCTTCTCCTGCGACGCAGCCCGTGAGGACGAGGGCGGCGGAGACGGCGGCGGCACCGATGACGGTCCGGCGGGTAGCTTTGCGGGCGAATGACATGGGGCTCCTCTGAGGGATAACGGGAAGTGAAGCGAAAGGCGAACAGGCGTGATGAGGGTGGTGCAGGCGGGCGCACGCAGCGGCGGCTGCGGCATGCCCGGCGGGGGGCTTCGAGGGTGACCCGGGCGGTGCCGCGGCTAGTGGGCGTCGACGCCGAGAGTCTCCAGGAGCGAGGCCCGCAGCCGGGCGAGTTCCACCGAACCGCGGTTCCGGGGGCGCTCGCCGGGGACAGTCACTGTGCGGACGATCGTCGCGCCAGGCGCCGCGGAAGTTTCAGCGGGGTCGGTTTCCCTGCCCAGCACGATGATGCGGTCGGCAAGCTGGAGGGCTTCGTCGACGTCGTGGGTCACCAGCAGCACCGTGGTGGGCTCGGCACGGTGGATGTCCAGCAGCAGGTCCTGCATCTTGATCCGGGTGAGCGCGTCGAGCGCGCCGAACGGTTCATCGAGGAGCAGGACGCCGGGGTTGCGGGCGAGGGCACGGGCCAGTGAGGCGCGCTGGGCCATGCCGCCGGAAATTTCCCGGGGGCGGTGCTTGGCGAAGTCCGTGAGGCCCACGAGTTCGAGCAGCCGTGCCACCTTCGCCTTGCCGTCCCGGGCGCTGATGCCGGTGGGCAGGCCGATCGCGATATTGGCCTGCAGGGTGTGCCACGGCAGAAGGCGCGGTTCCTGGAAGGCGAAGGCGCAGCGGGAGTCGATGCCCTGGACGGGTGTGCCGTCGATGTCGACGCTGCCGGCGGTGGGGGAGTCGAGTCCGGCGGTGGCGCGGAGCAGCGTGGACTTGCCGCAGCCGGAGGTGCCGAGGATGGCCAGGACCTCCCCGGCGCGGATCTCGAAATCAACGTCGCGCAGGACGGTGTGGGCCTCGTGGCCGGTGCCGAAGGTCCGCCGCAGCGAACGGAAGGCAACCGGCAGGGCCGGGGTGCGGGTGGCGGCTCCGGCGGGGGCGTCCAGGGACGTCTCAAGCGCGGGGGAGGACAGGACAGCAGTCATAGGGATACTCCATCGGTCCTGGCAGTAGCACCCTACGGAATGAGCCTTCGTACCGGGTGGTTAGTCCGGTGGTTCCCTTGGCTCCATACCTTGCTATCGCCGGCATCCAGGGAAGGATAACGGCGACCAGGGTTGCTGCGGCTTCATCGATCCAGGTCTCTCGGCCGCTCGGGATGGTCGTTTCTAACTAAAACGGAATCGGCGCTTTTTCCCAAATGGGGCTGGTTTTCCTGCGTAATATTCGGTGCGGCCCTGCCCGCGGCCGGTGCGCCGGTCGATTGTTCGCAACGGTCAACGGCCGGCCCCGTGCCCTGTACGTGCCGGCGGTTGCCCGCCAGGACGTGCGGGGTCCTTGCCGCCCCGCCGGCACTGTGGCGGTTAGGCTGTGCTCATGGCCCACGTCAACGATCCGGCAGTCCTCGAAACGCTCATGCGCACCAAGGGGCGGTGGGCCATTGTCGGGTTGTCCAAGAATCAGTGGCGTGCCGCCTATGACACGTCCCTGTTCATCCGGGACCGGCTCGGGATGGAGATCATCCCGGTGAACCTGCCCGCCGATCCCGTGCACGGGGAAACCGGCTACGCCGCCCTCGCCGACATCCCCGCCGAGAAGCAGCCGATCGACGTCGTCGACTGCTTTGTGAATTCCCACAAGGTGGGGGCCGTGGTGGATCAGGCGATCGCCGTCGGCGCCAGGGCCGTCTGGATGCAGCTGGGTGTCATTGACGAAGCAGCCGCGGCGCGGGCGAAAGCCGCCGGGCTCGACGTCATCATGAACGCCTGCCCGGCGCAGGACGCCAGGCGCTTCGGCCTCTGACCGGTCGCCTGCCGGAGCAGGAGGGTCCCTGTGCCGGGTCGCTTCAGCAGTCCGTGCACAATGTCCGGGCCGGCCAGTAGGCTCAGGGCATGGATGCTGCTGCACTCCGGGGAATCTGCCTGGGCTTTCCCGGCGCCTTCGAGGACTTCCCGTTTGGCCCGGAGACGTCGGTCTTCAAGGTCCGGGCCGCGGTGTCAGGCGGTGCCCGCGACGGCGCCAAGATGTTCGCCCTCTCCGCCCTGGCGGCGGCGGATTTCTCCGTCAGCCTGAAGTGCGAGCCCGCCCTGGCCGAACAGCTGCGCGCCGCGCACCCGGAAATCACCGGGGCGTGGCACATGAACAAGAGGCACTGGAACGGTGTGCGCCTGGACGGGTCCCTGCCCGATGCGATGGTGCGGGACATGGTGGAGGATTCCTACGACCTCGTGGTGGCCTCACTGAGCCGCCGCCAGCAGGAGCAGCTGGGCTGGGCCCGGCTGGCCGGCGGCGGCCGGGCATGAACGCCCGGATCGCCCGGGGCGAACTGAACTATCCCGGCATCGGCCTTACCAGCGAGGGCCGGTCGCCGGAGGGCTTCGAGCGGTCCCAGGCCCGCGTCCACCTGGGCGAGGGGTACGACACCTACCGCCGTGTTGCTGACGGGATCCTCGACTGGCAGATCCAGCGCCTGTCCCGGCTGCGGGTCCGGACCGAAACCGGGTCGGTGGAGTCAGGCTCCCGGATTGTCAGCGGATTCGGCATCGGACCCTTCAGGATCAAGGCGCCGTGCGAGGTCGTGTGGGTCCGCCGACCAGCCCCCGGAAATACGGCGCAGTCGGCAGGGTTCGGCTACGGCACACTCCCTGGTCATCCGGAACGCGGCGAGGAGGCGTTTGAAGTCGCCATCGACGCCGCCGGCGCCGTGACCTTCACCATCACCGCCTTCAGCAGGCACTCCAACTGGTTCTACGCTGCCGGCGGGTTCGCGGCCAGCGCCGCCCAAAGACTCATCACTTCCCGATACATTGACAGTGCACGTCAACTGGCCGCAGGTGAGAGCTGATCAGGAGCAGGCAATGCTGAACCAAACCACCCTTGATGAACTATGGAATTTTGAGGATCCGCAGGCCTCCGAAGCCCGCTTCCGGGCAGCGGCGGCCGACCCGTCCTTTGACGCCGACGAGCGCGCGGAGCTGACCACCCAGCTGGGCCGCGCCATCGGTCTGCAGGGCCGGTTCGAGGAAGCCGACGCGCTGCTGGACGCGGTCGACGGCGACGAGCCCACCGTGGCCGTCCGCGTGCTCCTGGAACGCGGCCGGGTGCTGAGCTCCAGCGGCCACGCGGAGATGGCCGTGCCGCTCTTGGAACAAGCCGCGGAACTCGCGGACCATCTGGGCGAGGAATTCCTGGCTGTGGACGCGCTGCACATGCTCGCCATCGCGGATTCAGCCCACGCCGAAACCTGGACCCGCAGCGCCCTGGAATACGCGTCCACCGTGCACGACGAGCGGACCAAGCAGTGGCTCGTGGCCCTGCACAACAACCTGGGCTGGACGCTGCACTACGCCGGGCGTTGCACCGAGGCGATGGCGGAGTTCCAGCTCGCCGGGCAGTGGGCGCAACGCGTCGGCACCCCGCGGCAGCAGGAACTGGCCCGCGAGGCGATCCAGGCCTGCTGAGCCGCACTCTGTCACCTGCTGCGCGGGCTCAACTCCTGCCCCTTAAAGCCCCCGGAAGGGGCCGGATGTGACCCCGCGGTGTCCTGTTGCAAGAATGGAACACCGTCCCGCCCCACGAAAGGAAGTTCCCGTGATTTTCATCGTCGTTAAATTCAAGGTCGAGCCTGACTGGTCCGACCGCTGGCTCGGCCTCGTTAAGGATTTCACCCAGGCCACCCGCCGGGAACCGGGCAATCTCTGGTTCGACTGGTCCCGCAGCGTGGAGGACCCCAACGAATTCGTCCTGGTCGAGGCCTTCAAGGACGACGCCGCCGGGGACCACGTCAACAGCGCACACTTCAAGCAGGCCATGGCGGACATGCCCCAGGCCCTGCGGGAAACGCCGCAGATCATCAGCCGCCAGTTCGACGGCGAGGGCTGGGACCGGATGGGCGAACTCACCATCTGACCCGCGTCGGTTGCTCCGTAACCGCCCTTTTGGCGTCCCAAACGGCAGTTACGGAGCACTCGCTACGATTAGTCCATGTGGATTGGCTGGATTGAATTCGATGTCCTCCTCGGCGACGTCCACAGCCTGAAGGAGAAGCGCTCTGTCGTGCGCCCGGTGCTCGCCGAGCTCAAGCGCCGCTTCGACGTCTCCGTGACCGAGGCCGGGCTGCACGAGCAGTACCGCCGCACCGTGATCGGCGTCGGACTGGTCGCGGCGGACCGGGCGCACCTCGTAGAGGTGCTGGCCGCCGTCGAACGCTTCGTAGCGGCCCGCCCGGAACTGGAACTACTCAGCGCCCGCCAGCGCGAACTCCGCAGCGACGACTGAGCCCGCGCAGCGACCCACCCTGCGCCTCCAGAACCCATCGATTGCTCCGTAGGCGCCCTTATGAGGCTTCATAACGGCACTTATGGAGCAGCGGATTGGGTGGTGTGGATAACTTCTGCGGCGTCCCCGCGGTTCTGGTCTCATGAAGCCATGAAAACCGCACGCCCGCTGCCGGACGATTTCCAGGGGCGCCCCTTCACCGTTGTGGAAGCCGCAGAGGCCGGAGTGTCACCCAAGCGGCTCCGCCACCGCTCCCTCGCAGCGCTGGGGAGGGGAATTCGTGCCCAGAACCCGACGCCGGGGCTTCCGTTGAGCGTGAAAGTGCGGCCTTTCATTGAGGTCAATGAGCGATGCGCCGCGTCGCACCTCACCGCGGCGGAGCTTGGTTCGCTTCCGGCGCGGCGTCAAAAGGAGGGACCGCCGATGTACCACGTGATCAGGCCCGAGGGTGCTGCCCATCTCAACCGGCCGCATGTCATTGTTCACCGGATGAAGCTTTACGACGACGAGATCATGCTGCTGGACGGGATTCCCCTCACCACACCGGAACGAACCTGGCTGGATCTCGCCGAAATGCTGACCGTGGACGAACTTGTGGTGGCCGGAGACAGCTGCGTCCGCGTCCCCCGGCTTGAGTTCGAGGGCAGGGACATGCCGCTATGCAGCATCGGGGATCTGCAGCGGATGATCGACCGCCACAAAGGAAAGCGTGGAATTCGCAAGGCACGGGAGGCCATCAAACTCATACGGATGGGCTCGGATTCGCCGCAGGAGTCCCTGCTGAGGCTTGCCATTGTCCGGGGCGGTCTTCCGGAACCAGAAGTGAACGTCCCGATCATCGACGAGGGAGGGACGCGGCACCACGAACCCGATTTGTCCTATCGGAAATACAGGATCGGCATCGAATACGAGGGCGAGCAACACGGTGAAGAGCGACAGATTGTCCGGGACATCGCCCGATCCGAGCGGTACACGGCCCTGGGCTGGACCGAGGTCAGGATCTCCAACCGGCATATGCCCAATGACGCCAAAGCAGCCGTAGCCAAGGTCCGGGCCGCGCTGGTCCAGGCCGGCTGGCGTCCGGCCCGTTAAACCCCATCGACTGCTCCGTAACTGCCGTTCTGAGGGTTCAAAAGGGCAGGTGCGGAGCAGTCGATGGAGGTGGCGACCGCGGGCGCGTGGGTGGGGTTTAGCCGAAGTACTTCGGCAGGGTCGCCTCGTGGGCTTCGCGGAGCGACTCGAGGTTCATGGTCTCGACGCCGGTGATCTCCAGCGTGCCACCCTCAGCGTCCACGACGCCGATCCGGAGGTGCGGGAAGCTCCGGGCGGTGCACATGTCCTTGAACCGGATCTCCTCGGAGCGGGGCACGGACACGATCGCGCGGCCCTGCGTCTCGGAGAACAGCGCCGTGAACAGGTCCACGCCGTCGCGGTCCAGGACGTCCTGGAGCGCGATCCGGGCACCCACGCCGTAGCGCAGCGAGGACTCCACCAGGGCCGCAGCGAGGCCGCCCTCGGAGAGGTCGTGCGCCGAGTCCACCATGCCGTCGCGGGAGGCGTTGATCAGGATTTCGCCCAGGGCGCGTTCGGCGGCTAGGTCAACCTTGGGCGGAAGTCCGCCGAGGTGTCCGCGCATGTTGGACCATTCCGAGCCGTCCAGTTCCGCTGCCGTCGTGCCGAGCAGGTAGATGGCCTGGCCGTCTTCCTTCCAGCCCGACGGTGTGCGGCGGGCGACGTCGTCGAACTTGCCGAGCACCGCCACCACGGGAGAGGGGTGGATCGGGACAGAGCCGGTCTGGTTGTACAGCGAGACGTTGCCGCCCGTGACCGGGATGCCCAGCACCATGCAGGCGTCCGACAGGCCGCGGATGGCTTCGGCCAGCTGCCACATCACATCGGGGTCTTCGGGGGAGCCGAAGTTCAGGCAGTCGCTGACCGCCATCGGCACGGCACCGGAGGTGGCCACGTTGCGGTACGCCTCGGCCAGCGCCAGCTGCGCGCCGTGGTACGGATCGAGGTAGGTGTAGCGGCCGTTGGCGTCGGTGGCCAGGGCCACGCCCAGGCCGGTTTCCTCGTCCACCCGGACCACACCGGCGTCGTCCGGGAACGCCATGGCGGTGTTGCCGCCGACGTAGCGGTCGTACTGGTTGGTGATCCAGGACTTGTCGCACATGTTCGGTGAGGCGACGAGTTCGGTGATGGCGGCGGCCAGTCCCGCGGGGGCGGCTGGCCGGCCGGCATCCTGCACCGACCCGGTGAAGGCATCGGCCTGCACGGCGTCCTGCCACTCGGGGCGGGCGTAGGGGCGGTCGTAGACTGGACCGTCGTGGGCCACGGTGCGCGGGTCGACGTCGACGATGACCACGCCTTCCCACGTGATGATCAGGCGGCCGGTATCCGTCACCTCGCCCAGCCAGGAGTACTCCACGGCCCACTTGTCCATGACCGCTTCGAACGCGGCAACGTTCTCCGGGGTGACCACGGCCATCATGCGTTCCTGCGACTCGGACATCAGGATTTCGCCCGGGGTCAGGGTCGGGTCGCGGAGCAGGACCGAGGTCAGCTCCACTTCCATGCCGCCGTCGCCGTTGGAGGCGAGCTCGGACGTCGCGCAGGAAATGCCGGCGGCGCCGAGGTCCTGGATGCCCTCAACCAGGGAACCCTTGAACAGCTCGAGGCAACATTCGATCAGAACCTTCTCGGCGAAGGGGTCGCCGACCTGGACCGCGGGGCGCTTGGACGGCTTGGTGTCGTCGAAGGACTCCGAGGCCAGCACGGAGGCGCCGCCGATGCCGTCGCCGCCGGTGCGGGCGCCGAAGAGCACCACCTTGTTGCCCTTGCCGGACGCGTTGGCGAGCCGGATGTCCTCGTGCCGCATGACGCCGACGGCGAGGGCGTTGACCAGCGGGTTGCCCTGGTACACCGAGTCGAAGACCATTTCGCCGCCGATGTTCGGCAGGCCCAGGGAGTTCCCGTAGCCGCCGATGCCGGCCACGGCACCGTGCATCACGCGGGCCGTGTCCGGGTGGTCAATGGCGCCAAAACGCAGCGGATCCATCACAGCCACCGGGCGGGCGCCCATGGAAATGATGTCGCGGACAATGCCGCCGATGCCGGTCGCGGCACCCTGGTACGGCTCCACGAACGACGGCGAGTTGTGGGACTCGATCTTGAACGTCACGGCCCAGCCGTCGCCCAGGTTCGTGACACCGGCGTTTTCGCCGATGCCCACCAGCATGTCCTTCTTCATCTCGTCGGTGACCTTGTCGCCGAACTGGCGCAGGTGGTTCTTCGAGGATTTGTAGGAGCAGTGCTCGCTCCACATCACGGAGTACATGGCCAGTTCGGCGCCGGTCGGGCGGCGGCCCAGGACCTTGACGACCTCGTCGAACTCGTTCTGCTTCAGGCCCAGCTCGGCCCAGGGGAGTTCGACGTCCGGGGTCTTGGCCGCGTTCTCGACGGTGTCGATGTTGAACTTCTTGGTCTCGGTGGCGGTGCCCGCCGTCCGGCCAGTCGACGTCTCCGTCATTTGTTGTCTCCCACGATCTTGTTCAGTACAGAGGTGAAGAAGCCGAGGCCCTCGGTGCCGGAGCCGTTTTCGGGGCCGAAACCGGCCTCCACAGCGTGCTCCGGGTGCGGCATGAGGCCCACCACGTTGCCTGCGGCGTTGGAGATGCCGGCGATGTCGCGGCGGGAGCCGTTCGGGTTGAAGCCGACATAGCGGAACACGACCCGGCCCTCAGCCTCCAGGGCATCCAGGGTCTTCTCGTCCGCGATGTACTGGCCGTCCTGGTTCTTCAGCGGCACCGTGATTTCCTGGCCGGCGGCGTAGTCCCGGGTCCAGGCGGTGGTGTTGTTCTCCACACGCAGGATCTGGTCGCGGCACATGAACAGCAGGCCATCGTTCTTGATCATCGAGCCGGGCAAAAGGTGCGATTCGGTGAGGATCTGGAAGCCGTTGCAGATGCCCAGAACGGGCAGCCGGGCGTCCGAGTTGGCGGCGTCGATGATCTTGGCCATCAGCGGCGCGAACCGTGAGATGGCGCCGGCCCGCAGGTAATCGCCGTAGGAGAACCCGCCGGGAATCACGACGGCGTCAACGTCACCGAGGGTGGTGTCTGCGTGCCAGAGGGGCACCGCGGTGGCGCCGGCCAGGCGGACCGCGCGGACGGCGTCGCGGTCGTCCAGGGTGCCGGGGAAGGTGACGACGCCGATTTTTGCACCGGCGAGCCTGCTAGCACCAGGAGCGTCAGCAGCGACGGCGACGGCCTCGCCGATCAGGGGAAGTTCAGTCATCTCAGGCCTCGACGACCTCGACGTTGACGACGTCCTCGATGACCGGGTTGGACAGCAGGGTCTCGGCGGCGTTCCTGGCCTGGGCCAGGATCTCCTCCGTCACCTCGCCATCGACCGTGAGTTCAAAGCGCTTGCCCTGACGGACAGAGCTAAACGCGGTGAAGCCCAGGCGGGGGAGTGCACCCACGATGGCCTTCCCCTGCGGGTCGAGAATCTCGGGCTTGGGCATGACGTCGACAACGATCCGGGGCATCCGGCAACTCCTGTGCGTGAGCATTGGGTAAGGGCGCAGCGGAGTGGTGCCGTCTCACGCCGATCCGCTGTGTGGTGAGGACAACGTGAAAGGGCGCTCCGCGAGCTTGCATCCCCATTCTACCGGCCGCGACGCGTGCGGCCGCATTCGGGGCGGGGAGTGTGAACGAGGCCCGCCCGGCGGCCGGGAAAGCCGGCCGAGGACCCGCCTGGCGAGGGGCCCGGTGGCCCGGCGTGGCCTGCACCGATCTATGGTCACCCCGGTGAGGCGTCAGTAGGATGTGCGCATGTCTGAGAAATCGAAGTCCCTGGTCCTACCCGTCGTTGCTGCCGCTGTTTTCGCCGGCCTGGGCCGGATGGTCCTGCAGAAGATCAAGGCGGACCGCAAAGCCCGGGAAAGCAATGTGGCCGGGCCCCTGGATGAAAAAACCCGCGCTTGGATCAGTGAAGTGGTGAGAACTCCCCGCCAGTAGCAGGCGGGGGCGCCCTGATTCGCGCCAGATCGGCCCACCCGAGCGGGCCGTCCGCGCCTTTCCGGCGCCGCCGTCCGCTGGGTATTGTCGATTTGGTTGACAAATTTTGTTTTTCCTCTTTGTGGCCTATGTCATATCTGGCTCTCAGTCTGTACTGTATGAATCGGCTGGTATCCGTCGGGGCCGTGAGAGTCTCAGCTCTTTCTGTCCCGCCAGTCCTTTGACCCGGCAGCAACGTCGGGACCGTTCCTTATGAAAGGTTCAACCACACGTGAAATCACCAGGAAAGAGCTTCCTTCGAAGCGGGGGACTCCGGAGGGCCGTGGCACTGACCCTGGGCCTGCCGGTGCTCTTGTCAACAGTCGCGATCGCGCCCGCCACCGCGGCGCCGGCGCAGGGATCCACCGTTGCGGGAGTCGCACAGAAGAATCTGGATCCCAGCAGCTACCCGGACGGCCGCTACATCGTCCTGCTCGCTGAAAAGCCGGCAGCGAGCTACGAAGGCAGCACCGCAGGTTTTCCGGCCACCAAGCCGGCCACAGGCAAGAAACTCGACGCCGGGAAAGCTGAGGTCAAGAAGTACCGGGCCCACCTGGAGAAGAAGCAGGCCGAGGTCGCCGGGCAGCAGGGCGTCCAGATCCAGCGTCAGTTCTCCGCCGCGGTCAACGGCTTCAGCGCCAGCCTCACCACAGACCAGGCCGTCAAGCTCGCCAAGGATCCCAGCG
The DNA here is from genome assembly GCF_059383555.1 of Pseudarthrobacter sp. MDT1-56. Lineage (NCBI taxonomy): Bacteria > Bacillati > Actinomycetota > Actinomycetes > Micrococcales > Micrococcaceae > Pseudarthrobacter > Pseudarthrobacter sp. MDT1-56. The sequence goes on from NZ_JBWZCK010000006.1 coordinate 123,102, forward strand.
TCCTGGTGGTTTCCCCTGACACGGAAAACGCCCCGGATTACTCCAGCACCGATTTCCTGAAGCTCAGCGGCGAAAACGGCACGTGGAACACCAAATTCGGCGGCCAGGACGGCGCCGGCAAGGGCGTCGTCGTCGGTGTCATCGACACCGGCTACACCCCGGACAGCGCCTTCTTCAAGGGCGAAGAGGTCAAGCCCCTCGTCGGCGATCCCGTCGTCGGCGTGCCGTACAGGACGGCGGACGGCAAGATTGCGATGCTCAAGTCCGACGGCGACACCTTCATCGGCGAATGCCAGACGGGCGAGGACTTCGACGGTTCGGCCTGCAACTCCAAGGTCCTGAGCGCGCACTACTTCGCCGAGGATTTCCTCAAGTACGTTTCCCCGGACGACCGTGCTCCGCAGGAGCTGCTGTCCCCGGTTGACGTCGACAGCCACGGCACCCACACCGGCAGCACCGCGGTGGGCAACGCCAACGTCGAGACGTTCGTCGACGGACGCAGCTTCGGCCTGACCAGCGGCATCGCGCCGGCTGCCAAGCTCTCCGTGTACAAGGTCTGCTGGGAAGACAAGGACCCGAACACCGGCGGCTGCTACAGCTCCTCGTCCGTTGCCGCCGTCGAGCAGGCCATGGAGGACGGGGTGGATGTGCTGAACTACTCCATCTCCGGCTCCGCGACCTCCGTGATCGACCCCGTTTCGGTGGCCTTCCTGAACGCTTCCACCGCAGGAATCTTCGTGGCCGCGTCGGCCGGAAACTCCGGTCCGACGGCCAGCACCGTCAACCACGGCGGCCCCTGGGTCACCACGGTTGCGGCCAGCAGCTTCTCCCAGGAGCTCCAGGGCACGATTGAATTCGCCGACGGCACCAAGTTCCGCGGCGCCAGCATCATGAACAAGGAAGTCAAGGACGCCGGCGTCGTGCTGGCGGCCAACGCGGCCATCACAGCCGGCACCCCGAACGCGGCACTCTGTGGCCCGGACACGCTGGAGCCCGCCAAGGTGGCCGGCAAGGTCGTCGTTTGTGACCGCGGCGTCTTCGACCGCGTCGCCAAGAGCGCTGAAGTCGCCCGCGGCGGCGGCGTCGGCATGATCCTCGTGAACCTCAGCAGTTCCTCGCTGGACACGGACAAGCATGCCGTCCCGACCGTCCACGTGAACCCGCCGGCCACCGAGGCCATCAAGGCCAAGGTAACCGCCGACCCGACCAGTACCGTTTCGCTGGTCAGCAAGGACACCACCGGGCTGCCGCTGGAAGCGCAGCCGCAGATTGCCGGATTCTCCTCCCGCGGGCCGCTGCTGGCCACCGACTCCGACCTGCTGAAGCCTGACGTCGCCGCTCCCGGCGTCGCAGTCCTGGCCGGCGTCTCACCCATCGGCACGGGTGGCGACGAATTCGGATTCATGTCCGGCACCTCCATGGCCGCACCGCACGTTGCCGGTTTCGGCGCCCTGCTCCTGGGCAAGAACCCGAACTGGTCCCCGGCCACGGTCAAGTCCGCCATGATGACCACGGCGGGCGATGTAGTCAAGGCCGACGGCTCCAAGAACACCGATGTCCACGCCACCGGCGCAGGCCAGGTGGATCCGGCACGCATGGTCGATCCGGGTCTGGTCTACGACGCGAACCTCGAGGACTACCTGAAGTTCATCCAGGGCACGGGCGTGAACCTGGGCCTGCCGTCCAGCACGCTGCCGCGGGACATGAATGTGCCGTCCTTCTCTCTGGGCAACCTGACCGGGAAAATCACCGTGACCCGCACGCTGACCGCCCTGACCCCGGGCGTCTACAAGGTCAAAGCCAATGTGCCCGGAATCAAGGTCAGCGTGGCTCCGGCTTCCCTGAACTTCAAGGCCGCCGGCGAAAAGAAGACCTTCAAGGTGAGCTTCGAGAACAAGGGCGCCGCCCTGGGCCAGTTCGCCATGGGCTCCCTGAGCTGGGAGGGTGCAGGCAAGTCCGTCACCTCGCCGATCTCGGTCCGTCCGCAGTCCGTCGTGGCTGCCAAGGAAGTCTCCTTCACCTCGGAGTCCGGCACCGGATCCGGTGACATCAACGTTGTCTCCGGAACGGACAAGCCGACCTCCATGACGCTGGACGGGCTGTCCAAGGCGGATTCCTCCGCAGTGGAGTTGATCCCGGGGCCGTTCGCCGGCCGCGCCGATGCCTCGACCTTCGTCAAGACCGTGAAGGTCCCTGCCGGTGTCCCGCTGGCCAAGTTCTCGGTCATCTCCTCCGACCCGGCCTCGGACTTTGACATGTGGGTCGTCACCCCCAGGGGTGTCGAACAGGTTGCCACGGCGTCGGCCAGTGAGACGCTGTCGATCCCTAACCCGGCTGCCGGCACGTACACGATCTACGCGAACCTGTACTCCAGCCCGGATGGCCTGGCCCGCAAGGCATCGGTGGACGCGGCTGTCCTCGGCGCCAATGAGAACAATGCAACGCTGGCGCCCAACCCGCTGGTGCTGCCCAACGGCGAGGCCGGCAAGGTCACTCTGAACTGGACCGGCCTTGAACCCGGTTCCTACATCGGGCGGGTCACCTTTGCCGGAACCAGCGAGCCGACGTTTGTCAGCGTCATAGTGAACGGTGCCGGCGAGACTGCGGTGGCGCCGACGTCGGAAGGCTCTGCCGAGCAGTCCAAGTTCCTGAACCAGGAACTGGACCGCCCGGATAACGCCATCTAGGCGGCGTCCCACCCCGACAGCAAAGGCCAATGGCCGGCGGTTTCCACCGCCGGCCATTGGCCTTTAAGCTGCCGTTGCCGTTCAGGCCGCCCGTGAGGTTGCCGCCGGACCGACGGTCAGCGGCGGCAAACTCAGATCGCGCCGGTCGAGCCCGCAACCCCGCCCAGCAGCGGCGCCATCGCGCGCCAGCGGGCGATCTCGCAGCCGTCGGTGCGGCTGAATTCGCTGGTGACCTCGTGGCCCAGGAACCAGCCCGTCACCACGGCAATCTGGGGTCCGCCGTACTGCTGGGTGCACATCTTCGGCGGGCCGGGCTTGGGGAAGAAAATGTCCTCCCCGTGCTGCGTGACCGCCGCGAGGGCCGCGGCGGAATCCGGCAGTGTGCACCCCTCCGCGAGGGTGCCGCCGCTTGCCTCGAGCCGGAACACGTGTTCGGGTGCGCCGGGTGCCTCGGTCAGGCGGATGGTGAGATCGATCTCGTGGCGGGTGGCGGTCATTGCTGTCCTTCCAAGCTTTCGGGGGCGGGGCCGGCCGCCGACTGGAGCAGGGGCGTGAGCTCCTGCAGCAGCCGGTGCCGCAGTTCCTGCGATTCGGCGGAAAAGGCCCGCTGGTATTCGACGTACTCAGCTTTGCCTTCGGCGGTTTCGATCAGGATGGCTGGATAGCCCCACTCCAACAAGTCATAGGGTGACGCCTGCATGTCCATGGCCCGGATCCGCCAGGAGAGTTCGAAGCAGTCCATCACCAGTTCGCTGGGCAGCAGCGGGGCGAGTTTGTAGGCCCACTTGTACAGGTCCATGTTGGCGTGCAGGCACCCGGGCTGTTCCATGATCCGCTGGTTCTCCCGGCTCGGCGCGAGGCTGTTCAGCGGCACGGCGTCCGGAGTATAGAAGCGGAAGGCATCGAAGTGCGAGCAGCGGATCCGGTTCTCCTCCACCACCTCGTCGGTCCGTTCGGAGCCGAGCCGCAGCTGGAGGTACTCGTGCCGGAGCTCGAATTTGTCCTGCCGGTAGACCATGGCCCATTCGTGCAGCCCGAAGCAGCCGAACTGCGCCGACCGGGCCGCGGTCCCGGCCAGGATGATCCCGGCGAAGTGCAGCGCGTCCCGCCGCTCCCGGACAAACGCCTCGACGTCGACCGTGATGGCTGTGCTGCCCGCCGGCAGGCCGGCGGCGGCGAGTTCGCCGTCGTCGGGCGTGCGGTAGTACTTCCAGCCGGCGCGCTCTGCCGCGGCCGGACCGGAGAGCACGACGCCGGCGCCCGGGTGCCACCGCAGCAGCTGGCCCGGCTTCTGGGTGTAGTAGGTGAAGAGGAAGTCCTCAACCGGGTGCTTCCTGCCGGCGGACCGGCGGGCGAGGTAGGGATCCGCGTAGCGCCGCACGCGCGCCTGGTACGCGGCCTGGCGCGGCAGCCAGCTTTCCTGGGGTAGAGCGTGCAGCTTAGACAGCCCCGCCGGTGGAGCCAAGGACGTCCTCGGCGGCGTTCCAGGCGGCGATCTCGCAGCCGTCGCGCAGGGTGAAAGTCGATTCGACCGGCTGCCCGTCCACGACCCCGGTGACCGTGGCCTCCTGCGGGCCGCCGTACTGCATGGTGCAGGCCTGGTCCGTTGGCCGGGGCGCGGGGTTGAGCAGCGCGGCATTGTTCTTCACGGCGAGGCACGCCGCGGCAGCATCGGGATGCTGGCTCTCGGCGGCGGGGACCCCGTCCAAGCAGACGAGGGTGAAGTTCGCGGGTGTGCCGGTCTCGGATGGCTTGACCATGATCGCGAGTTCGGCGTTGCCCTGCCCGGGACCAGAGGTCACGGGCGCGGCTGACGGCGAGGGGGCAGGGGTCTTTGTTTCGGCGTCCGGCGAGGGGGTGACCGTCGCGGAGGGGCTGGTCCCGTCCGTCGTCCCGGGGGCCGTGGTCGACGGTGAGGGGGTTCCGCCGCCCGGCGTGCAGGCGGCCAATCCGGCCACCGCCATCAGAACGAGCGCCGCGTGGCTCAGTTGCTTGCGCATCAGCAGACCTCCTGTGTTTTGCCCAGTCTACCGCCGGGGCGGGCCGAAGGAGTCGGTCTTTGTGGCCGCAATCAGGTCCATCATTGTGCTGTGCAGTTGGCTGACCTGCTCACGGGTCAGGCCCAGCCGGTCCATCATGGTGCCGGGCACGGCGGTGGCCTGCTGCCGCAGTGCGGCGCCTTGCGGGGTCAGGCCCACGGCAAGGGTGCGTTCGTCGCCTGGCACACGCTGGCGCGTGATGAACCCGGCCGCTTCCAGGCGGCGCAGCAGCGGAGAAATCGTTGCCGGTTCCTGGGCGAGGGCCTCGCTGATGTCGCGAACGGAGCGGGGACTGGATTCCCAAAGGCACAGCATCACAAGGTACTGGGGGTGGGTGAGGCCGAGCTTGTCCAGCACCGGCTTGTACGCGCCGACGACACTGCGGGAGGCCACCGTGAGTGCGAAGCAGAGCTGGTGCTCCAGCAGAAGGTCGTCCTGGGGTCCTTCGGTCACATCTGTCAAGGGTGCCCTCCGTAGATAGTTAGTGCGTTAATCATTAGCGTACACTGGTGGAACGTCTCGTTCTTAGGAGTGGATAGTGATGGCAAAGGAAAACGCCGAAAACGCCTCGCAGAGGTTCATGCGCGCAACGGGCAAGCTCCGGATGATCTTCGGTCCGGCCAACCGCAGCGACATTGGACACGAGATGACGGAGCGGAGCCGGGAGCTGCTGGCTCAGCGCGAAGCCGAAACCCAGCAGTGGGAGACCCTCCACCGCCCCGACGGCAGCACCTATGTTGTGCCCCGCAACCCCGATGACAAGTCGCTGCGGTAAAAGCCGCCGCCTGGCCCCGCTTCCGGCCGTCGCCTCGGGCCGCATTTCTCCGAGGATTTTCCGGGCGCCGGAACGCATGCCCTTTCCCCGGCGTCGGGCGTAAAATGAGGTCACTGGGACCAGCACCTAGCCACGGCCGTTCCCCGCGGCCCCGACGCTGGAGAGGGGGTGGGAATTGTGGCACTTCCACTGAAGAAGGTTGCCCTCAGGCAGCACCTGCACCCGTCGTCATGGGCACGCTTCCTTTTCGGCCCTGCCTCGCGGGGGGATACTTCCGCGCCGGTCATTCACAGGCATGACGACTACGAGTCAGCCTCTGAGATGGAGCTCGCCGGTTTCGAAGTGGAGACGGACGCGCAGGGACATCACTACGCTGTCCGAAAGGAAGACCTCCCGAAAGAGCAAGTCTGAGCGGCGCCCTGCGAGGGCGTAACGAAGGGAGCGGCGGATGCCGCTCCCTTCGTCAGTTTATGCCCGGGGGCCAAAGCCCGGCGGCGTGCCTCAGCGGCCGGTCCCGCCGTACACCGTGGCCTCATCATCGCTGTCCAGGTCGAAGGCCTTGTGGATGGCGCGCACGGCATCGTCGAGCAGGTCCGCGTGCGTGACGACCGAAATCCGGATTTCTGAGGTGGAGATCATGTTGATGTTGATCCCGGCTTCGGACAGCGCGGCGAAGAACCGTGCCGAGACGCCCGGGTGGGAACGCATGCCGGCACCGATCAGTGACAGCTTGCCGATCTTTTCGTTGTACTCGATGGTTTCGAAGCCGATCCGGTCCTGCGCGGCGTGCAGGGCGGCCAGGGCGTCGGCGCCCTCGACGATCGGCAGCGTGAAGGAGATGTCGGTCCGGCCTGTGCCGTGGGTGGAAACGTTCTGGACGATCATGTCGATGTTCGAGTGCGAATCGGCGATGACCTGGAAGATCGCCGCAGCTTTGCCGGGGATATCGGGAACCCCGACAACCGTGACCTTGGCCTCGGAACGGTCGTGTGCAACACCGGAGATGATTGGCTGCTCCAAGGCAACTCCCTCTTGGGTTGTGATTTTGTCGTCGGCCCCGGGCATGACCCAGGTGCCTTCGTTCTGGCTGAATGAAGAACGGACATGCAGCGGCACGCCGAAACGGCGGGCGTACTCGACGCAGCGCAGGTGCAGGATCTTGGCGCCGGACGCCGCCAGTTCAAGCATTTCCTCGCTGGAGATTCGGTCGATCTTGCGGGCGGACGGTACGACGCGCGGATCGGCGGTGTAGATCCCGTCGACGTCCGTGAAGATCTCGCACACGTCCGCGTCGAGGGCGGCGGCCAGCGCCACTGCCGTCGTGTCGGAGCCGCCGCGGCCGAGCGTGGTGATTTCGTTGGTGGTGCGGCTCATGCCCTGGAAGCCCGCAACGATCGCGATGTGGCCCTTGTCCAGGGCGGTCCGGATGCGGTGCGGGTCGACGTCGATGATCCGGGCCTTGCCGTGAATCCCGTCGGTGATCATGCCGGCCTGGGAGCCGGTAAAGGACTGGGCCGAGGCGCCGAACTTGTTGATGGCCATGGCCAGCAGGGCCATCGAGATGCGTTCGCCGGCGGAGAGGAGCATGTCCATTTCCCGGGCCGGCGCGGAATCGGTAACCTGCGCGGCGAGGTCGAGGAGCTCATCGGTCGTGTCGCCCATGGCGGAGACAACCACGACCACTTCGTCGCCGGCGTTCTGGGCATCCACGATCCGCCGGGCCACGCGCTTAATGCCCTCGGCATCCGCCACGGAGGAACCGCCGAACTTCTTCACCACAAGGTGCTTCGTCGTGGCGGCAGAGGCGGGCAGCTCCTGTGGCTGCGGTCCGGGGTGGACTTCGGTAGTGGGCAAACTCATGCGCGCACCCTCACTGGATTATCGGGGTCTGGGCCAAGCAACCAAACGGCGCGACGGCGTAACTTCTTTACCCAGTTTATCGCCGGGACGCCTTGGTTGCTGAATTGTGACCGGATGCCAGGCAGCCCGGCTCCCGTTCCGCTGGACATGCCCCCCGCTGCGGGCCAGGAGTGGGCATGTGCCCCGCCCTCTTGGGGACATGCCCGCCGGCGGGGCCGGGGGATGGGCATATTGGCCATATGTCCATCCGTGGGCGCGGAAGCTGGGCATGTCCACGTGGGAATGAAGCGCGACGGCGGCAGTCCCCGGAGGCGCTCCGGCACAGCTGTTAGCTCAGGGCGTTGCGCCGGCCTTCGAAGGCCCGGCCGAGCGTGACTTCGTCGGCGTATTCGAGGTCGCCGCCGACGGGCAGGCCTGATGCCAGCCGGGTGACGGCGATGCCAATCGACTTGAGCATGCGGGCCAGGTAGGTGGCCGTGGCCTCGCCTTCCAGATTGGGGTCGGTGGCGATGATGATTTCCTGGATGGCGCCGTCGTTGAGCCGGGTGAGGAGTTCCCGGATCCTGAGCTGCTCGGGTCCGATGCCCGCAATGGGATTAATTGCCCCGCCCAGCACGTGATAGCGGCCCCGGAAGGAGCGGGTGCGCTCCACCGCGAGCACGTCTTTGGATTCCTCGACGACGCAGATGATCGAAGGGTCCCGTCGCGGGTCGCGGCAGATGTTGCACAGCTCCTGCTCCGTGACGTTGCCGCAGACCGTGCAGAATTTCACCCGTTCCTTGACGGTGGTGATGGCATCCGCGAGCCGTTTCATGTCCTGCGGGTCGGCTTCGAGGATGTGGAAGGCCAGCCGCTGGGCGGACTTGGGCCCGACGCCGGGAAGGCGTCCGAGCTCGTCGATCAGCTCTTGAACTGCACCTTCGTACACAATGTCCTCGTTCGTTTGGGGTGGCGCCGGGCCCAGGGCCCGGCGGAGCGGCTAGAAGCGCGGCGGCAGCGGGCTTCCGTCCAGAGACCGCTCTTCCACAAGTTTGCCGCCCAGGATGCGTTCGACGGCGGCCCGTCCGAAGACGCCCGATTCCTCAATCGTTTCATCATCCGCGCTGGGGATGTCCTGGACATAGGTGGTCGTGGCGGCCGCGGCCCGGGCAGGGGCTTTAGCGCGTCCGGCTTCGGCTTCCGGGCTGTTGGACAGCCGCTGATAGAGGCTTTGCCGGCCTGTTGAGGGCGGCGCGTCCGGGGAGGCGGGGGCCGCGGCCGGGACGGCTGCGGGTGCTGCGGGCGGGGCCATTGTCATGGTGCTTGCCGTGGCTGGGGCAGATGCGGCGCCGGCCGGCACCAACTCCGCGGAGTCTCCCCACCCGTTCGACGAGGAGGCGACAGGCTCATACGCCGCGGAGGCCGACACGGCTGCGGCGTAGTGCGGGACCTGGGCCGCCGCTGGTTCGTAGTGCGGCGGCGCAGGCTCCGGCGCGGGCTCGGCGGCCACGGACTTCTCCGGTGCGTAACTTCCGACGTTGGAGTCCGTGCCGATTGTCCAGATGCCGGGGGTCCGCTCGACGGCGCGGGCCCACGGGTCGTCGGCGGTGTCCGGCGCCTGAGGGGCCGGGGCACCGGCTTGGGGCGTTGTGCCGGCAGCGCCGGTACGTGCCGGCGGGGCGGTCCTCTTGCGCGCGGCCGGGGCGGACGGCTGGGCCTCCCGCCTCACCGGTGGGGCCGCAACCGGGGCCGAGGGGTCCCAGTCAATGGGCGGTTCCTCGTCCAGCGGCGGAGCGTCCTCGTCGCGCGGTGGGCCCCAGTCATCGTCGGGGTAGGCGTAGGATCCGGCGGCCTCCGGGGCGGCGCTCGTCGGTTCGTCAGGGGCCGGGCCGGCCGGCACAGCGGCCGGCGGAACCTCGGGAGCAACACTTGTCGGAACGTGCGCTGGCGCCGGGGAAGGGACGCCGGAGGCGGGTGACGGTACCGGAGCGGCCGGGGCGACGGCTGTCGGGACCGGGGCGTCCGCAGCAACGGGGTCAGGTGCAGGGGCCTCTGCGGGACGCACAGGGTCTGTCACAGCCGGGGCTGCCTGGGCGGACCCCGCGGGAGCCGTGGGCGCGACCGGCGGCAGGCCCCAGTCCGCGTCGGTGGACGAGGCCGGGACGTCCCGGCTAACGGGTGCTTTTGGGTTTGGCTCAGAGCTCGCTGCGCTGTTGCTTCCGCTGGCCACTGCGTTGATCTGGCATTCGATGCCGATGGTCTTGTGGATCGCCTGCCGCAGGTTCTCGGAGTGATCCGCCCGGCCGAACGCGCCGGCCAGCCCGGAGGTGGTGAATGCGAGCGTCAGGACATGATCTTCGAAGTGGCCCACCTGTGCATTCGGCTCGACGAGGGCCCAGGTGCTCCGCTTGATTTTGGTCAGTGTCTGCAGGATCTCCGGCCAGGCGCGGCGGAGGACTTCGACGTCGGGTCCGGACCCGGTGGCCGGGCCCGCAGCGCGCACGGCCGGAGGACCCGCAGGGGCCGGCTGGTTCTGGGCCGGTGCGGAAACAGCTGTCGATGGGGCAGGCGCAGCAGGGGCAGGTGCAGAGGGGGCCGGGCTGGACGGGATTGGGGCGGGGGGTGCCGCGGCCGCTGGCTGCGTCGGCGCGGACGTCTGGGGTGCCGGGGCCTTTCCGGCAGAAGCACGACTAACGGCGGCGGGCTCGTCGACAGGCCAGTCACCGGTGCTGACTCGCGGCGGGGTGAGTGCTTCTTTGGCCGGTCCGGCATCGCGCCCAGGGGCCACGGCAGCCGCGGAGGCCGCGGCGACAGGCGGTGCAGCTGCGGCTGCGGCTGCGGGAACAGGGGACAGCGGTGCCGCGGACGCGGGAGCCGGAGTGGCTGCTGCCGGGACAGCGGGTGCAGGAACGGAGGCCGTGGCGGCGGGAGCCCCGACGTCGTTCCCGGCGTAGTTCAGGCGGCGTTCCACCCTGTCGATCCGGGCGGCAATGCCGCGCTCGGTCTGCTCGGAGGAAGGCAGCAGGATGCGGGCGCACAGCAGCTCCAGGTGGAGCCGCGGCGACGTCGCGCCGGTCATTTCGGTGAGGGCCGTGTTGGTGACGTCCGCAGCGCGGGACAGCTCGGCCGCGCCCAGATTGTGGGCCTGGTTCTGCAAACGCGCGATCTGGTCCGCGGGCATGCCACGCAGGATCGACTGGGCGCTCTCCGGCATGGCCTGGACGATGATGAGGTCGCGGAAGCGCTCGAGCAGGTCCTCCACAAATCGGCGGGGGTCATGTCCGGTCTGGATGACACGGTCCACCGCCCGGAACACCGTGGCGGCGTCGGATGCCGCGACGGCCTCGACGACGTCGTCGAGCAGGGACGCGTGGGTGTAGCCCAGCAGTGCGACGGCGAGTTCGTAGTCCAGACCGTTTGGTCCGGCGCCCGCCATGAGCTGGTCCAGGACGGAGAGCGAGTCACGCACCGAACCGCCGCCGGCGCGGATCACGAGGGAGAGAACTCCGGGCGCCACGGGGACGTTTTCCTGCGTGCAGAGCAGCTCGAGGTAGGCCATGAGCGGCTCGGGCGGCACGAGCCGGAACGGGTAATGGTGCGTGCGGGAGCGGATGGTGCCGATGACCTTGTCCGGCTCCGTGGTGGCGAAGATGAACTTGATGTGTTCCGGCGGCTCTTCGACGATCTTGAGCAGGGCGTTGAAGCCGGCGGACGTGACCATGTGGGCTTCGTCGATGATGAAGATTTTGTAGCGGTCGCGGACGGGGGCGTAGGTGGCCCGTTCGCGCAGGTCACGGGCGTCGTCGACGCCGCCGTGGCTGGCCGCGTCGATTTCGATGACGTCGAGGGAGCCGGAGCCGCCGCGGGCGAGTTCAACGCAGCTGGGGCACTTGCCGCAGGGGGTGTCCGTGGGGCCCTCGGCGCAGTTCAGGCAGCGGGCCAGGATGCGCGCAGAGGTAGTTTTTCCGCAACCGCGAGGGCCCGAGAAGAGGTAGGCGTGGTTGACGCGGTTCTTGCGCAGGGCCGTCATCAGCGGCTCGGTGACATGTTCCTGCCCGATAACGTCCGCGAACGAATCTGGGCGGTATCTACGGTAAAGAGCGGTTGTAACAGTCACAGCTAAACCCTACCAATCGGCACAGACATAAAAGACCCCTCATGCACCCGCCAGAGCCCATTTACCCTTGCTACCTTCCGGTCCTGGGGGAGTTCAACAGGATGACGCCACATGAGGGGCCGTCAGCAAGTTTACCCGACGTTTGAGTGTGCCCCGAATCGCGCACTTCGGTCCCGGGAAATCCCGCGGGACATGCCCATTTTTCGCGGCCGGGAGTGGGCACATTGGCACTATGTCCAGTCGCCGCGGTCAGCGTGGGGCATGTCCTGTGGGGGCGCTCAAGCCTGTCGCGGGACATGCCCATTTTTCGCGGCCGGGAGTGGGCACATTGGCACTATGTCCAGTCGCCGCGGTCAGCGTGGGGCATGTCCCGGGGGTGCGNTATGTCCAGTCGCCGCGGTCAGCGTGGGGCATGTCCCGGGGGTGCGGGAAGCCATGTCCCGTGGCGAGGGGCCCGCGGGGGTCCGAGAGGCCAATTGGGCGATGCCGGGAAATTCAGGTAGTCTAGTATCTGCTTTTGATTCAGAAGCTACTGGAGAATTCGCCTAGCGGCCTATGGCGCACGCCTGGAACGCGTGTTGGGTTAACGCCCTCGGGGGTTCAAATCCCCCATTCTCCGCGTTTGGCCCCGGTCCTAGGACCGGGGCCTTTTTGTGTCCCAAGGCATCCCCGCGGTCGGAGGGCGGGCTGTAGGACAGAGCGTGGCGACATCCCGGCGTCTCACGTGCGTCCTGCCCAGCCTCCTCCGGCCCAGAAGCCTTCTTTGGCACTGTGGGAAGCATTCCTGGCCGGGACCGACGTGCCGCGCACCGCTTCGTCCGGCCCACGGCGCGTTACTTCGGACTCGGAAGACGTCGCTATTGCCCCGGGATTTCGATTCCGTGTTCTTCGGCGAACTTCATGATGTTCGACATCATCACCGTGCTTTGCTGCTTTGCCTCCTCGGTGGGGGTGAAGGCCACAAGCTCGCTTCCGGCGAAAATGATCGGCGTGTGCCCGGGCTCGATGACGAACGCGTCACCGGCCTCGAAGATCTCCTCGACCCCGTCGGCCCTCCGGACACCGAACTTTCCTTTAAGTTCGTAGCCCAGATGGTTCGCCTGGCACTGATCATTCGGCGCACCCTTGAAGAACGGCGCCTGATCCATGTCGATGAAGTCGCTTTCCAAGCTGACGGTCCAGTCACCGATCTCCTGCTCGTAAGCGTCCACGTAGCCCGGCAACGAGTGGTGCGACGAAGCCGTGGCCTTCGATACCTTCGACATACTCTTCTCCTAGCGCGCGGTGACTCGGTCGCGCCCTCCACGCAGTCCGGATCTGGCCACATAAGGGGACACTCCCTAGGCCCGATGGCCCAGCCGGCGGAGGCGGGTCCGGGCAGCCTGCTCGCTGGGCCCCACCCGACCCAGGGCAAGATGGACGACGCCGAGCGTCACCTTGGTAGCCAGCCGCACCGGCAGCGGGATGGGGCCCAGCCGTGCGGGCCGCAGGCCCAGTAGATCGCGGTACTTGGGTTCCAGACTCGCCACGGCCGCGGCGAACAGCACCCGGTAGCCTGGCCTGAGCGCCGGATGGAGCGGCGGATTGCGGATGAACGCCACGGTCTCGGCGACCCTGTCGTCGGAACGGAGCTCGCCGGCGTCGTGCCAGTGGTCCAGTTGCCGGCGCATTTCCTGTTCGCTGAGTGGCGGGAACTCCACCCCCATGAGCTCCCCGGCCTGCGCCCACTCACGCACGTAAGCGTCGGGGCCGCCCGGAATCGGCCTGCCCCAGATCTTATGTGCCGAAAGGAAGGCGTCGGTGAAGGCTATGTGCACCCAGCGCAGCAGCTCCGGATCATTCGCCGCGTAGCTCCGGACAACGCCGTGTCCGTCCACATAGTCCCCGCGCACTGACCCATGGAGCCGCAACACCCAGTCGGAGGCTGCGCGGGCCGCGGCGGTTGAACCGTAGGAAACCGTGAAGATCCAGCGGATCGTTCCGGCGAGCCGGCCCAGGGGGTCCTCGCGGAAGCGGGAGTGGTCGTGGACGCCAGCCAGTGCGCCGGGATGGAGCGCCTGCATGAGCAGGGCGCGAATTCCCGCCACGATCGTCGGCATGTCCCCGTGGACGGCCCAGACCGCCGATCCCGGCAAGTGGTAGCCAGGGTCATCGCCTTCCGCCAGACGCGGGACCCAGTCCGGCACCGCGTCCCGGGTCCCGGTGAACGTCTGCTTGAGTTCGGCCTGCCATTCCCTGAGGAGGTTGCGCATACTCCATTCTCTCCCACCGCTGCGGGGCCCAATACTTGCCCCGATCACCAGTACTACTGGGCGACCACCTGAAGTTGGAAAGGGGTAGCTTTTACGGTTCACAGGCCCCCCTGGTTGTGGTCCCATAAGAACGTGAGTCCGCGAAATTGGGGACTGGCGAACAGGATGCGGGAGTCACATCGTGGGAAAACACTGGGGAAACTCATCGAGTGAGCAGGCAGTCAGGGCGCGCATAATTGCTGTGCGCTGTCTGTCCGGCGGTTTCTGTCTCTCCCTGGCGGTCCTGACTTTCGGGGTGCAGGGACTGTCGGGCACCGGCGCCGCCGTTGTCCCGCCCCCCTCACTGGCCTACGGCGTCGTGGGGCCGGGCACACTGGATCCGGACACTCCCGGCACGGCCGGTGCCAGCACCGTTCCGGCGGCTGACGCCCTGGCCACATCGGCTTTCACCGCGGATGCCCTGGCACTCGTGGGCTACCCCCGGTCAACGGTCGAGACAACCTCCAAGGACGGCGTCCCCGGGGAACTCAATGTGGCGTCCGCCGGACTAAAACGGCCCGCCGAAGGCTTCCTCATGGCCCCACTCGAATCCCTTCAGGGGTCCTCGTCCTTCGGGTTGCGAACCAGCCCCATCACGGGGTCCGCCGGGGAATTTCACTGGGGCCAGGACTTTGCCGCGCCATGCGGTACCCGTGTCTACTCAGCCGACGCCGGAGTCGTGCGGGCCGTTGGCTGGCACCCGTGGGGTGGCGGAAACCGTGTGGAAATCGACCACGGCAACGGGCTCATCACCACCTACAACCATCTTGAGGCGATCGCCGTAAAGAAGGGCGACTCGGTGCGCGTTGGCGAGGTCATTGCCCGGGTGGGAACGACCGGATCTTCCACCGGCTGCCACCTGCATTTCGAGACCATCCTGAACGGCTCCCACAAAAACCCGCAAGACTGGATCCTTCTCCCGATCGTGCAGACGGACCAGCTGGGCGCCATCGAGATGGCCAGCTACACGCCCGAGGCCGGTAGGCCCTCCAACACCTCCCTCGGCTGGGCTATCCCAGTGTCCGATGACGGGACGCACGTTGTTGCCGGTGGCGCCCAGGAATTGCCCCGCGCGGCGCTGCCGCAAACGTCGTACTCCACTTCCGCCGCGGCCACGCCCACCCCGTCCATCTGGGACGCGCTGTCGCCGACGAAGACGCGCTCGGATACACCAACGCTTGAGTCCAGCCAGACGCCGGGCGGGTCTCCGAACGGGACCACCACCACGACGGGCGGCTCGACGACGCCGAGCGACACCCCGTCTGCCTCGGAGCCGAGCACGGCGCCCCCGCCGCCGTCGGAGCCAAGCACGCCGCCGCCCTCGCCAGAATCGCCGACGCCGACGCCGTCGCCTGAACCCACGGCTCCGCCCCTGCCGGCCCCGCCGCCCGTCGTGGAACCGGCACCGACGACGCCGCCCCCGCCTCCGCCCGTCGTGGAGCCCGCGCCGGCCCCGCCGCCCGTCGTGGAACCGGCACCGACGACGCCTCCGCCGCCTCCGCCGGTCGTGGAGCCCGCGCCCCCGCCGGTCGTGGAGCCCGCTCCGGCGCCCACCGCGGCACCTGCTCCGCCGCCGGTCGTTGCGCCCGCGCCGCCTCCGCCGCCTCCTCCGCCGGCGACCACGGTGGCACCCCCACCGCCCGCGCCCATCGCGGAACCTTCGGCGACCACGGACCCCTCGTTGACCCCTGGCCCGTAGGCGGCACAAACCCATACCTCCACGCGTTGGTATCGAATGACAATCGTGACCACATCCGGAGCACCGCTCCGGACACGAACTTCACGACCGACCTCGCGAGGAACCCTCCCATGACCTCTCTGCACAGCATTCCGCTCACCCTCATCGACGGCACGGACACCGACTTTGGCCGCTTCAAGGGGGAGGTGGTGCTGGTAGTGAACGTGGCTTCGCAGTGCGGGTTCACGCCGCAGTACGCCGGCCTCGAAGCTCTGCACAACAAGTTCCACGGGCAGGGCTTCGAGGTGCTCGGTGTTCCCTGCAACCAGTTCGCCGGCCAGGAACCCGCCGCCGACGCCGTAATCGCTGAATTCTGCGAACGGAACTTTGGCGTGACCTTCCCGCTCACCACGAAAGCCGACGTCCGCGGCAAGAACCAGCACCCGCTCTACGCCGAACTCACGAAATTCAAGAACGGCTTCCTGCCAGGACTGGTGAAATGGAACTTTGAGAAGTTCCTGGTGAACCGCGACGGCGACGTGGTGGCACGTTTCGCCCCCACCGTCGAGCCGGATTCGCCGGAGGTTATTGAAGCGGTACAGTCCGCCCTCAGCTGAGAGTCGGCTCCCAGCACACAAGGGGACAACGGCCCCTATCCCTAAGCATGCTTGCGGCTTAGACTGGCCGGACCTTCCAAATTAGCCGGGCACACCCGCGGCGCAGACGCGCGTGTGTGAGGTGTCGGTACAGCCGCCACCGGCCCGG
Source organism: Pseudarthrobacter sp. MDT1-56 (assembly GCF_059383555.1). NCBI lineage: Bacteria > Bacillati > Actinomycetota > Actinomycetes > Micrococcales > Micrococcaceae > Pseudarthrobacter > Pseudarthrobacter sp. MDT1-56. The sequence continues at coordinate 139,293 of NZ_JBWZCK010000006.1, forward strand.
GGACGGTGCATCAGCACGCTTCGTGAATCACAACTGGACACTCATATTGAGGTCCGTGAAACCAGGAGGAAAGTGATGACAGGGAACAAAGCCGTTGCCTACAAGGGGCCAGGCAAGGTCGAACTGATCGACATTGACTACCCCAGCTTCGAACTTAAAGACGGCCCGGGGGTCAACCCCGCCAACGTGGGCCGTTCGGTGCGCCATGGCGTGATCCTCAAAACCGTTGCCACGAACATTTGCGGCTCCGACCAGCACATGGTTCGGGGCCGCACCACAGCCCCCTCGGACCTGGTGCTGGGCCATGAAATCACCGGCGAAGTCGTGGAAGTTGGACCGGACGTCGAGTTCATCAAAGTGGGGGACATCTGCTCGGTCCCCTTCAACATCGCCTGCGGCCGCTGCCGCAACTGCAAGGAGCGCAAGACCGGCATCTGCCTCAACGTTAACCCCGCCCGCCCGGGCGCCGCTTACGGGTACGTGGACATGGGAGGCTGGGTTGGCGGCCAGGCCAACTACGTGCTGGTGCCGTACGCAGACTGGAACCTGCTGAAGTTCCCGGACAAGGATCAGGCCCTCGAGAAGATGATGGACCTGACGATGCTGTCAGATATCTTCCCGACCGGCTTCCACGGCGCCGTCACCGCGGGTGTGGGAGTTGGCTCCACGGTCTACATCGCGGGGGCCGGTCCTGTCGGGCTGGCTGCGGCCACCAGCGCGCAACTGCTGGGCGCCGCCGTCGTGATTGTGGGCGACCTGAACGCCGGGCGTCTGGCGCAGGCGCGCAGCTTCGGCTGCGAGACCATTGACTTGTCCCAGGGCGGGCCAGCCGAGCAGATCGAACAGATCCTCGGTGTGCCCGAAGTCGACTGCGGTGTCGACGCCGTCGGTTTCGAAGCCCGGGGGCACGGCCACGATGCCAAGGAAGCTCCGGCAACGGTGCTCAACTCGCTGATGGAGATCACGGCAGCCGGCGGTGCGCTGGGTATTCCGGGACTCTACGTCACCGGCGACCCGGGCGGCATCGACGAGGCCGCCAAGAAGGGTGCGCTCTCGCTCAGCCTCGGCACCGGCTGGGCCAAGTCGCTGAGCTTCACCACGGGCCAGTGTCCGGTGATGAAGTACAACCGCCAGCTCATGATGGCGATCCTGCATGACAAGGTCCACATCGCCAAGAACGTCAACGCCAAGGCGATCCCGCTCGAGGACGCACCGAAGGGCTACGCCGAGTTCGACGCCGGCGCCGCCACGAAGTACGTGCTGAACCCGAACGGATACCTGAGCTAACTGCCAAGCACTCGAGTAGCGATATTCCGGCGGGCACAGCCGGTCCTGATCAGGGCAGGTATGTGTCCGCCGGAATACTCGGTTATTGCCTCTTTTCGAACATGCCTACTGGAGTTTGCACATTGTTGGCCGAATGTCTGATTGGATAGACATTACTGAGAGGGACGCTGGAGGCAACCGCTTCCACCCAACCAGGAAGGTAGCAATGGAGCTCATCGAGGCCGAGCACCCCCGGCCACGTCATTTTCTACTCCATCTGAGTGACCCCCACCTGCTGGGAGGTTCGGCACCATTGCATGGTGTGGTCGACAGCGACGCCTTGCTCCAGCAACTCTTTGACGAAGTGCGGGCCTCCGGCGCGCGACCCGAAGCCGTGATTTTCACCGGCGACCTCGCTGACCGGGGCGAACCAGAGGCCTATGCCAAGTTGCGGGCCATCGTGGAGCCCGCCTGCAAGGCCATGGGCGCGAAAGTCATCTGGGCGATGGGCAACCACGACAACCGCGCGCACTTCCGCACGGGCCTGCTGGACCAGCCGGCTGACGACGCCCCCGTGGATCACACGTACTACATCAACGGTCTGCGGATCATCACCATCGACACCTCAGTCCCGGGCTACCACCACGGAGAACTGAGCCCTGATCAGCTGGAGTGGCTCGCGGCCGAACTCGCCACTCCCGCCCCGGACGGAACCATCCTTGCCCTGCACCACCCGCCGGTGCCCTCGGTCCTGGACCTCGCCGTCCTGGTGGAGCTTCGGGACCAGACGGCGCTGGCCGGAGTCCTGCGGAACTCCGATGTCCGTTCGATTTTGGGCGGCCACCTGCACTATTCGACGACGGCGACCTTCGCGGGGATCCCGGTCTCGGTGGCGTCGGCCACCTGCTACACGCAGGACCTCAATGTTCCGGTCGGCGGAACCCGCGGACGTGACGGCGGACAGGCGTTCAACCTGGTCCACGTTTACGAGCACACCATCGTGCACTCCGTGGTCCTGCTCGGCGACACGCCGGCAGTCGGCGAGCTCGTCTCCGCCGAGGAAGCCCAGCGGCGGATCACCGCGGCAGGGATCCGCGTCCCCAGCAAAGCGAAAATCGAGGACCCGGCCAGGACTCCCGGCCACCGCCGGCTGACCGCCAGCAACTAACCCCTACTTCTCCCAGGGAGCCTTGATGGGGTAGTACTTCTCCAGGAAGTCCGTCACGAGTTCTGCCCGTTCCTCGGCCGGGACCTCCGGAAAGCTTCCGTCGTTGAGGCAGAAGAAATCCATGTTCCGCTTGGAGAGCAGCTTGGGCAGGTAATTGAGTCCTGCCCGTGCGGTGGTGTCCACGTAGCGCACCTTCGCCGCCGTCTGGGTGACGGCCCGGCCGGTGAGCAGCGCGTAGTAGTGGTAGAACGAGTTGGTCACCGAGATGTTGTCGGCCGCGCGGAACGTGCTGGCCGCCGTCTTGGCGAATTCCGCCGGAAACTCCTGCTCCATCTGGGCCACGACGCTGCGCCGCAGCGGCGCAGCCGTGTGCTCCAGGTGCCGGGTAGTGATCCGGCCGAAGCGGTCCCAGAGCAGCTTCCGGTTCACCCGGGCCGCGTTCTCAAACCCGCTGCGCTCCGCGTCGTTGTCGCCGAGCCCGATCCGGGTTTCCGCTTCGATGAACTTCGTGATGCCGCCGGGTGTGAAGAACAAGTCCGGTCCGATGGCGCGTCCGAAGAACATGTCGTCATTGGAGTACAGGAAGTGCTCGGACAGCCCGTCGATGTGGTGGAGCTGGCACTCCACCGCTTGCGAGTTGTGGGTAGGCAGCACGGAGGGGTCAGCGAAGAACTCCTCGCTGCGGACGATCGTCACCCCCGGATGATCCGCCAGCCAGGACGGTGTTGGGGAGTCCGTGGCAATGAAGATGCGCCGGATCCAGGGCGCGAACATATAGACCGAGCGCAGCGCGTACTTGAGTTCGTCGATCTGGCGGAAGCGGGCTTCGTGGTCGTCGCCTTCGCCCACCACGACGCCGGCCATCCGCGCACGCCGCGCTGCGATGTACTCCGGGGAGCTGCCATCCACCCAGGAAAAAACGAGATCGATGTCGAAGCTGATGTCACTGGCATGGTCCGCGAACATGTTCTCGATGGTGGGCCAGGTGTGGCCGTACCGCTCGACCGTGCCGCGGACGGCATCCTGGGCCAGCAGCGTCCGGCGGGTCAGCGAGTTCTCGATCGGGAGGATCAGCTCGTCGCCTTCGAAACTCCACAGTTCCAGCTGCACCCCGGCCGAGGCGCCGAACTCGAAGCCGCCTTCCGGTTCGACCCGGGGGCGGTACAGCCGGAAGATCCGGGACTGCCGGTTGGGGGAGAGCTCGCCGTCGGCGACCAGCACCGAGGACTTCTTCTTGGCATCGACACTCATCGAGTAGAAGGGCTCATCGTGGCAGGCCTCCACGAGCGCGCCGCGGAGTTCCTTGCGGTCCTTCCAGTCCACGGCGATGACGGGCCTGTCGTTGTTGCCGCGGACCAGAAGGTAGTCCAAGCCGGCGCCGTCCAGTACCGAACGGATGAACATCAAATCCTCGACCATGGCCTGGTACGGCGTACGGTTCTCGTTGATCAGGCCGTAGCGGCCCCGGCGGCGTACAACGTCCTGGCGCGCCCGGAATCTCGCGACGGCAGCCGCGGAGGTGACCTCATCATGGGCGTCTACCGATGCCTGGCTGCCGTAGTAGATCTCGTCCTGGACCAATGCTTCTGTAATTTCGATTCTCCGTGATTCTTTGCGTGAATGTGTCCCTAGTTGCATGATATCGTCCGCCCCAAAATCGCCGAAAATCCGCGGCTGAAACGCCGCCAGTGTGGGCTGCGAGAGCCCCCCCTCGTCCCCCTCGGAACCTTAGGCCCGGGGGTGTTCAGGCCGCCGGTTCAGCCCAGCAGGGCCCGGCGCCAGCTGCGCAGGAAAGCCGCCCCGGCGTCGTCGTGGATGACGTCCTCGCCAAGCCCCAGATCCGCCGCGGTGAGTACGTCGTATGGTTTCACCGGGACGCCGTCGGCGGGCCGGACGTCGACGTGTTTCACCGGGTGGTCGTTGTGGTGCAGCCAGTCGGCCATGGCGTAGTCGGTGCGGGAGTCACCCACCGTCCGCCAGGCCTGCGGGGTGACGCCCTGCGCCGCCAGCAGCTCCACGGCCCGGCTCGCGCCAAGGTCCTTGCCCAGCCTGACCGACTCGATGTCGGTGGAGATGATGGTCGGATCCACCCGGTAGTCGACCCGGTCATCGGAATCCGGGGCATGGTGGTCCAGCCGCACCACTCCGAGGCCGTGCCGGCCCATCAGATCCATGGCATCGGCGTCGAACAGTTGCTGCTCGGCCCGGTAGTCGGCATTCTCGACGGCGATGTGCTGCTCCACGGAGACCATGGCCAGCTTGGTTTCGTCGAAGAACATGTGCTCGGCGTAATCCTCGGCGACCAGCCGGCGGACGTCGTCGCCGAAGGACCGCGGGATGGCCAGATCGTGATCGACGTGGACCGGCCCGGGGCCCGCGGAGGTGTAGCTGAACCAGACGGCCCCCTTCTCGCAGACGGCGTGGATGAGGGTGCCGGCCGGCATGCCCGCGGCGATCATCGGTCCCATCACCTGTTCGCGGATGAAGTCAGCCGACCGGCCGGTGTTGAAGATGACCGGGATCCCCGCCGCGGCCAGCGCCAGCAGGTCCTCGATGATCACCGGCTGTACCGCACGGGTGACGGGGCTCGCCACGGGACCGTCGACGTCGAGCAACAGTGCCAGCGGAGGAGCCGACGGCGAGAGGGAAGCTGAGGTCTCGGGAAATGTCATGACCCCATTCTCCCAGCAGCCAGGCATCTTTGCATGTGCTGTGCACCGTGCCTCCGGCCCGGGTCGTGACTGTGACACCACGGGGCGGATGGTATGACAAATGGTTACTGTTTGGCTACAACCTCCCGGCACCGGGAGTCGTGGATTCCTTTGCCCGGCTAAGTTCCCTAGGCTTGCAGGGTGATATTCAAAGCCGTGGGCGAGGGACGCCCGTACCCCGACCATGGTTACAGCACGCCCAAGGACTGGGCGGCGCTGCCGCCGCGACCGGTCCGGCTGGATGATCTGGTGACTACCAAGCGCACGCTCGACCTTGAAGCGCTGCTGGCAGAAGACTCGACGTTCTTCGGCGATCTGTTCCCGCACGTCGTGGAATACCGCGGCGTCCTGTACCTGGAGGACGGTCTGCACCGGGCTGTCCGGACCGCGCTGCACCAGCGCACAGCGATCCACGCGCGTGTGCTGGTGATAAATGGCTAGAAAGCCGAAGGACGTCACCGTCCTGCACGGACACCAGGTCATCACCGGCTCGGACCTGCGGGCCACGTTCGTGGAGGACGACGAGCTGCACCACAACCCCGTCAGGAAGCGGCGACGCATCCTGCACGGTGTCGTCCTGGTGCTGCTGGTCGGGCTGGTGGCCGCCGCGGTGGTGGTGGCGCTGGCCATCATGAACGGCCAGATCAAGTTTCCGGCGGCGGAGCGCAGCCAGGCGGCCGCGTCAGTCTGCCCGGAAGCGCGCTTCGACTACACGCCGCCTGAAAAGATCAACCTCAACGTCTACAACTCGACCTCCCGCCCGGGACTGGCCCGTTCCGTGGCCGACGAGTTCGCTGCCCGCAAGTTCATCGTCGGGGCCGTTGCCAACACGACGTCGAGCTACCGCGGGGTCGCGTTGGTCGTCTCCGGCGCCGCGGGCCAGTCCCCTGCGTTTAGTGTTCAGCGGAACCTGCCGGGCTCGGACTATTTCCAGGACGGCCGGACGGACCCGAGCGTGGACGTCATCCTCACCGGGGACTTCAAGGAGCTGGCGAAACCGGAACTAGTCGACCAGACGCCCGGCCAACTCAGCTGCCCGCGCGAGGACCGGCGGATTGTGGAGGAATCCGGACAGCCCATAACGCCGACGGTTGCGCCCGCCCCCGGCGGCTAGCCGTGTCCGCCGGCACGGCACGTCAGGAGGACACGCGGAGGGGACGGCCGCCGTCGTCGAACCGGGCTCCGGCGCCGAGCTGGACGAACCGCACGGTGCGCGCAATCCGGGCCTCGGCCTCGGCATCATGCCCGGCACCGTCACCGCGGGCGGCGCTGGAAGACAGGGTGCCGTGGATGAGCTGCGCCAGCTGGGTGATGTCCGCCTCGGGTAGGTAGCCCTGTGCGATGCCGTCCCGAAGGATGCCCTGCAGGAGCACGCTGAGCTCGCCGACGTGGTCCGCTAGCTTCGCGAACGACGCCGGCGAGAGCACAGCACCCATCGCGGGGCCGGGCGGCAGATGCCGCCGGCTGAGGTCCTCGACCTGGGCACGGACGTACAGGGCCAGGCGGTCCACCGGATTCTCCAGCGCTTCCAGGGATTCGCGCAGATCGATCAGGAAACGCTCGGTCTCGTCCAGCGCATAGGCGATCAGAAGCTCTTCGATGTCCGCGTAATAGTTGTACACGGCGGTGCGGCCGATCCTGGCGTGCCGGGCGACGTCGGTCATGGTCAGCCCCGGGAGCCCGTGGGTGAACAGGAGCTCGCCGAAAGCGGTCAGGATGCGGTGCTGGGTCTCGGCGCGTTGGGCGGCGTTGCTCGCGGCCGAAATCCTGGGCATACGGACACTTTAGCCTGATCTGTCAGCAAAACCGGTCTTCATTTCCCGGCGCACCGGGCGCTGCGGTCCGCCCTAGGCGCTGCAGCCCTCCGGGCCGCAGGCGTCGGCGGTTCCGTGCGCGTCCCCGCCGCCAGGGGCGCTGACCATTTCCAGCGGGCGGCTGTCCTGCCACGCCTGCTCGAGGGCTTCGGTAAACGTCTCAGCGGGCTGGGCGCCGGAAAGCCCGAATTTCCGGTCGATCACGAAGAACGGGACGCCGGAGATGCCCAGCGCGCGGCCTTCCTCGAAGTCGAGCCGGACGTCGTCGGCGTATTTGTCGGTGGTGAACAGCTCCTCCAGCTCGGCCGCGCCGATCCCCAGGTCCAGCCCGAGCGAGGTCAGGTAGTCCCGGCTGCCGATGTCCTTACCGTGCTCGAAGTGGTCGCTGAGCAGGCGTTCCTTTGCGGCGTCCTGCTGCCCGTGCGAGGCGGCGAGGTGGATCAGCCGGTGGGCGGTGAAGCTGTTGGCGACCACGACGTCGTCGAAACGGTAGTTGAGGCCCTCGCCCCTGGCCTGCTCCGCCACGTGCGCAAACATCCCCGCGACCTGGGCCGGGGCCATGCCCTTGCGGGTGCTCAGGTAGTCCAGCGCGGTGCCGTCGTAGTGCTCGGGCAGCGACGGGTCCAGCTGGTAGCTGCGCCACTTCACCTCCACAGCCTCGCGGTGCGGGAAAGCCGCCAGTGCGGTTTCAAAGCGGCGTTTGCCGATGTAGCACCAGGGGCAGGCGACGTCGGACCAGATCTCAATCTTCATGCTGGCCACAACCCCGCGGCCGCCGGCCCCATTCCCCGGGGGGACTGTCGGCTTGGTCACGGGGTCCGGGTGAGCGGTCGTTCCATGACGAAGTCGTGCTCCACGGTGTTCCCGAGCTTAAAGGACTTGGTGCCGACTCGGCGGAAGCCGGACTTCTCGTAGAACCGGACGGCCCGGGCGTTCTGGTTGTTCACGCCCAGCCAGAGCCCGCGGGCGCCGGCCGCCGCGGCCGCGTCGATGCTGGCGTGCATCAGTTCGGCTGCGGCCCCCAGCCCGTGGTGGTCGGGGTGGACGTAGCACTTGCTGAGTTCCGTGCACGGCAGTTCCGTCAGGACCGCTGCCACGTCCGGGTCCTGGGTGGCCCGGGCGACCAGGAGGCTGTAGCCCCGCAGCTCGCCGCCCGCGTCGATCACCAGGACAGTGATGTCAGGGTCGGCGAGATAGGTGCGGAAGTTGGCCTCGCTGAGCGTGTTCGCGAGGTGCCCAGCGATGTCCGCCGGGGACGACCCCGGCGGGCAGGCCAGCGGGAAGGTCACGGCCGCCAGCGCGGCCAGCCTGCCGGCGTCGTCCGCGGTTGCCGTTCGGATTACGTGCGTCATGCCAGAACACTAGTCCGCGGTTGGCGCCGCGTTCGATTCGTGAAGCGTTGTTGCGGCAAGTTGCAGCTTCAAAGCGGCGTCTAAGGAGGGGCTCGACGGCGGGACGTCAGCGGACCGGGTAGGCAACATATGCGACGCGTGTGGAATCGGGTGACCAGCTGTTGACGTTGAGAGATCCCTGGCCACCGGACAGCGCCCAGGTGTGCAGCGGCGTGGTCCAGTCGTCCAGCCGTACGGTGACGATTTCGACGGGCAGGTCGGCGGGATGGCCCATGGTTCCTGCGGGGAAGCGGAGATAGCTGGCGTGTTGCCCGTCGGGTGAGACGTGCGGGAACCAGTCGACTGTCCCGCTGTGAATCAACCGCTCCAGTCCTGATCCGTCGACGCGCACGCGGGCGATCTGTGCGTGCCCGGGCCGGCTGCTGAAGGTGTCGGTATTGAGGTAGATCCATTTGCCGTCCGGTGAATACTCCGGGCCGTCACAATGCCCGGCCCCCGTGTCGACCGAGGCCGAAGGCCCGCCCGCCGAAGGCATCGTCATGAGGCGTCCCGGCTTCGTGAAATCGCCGGAGTCCATCCCCACATAAGCGAGTTCGCGTCCGTCCGGGCTCACGCCGTGCAGGAAGTGGAAGAATCCGTCCTCGGCCGTGATCCGGGCCGCGTCCCCGCCCTGGATGTCTGCCCGGTAAATGTGGCCGTCATCCGCGGAGAGATAGATCCGGTTGCCATCGGGTGCGAGCACATGATCGTTATTGAGATCGGGGACCCCCGCGAGCGGGACCTCGGCGAGTGAGCAGCTGGCAAGGTCCAGCCGCCACAGGCTGCCGGCGCCGTTGAGGATGAGCGCTGAATCGTCGAGTGTCCAGTTGGGGGCTTCCAGGAGTAAGTCGTCGCTGGCGAAGATAAGCTCGCGTGAACCGGTGGTGACGGACGCGACCCAGACTTCACAGCGCTGGCCGGATATTAGCGCGCGGGGCACGGGGTCGTTACTGCTTGAACGCCGCGTCGAAGGAGGTGTTCGACGCCGGGAAGTCGTACTTTTTGAGGGCGGCGAGGGCTTCGGGGGCGCCGTGGAGGCGGTCCATGCCGGCGTCTTCCCATTCGATCGAGATGGGGCCGTTGTAGCCGATCGCGGTCAGGGCGCGGAAGGACGATTCCCAGGGCACGTCGCCGCGTCCGGCGGAGACGAAGTCCCAGCCGCGGCGCGGGTCGCCCCAGGGCAGGTGTGAGCCCATGACGGTGTTCCGGCCGGTGGGGCGGAGCTTCGTGTCCTTGCAGTCCACGTGGTAGATCCGGTCCTTGAAGTCCCAGATGAAGGAGACCGGGTCGATGCCCTGCCACATGAAGTGGGAGGGGTCCCAGTTGAGTCCGAAGGCTTCGCGGTGGCCGATCGCTTCGAGGGTCCGGACCGTGGTCCAGTAGTCATAGGCGATCTCCGAGGGATGGACCTCGTGGGCGAAGCGGACGCCGCATTCGTCGAAGACGTCCAGGATCGGGTTCCAGCGGTCGGCGAAGTCCTGATAGCCGGCGTCGATCACTTTCTCCGGGACGGGTGGGAACATCGCGACGTACTGCCAGATGGAGGAGCCGGTGAACCCGACGACGGTGTCCACGCCCAGAGCCTTGGCGAGCCGGGCGGTGTGCTGCATTTCCTCGGCAGCGCGCTGGCGGACGCCTTCGGGGTCGCCGTCGCCCCACACCTTGGCCCCGACGATGGCCTCGTGGCGGAAATCGATGGGGTCATCGCAGACGGCCTGGCCCTTGAGATGGTTGGAGATCGCCCAGACCTTGAGGTTGTACTTCTCCAGCACGGCGAGTTTGGACTCGACGTAGCCGGGTTCGTCCCAGCGCCACGCGTCCAGGTGGTCTCCGGAGACGGCGATTTCCAGGCCGTCGTAGCCCCAGCCCGAGGCCAGGCGCGCGACTTCCTCGAACGGCAGGTCGGCCCACTGGCCGGTGAACAGGGTGTACGGGCGGGCCATGTCAGGCTCCTTCGGTTAGCGGAACGGTGGCGGGGCCGGAGGCCAGTTGGATGATGGCGCTCTTGGCGGCCGCGCTTTCCTCGACTGCGGCCAGAATACGCTGGACGGTCAGGCCGTCCTCGAACGACGGCGAGGGCTGGGCCCCGGTGCCAATCGCGACGAGGAAGTCGCGGATTTCGTGGGTGAAGGTGTGTTCCCAGCCGATCACGTGGCCCTGCGGCCACCACGCGGCGGCGTAGGGGTGTTCCGGTTCGTTGACCAGGATGCGCCGGAAGCCCTGTTCCCGGACGGGGACGGTGGCGTCCAGGAAGCCCAGCTCGTTCAGGTCCTCGAGGTCGAAGAGGATGGAACCCTTCTCGCCGTAGATCTCCAGTTTGAGCGAGTTCTTCTGGCCGGTGGCCACGCGGGAGACCTCCACCGAGGCGACAGCCCCGGACGCGAGCGAGAGCGTCGCCCAGGCGGCGTCGTCGACCGTCACCTCTTCCGGGCCGTTACGGCCGGGCCGGTGCGAGGTGAAGGTGTGCAGCCGCCCGGAGACTTCGGTGACCCGGTCACCGAGCAGGAACAGCACCTGGTCGATGGCGTGGGAGGCAATGTCGCCCAACGCCCCGGAGCCTGCGGTTTCCCTGTTCAGCCGCCACGTCATGGGTGACTCCGGGTCTACGAGCCAGTCCTGCAGGTAGGCAGCCCGGACATGCCGGATCGCGCCCAGCCGCCCCTCGTCGATCAGTTCCCGGGCCAGGGCCAGGGCGGGGATGCGCCGGTAGTTGAAGCCGATCATGGACTGGACACCCTGGCTGCGGGCCGATTGGGCCGCCGCGGTCATGGCCTCGGCCTCGGCCAGGGTGTTGGCGAGCGGCTTCTCCACAAGTACGTGTTTCCCGGCCTCAAGCGCGGCAACGGCGATCTCGGCATGCATCCAGCCGGGGGCGCAGATATCCACGATCTGGATGTCGTCGCGGGCGATCACTGAGCGCCAGTCCGTGGAGGACTCCGCCCAGCCGTACTTCGAAGCGGCTTCGGCGACCCCGGCAGCGTCCCGCCCGGCCAGGACGCGCTGCTCGAAGGCCGGGACGTCGAAGTAACTGGCCACATTGCGCCAGGCGTTCGAGTGGGCCTTGCCCATAAACGCGTAACCGATCATGGCCACGCCCAGCGGTGAACCGGTGCCGGCGGAAGGGCCGGGCGGGGCGTTGCTGGCCGTGGCATCGTGGGAAGTCATGATTGCTTTCCTAAAGGGTGGAGGCGGTGGGGTCCCAGTCCTCGGGGAGGGCTGCGGACGCGGGGGCGGAGCTTTCGACGTCGATGAAGGTTCCGGATTCCATGGATTCGGAGATCGAGACCATGGTGTCCAGGACGTGGTAGGCGAGGTTGCCGGTGGCGCGATGCGGAACCCCGGCGCGGATGGAGCGTGCCATGTCCAGCACTCCCATGCCGCGGCCCTGGCTGGGGCCGGTTGCCGGGATGACGGTCCACTCTTCGTCGCCGGCACGCCAGAGGCGCACCTCGCCGTCGAAGTGGTTGGGGTCGGGGAGGGAGATGGTCGCCTCGGTGCCGGTGATCTCGACGAACCCCATCCGCTGCCGGGGGGATTCGAAGCTGAAGACGCTGTGGGAGGACTGGCCGTTCTCGAACTGGGCCATGGCGGAGACATGGGTGGGAACCTCGACCGTGAATTCCTCGCCGGCCTTCGGCCCGGACCCGATAACGCGGATCTGTTTGGACTTGGAGCCGACGGCGGCCACCTTCCGGATGGAACCGAAGGTCTGCACCAGTGCGGTGAGGTAGTACGGTCCCATGTCGAACAGGGGCCCGGCCCCGTACTGGAAAAGGAACGCGGGGTTAGGGTGCCAGGATTCCGGCCCGGGGGTCTGGAACGTGGTCATGGCCGTCAGCGGAGTGCCGATGTCACCGCGTTCGATCAGCCGCCGCGCGGTCTGGAGTCCCGCGCCGAGGAAGGTGTCCGGGGCGCAGCCCAGCCGGATTCCGGCGGCGTCGGCTGCCTTGAGCAGCCCGAGGCCGGAGTCGCGGTCCAGCGAGAACGGCTTTTCGGTCCAGACGTGCTTGCCCGCGTTGACGGCGGCTGTGGCCACCTCGACGTGGGCCGCGGGGATGGTCAGGTTCACGATGATTTCGACGTCGGGGTGGTTCAGTGCCGCATCCACCCCGCCCCACTCGGCGATACCGTATTCCTTGGCGCGCGCTTCGGCGGCGTCCTCGAAGAGGTCGGCGATGACGTGGACCTTGAGGTCCGGGAAGACCGTCAGGTTGTCCAGGTACTGCTTGCTGATGTTGCCGGCGCCGATGACGGCGACGCCCACGGGGCCACTTCGCTGGGCGGCGCTCATGCGTTCACGCCCTGGGCGCTGGTGGAACCGCTCTGCAGGTACGCGAGACTCTGGGCGATGCCGTCAAAGATGTCGCCCGAGTAGTCGTCAAACTCCACAACGCCTACTTCCAGGGACTTCGCGGCGCCGATGACGTCCCACACGGCGATCTTCCCCTGGCCGGCGGGCTGCTGCGCCTTGGTGTCGGTGTTGAGCGGGCCGTCCTTGATGTGGATGAACTTCACCCGGTCGCCAAGTTTGGTCAGGATATCGACGGGGTCCTGGCCGCCGACGGCAACCCAGTAGGTGTCCACTTCGAGGACCAGTTCGGGGTCCAGGAGATCGGCGAAGTACTCCAGAGCCGTGCGGCCCTCGATGGTGGACTCCAGTTCCCAGGCGTGGTTGTGGTAACCGACGCGGATGCCGTACTCGGCGCCCTTCCGGGCGGCTTCGTTGAGCTTCGCGGCGGTGGCCTGGATATCCTCGGCCTTTTGCCAGTGCTCGGCCGGCAGGTATGGATCGATGACGGTGCTGATGCCCAGCTCTTTGGCGGCGGCGAAGATTTCGTCCTGGTCCTGGCCCAGCAGCGGGGCGTGGCCGGACGGTGCGGTGAGGCCGTTCTCCCTCAGCGCGGCGCCGAGTTCCTTGGCCGTGGCCACGAAGTTGTAGGGCTCAACCTGGGTGAAGCCGATCTCGGCGACCTTCTTGATGGTGCCGGGCAGGTCCTGCTGGATGGCATTGCGCAGGGTGTAAAGCTGAAGAGAGTAAGACATTTCGTTCCTTTGCGGGAGTTTTGTTTCGAAAATGGTTCCGGGTTGGCTAGCGGCCGGCAAGGGATCCGCCGATGCCGCCGACGCTGAAGTACTTGTTCAGGGTGGCGAAGACGATGATGGGCGGGAGCATCATGATCACGGCGAGGGCCATGACAGAGGTCCAGTCGGTTGCGTTCTGCTGGAAAAAGGACTGGACGCCCATGGGGAGAGTGAAGATCTCATTGGAGCGGAGGAACACGATGGCCACGAGGTAGTCGTTCCAGGCCAGCAGGAAGGCGAAGATCGCGGTGGACAGGATGCCAGGCAGGCTGTTGCGCAGGACCACTTTGGTGAAGGATCCGAAAACGGAGCAGCCGTCGATCCAGGAGGCTTCTTCGAGGCTGATGGGGATTGAGTCGAAGTAGGCAGCCATCATCCAGGTGGCCACGGTCATTGTGGAGCCCACATAGATGATGGTGATGCCCAGCAGGTTGTCCACCAGGCCCATGCCGGCGAAGAGGATGAACAGCGGGACCACCGAGGTGATGATGGGCAGGGACTGCATGACGAACAGCAGCAGGGAGTAGCCGGAGACCGCCTTGCTGCGGCCTCGGGAGAGGACGTACCCGGCGGGGGCGGCGACCGCCACGGAGACCACAACAGTGGCGAGGGTGGTGATGAGGCTGTTCTGCAGCCACGTGGCAGCGAGGGTTCCGGAGAACACGTTGGCGAGGTTCTCGAAGGTCGGGCCCGTGGCGGTGCTCGTGGGTCCGGGGGTGAAGGCCAGCACCACGGTGACCAGGATCGGGACGAGGACGACCGCGGTGATCGCCAGAATCGCAACGAATCTCCACCATTGGCCGCGGTGGCCGGCTTCGGACAGGACGCGGCGGTTCTTGGCTGGGCCGGCAACGCCGAGGACGGGGCCGGACTCGGGATGGGCGTGGACTGCTGCGCTCATTATTCGACGCTCGACTTTCGGATCTGGCGGTACAGGAGGACGGAGATGACCACCAGCGTCATGGTCATGAGGAAGGCGATGGCCACGCCGGGGCCGGTGGCGAAGTCCTGGAAGACGGTGCGGTAGGCCAGGACGACCAGGGAGGTGGTGGCGCTGACCGGCCCGCCGCCGGTGAGCAGGTAGATGGTGGGGAAGTCGTTGACACAGAAGATGGTCATGAGGATCCAGCTGATGTAAGTGGAGCGGGCGATCAGCGGGAGGGTGATCTGGCTGAACTGCTGCCAGCGGGTGGCGCCGTCCATGCTCGCCGCCTCGTAGACCGTGGTGTCCACCGAGGCCAGGGCGGCGGAAATCATCATCATCATAAAAGGGAAGCTGACCCAGACTTTGAACACCATCACGGTGACGGCAGCGAGGGTGGGATCGGCGAGGAACAGTGGCGTTCCCAATCCGAGGTTCCGGAAGAGAGCCGGGATCAGGCTGTCCGGGGTGGCGACCAGCCAGTTCCACGCTGTGGAGGAGACCACGATGGGTACGACCCACGGCAGGAGCAGCAGGACTTTGAAGGTGCTGCCCGCAGGGATCTTCGTCCGGAGCATCAGGGCCAGGCCCAGGCCGACAAGCCACGAACCGAACACGCCGACGATGGTGAAGAGCAGGGTGAACTGTGCCGCTTTCCAGAATGCCGGTGAGGACAGGACGGTGGCGAAGTTCTCCCCGCCGACGAAGTTGCCGGTCTCGATCAGGGAACCGTCATGCGTGGCCTGCACACCGGCGTGGATGAGGGGGTAGCCGTGGATAAGGACGAGCAGGATGACTGAGGGCAACAGGAGCCAGAAGAAGGTCCGGCTGGTCTGCGCGCTGAGCTTGCTCTTGCGGTTTGCGGTGCCGCCGGACCCGCCCGGGGCAACTCCCTGGCGGGCCCGGCTGAGGCCGGATTGAACTGTAGTCAGTGCCATGGAAGGGCCGCTTACTTCTTAATGGTGGACTTAAGCCCGGATTCGAAGGCCTGCAGGGCGGACTTGGCGTCAGACTGGCCGGTCAGGATGGTCTGGGTGAACTGGTTCAGGGCCTGGCCGCCGTCAAGGGCTGCGAGGTCGGCGTTGAGGGTGTTGCCCTGGGCCGCGAAGGTCTTGGCTATGGGCTGCCAGTCCTTGACGATCTTGACGTTATTGGGATCATCGGCAAACTCGGGGATTTCCGTGATCGACTTGAAGACAGGCAAGGCAGACATCAGCTTCTGGCGCCACAGTTCCTTGAGCTGGCCCAGGTAGTACACCAGGAAAGCTTCGGATGCCTCCTGGGACGGAGTGTTCGTGTACATCATGATGTTGTTCGGGAAGACGATGGTGGCCTTGTCGCCGTGCGGGCCGGTGATCGGGTCAGCGACGAGCAAGTCTCCGGACGTGTCACCGACGCGCTGCGGAACGTTGACCTGGAACAGGCCGTACCCGGCTTTTTTGTCCTTCCATTGCGCCGACATGTTGTCGGTGGTGTAGCTGACCGCCGCGGGGTCGACGATTCCGTTGGAGACCAATTCCAGAATAAACTCAATGGCTTCCACGTTGCGGTCGTTCATCAGGTCCAGCTCGCCGTCCTTGGTGAAGACGCCGCCGCCGTTGTTGACCATCATCATGATCATGGAGTGGTTGCCATAGTTGTTGCCTGCGCCCGCGCCGGTGGTGAAGCCGAAGGCGCCGATCTTCTTAAGTGCTTTGCCGGCTTCCAGGAGGGATGGCCAGTCGGTGGGGAGGCCGACGCCAGCCTGTTCGAAGAGCGACTTGCGGTACCAGAACACCCGCATGTCCAGCTGCCACGGAACCGCCACATAGCCCTTGTCGGACTTGAAGGGCTCCAGGACGCCCGGCAGGAAATCGTCGAACTGGCCGTTCTCCTTCAGGAGGTCAATGACCTTGTCGGCGTACGCGATCTGCCCCTGCTGCTCAAACTGGAAGGCCTGGAACCCGCCGCCGGTGGACACTGCGGGCCCGGTCTTGGATGCGATGGCCGAAGAGAACGTCTGGTAGAAGTTGCTCCACTGGATGGTCTGGTAGCTGGCCTTGAGGTTCCCCGAGGCCGGTGCGTAGCCCTCCGTGATCTTCTTGGCGGCCTCGTTGTAGGCGGGAGTTGCCCACGGCATGTCCCAGAACTTCACGACGCCGGTTCCCCCGCCCTGGGTGGCGGAGCCGCCGCCGCAGGCGGCGAGCAGCGGCGCGGAAGCCGCCGCTGCGGCGAAGCCCAGGAACCCCCGGCGGGAGAAAGCGGTGGATGTTGCGGAGGACTTAATGGTCACGATTATTTCCTTTCAGGATCCGGCCGTTGCTTGCCGGTCCATCTCGACATTGAGTTGATGCGGAATCTTGTGCTGGTGCTGCGGATGGAACTGGCTAGTCGTTGAGTCTGTCGATGAGCGAAGTGAGGGCGGCGAATTGCTGCAGGTCGGTGGACGGTCCGCCCGCCTCGAGCTGACGGCGGATCCGCCGCCAGCTGTGGCGGTGCGCGGATTCGTAGATCGTGGGAAGGGTGGTGGCCCCGGCTGCCGTGACCGAGCGGATTTCCGCCGGCCAGGCCGCGGAGGGGTCCGGCAAGGTAATGTCCGCCCGGCCGGTGGAGGTGAGAAGGGAGATGGTCGCCGTTGCCGGGACAGAAGCGGTGGTGATCCCCTGCAGGGCCGCGGGGGCACCATTGGCCAGCTTCCCAACCACGGTGTAGCCGTTGGCGCTGCGCTGGACCACCTTGAGTCCGTCAACGGCGACGCCGGACTGCAGGACGGCGGCGAGGTGCTCAGTTAGCAACAGATGGGGGTCATCGTCCGGCGCGCCGTAAGCAACAGAGTCCAGCAGCACGCAGTCCGCCAGGGCGGCGGAGATCACTGCCCGGGCGGCGTCGTGGGAGGAGGCGAGGGCCGGGTTTCCCGCCCAGCGCTGGTCCAGAACCACCAGCGCGCCGCTCGCGGCCGCTGTGCCCGCCAGGGCTGCGGGGTCCTCGGCGACCGGACCTGAGACCACGACCCCGCGGGAACCGGAGAGGATCGCCTCGGCGGCCCGACTGGTCCAGCCGGCGTGGCCGGCGACGGCGGTGACATCCGGGGCCGCTGATGCCAGGGCAAAGGAAACGGGAAGCGACGCGAGGACAGCGGCGACGGCGCCGGCGGTTTCGGCGCCGGGAGTGGTGCGGACGGGGAGTACGGTGCTCATGCCAGTGACTCCTCGGGTGCGGGAACGTCGCTGGCGGCGCTGCCGGCGGCGCCGCCGGCAATGGTGAGGGCAAACTCAAGGTCGTGGAGCAGTGTTTCCGCGCTGGGCGCCGACCCGGTGCCGCGGGCGATGTCGGCGAGTTTGCGCCATTCGCCCTCATAGCCGTTGTGGCCGAACGGGCCAAGCACCGTCGTCGTGCCGGCCCGCCGGATCCGCGCGGTGGCGGATCCGGCATGCACATAGGACGGGGTGAAGTCGATGCTGAGGCTGGCGTCGTCCCCGATCGCCTCGAAGGTCCAGGCTGGTTCCCAGGTGCTGTTCATCGCGGCCCGGAGTTCCATGGTCACTGCTCCGGCGCGGAGTGAAATCAGGTAGCCGAAGGGCCTCACGGTCTCCGCGTGCAGGACCTCAACTGACGCGAAGTCCGGTGCAAACCTGCGGACCAGGGGCAGATCGTGGATCGCCAGTCCCATCACGCCGCCGGTGATCATGGCCCGGATTGCCGCGTCGTCCAGGGGACCGCGGGACGGGGCAGGAACGCGGCCGACGATTTCGGTGGCGAAGTCCTCGAAGCGCGGGTTCGGCGGCAGGACGATCGAGGACCGGACGGTGTGGACCTGGCCGGGCAGGTTCCCCCAGGCGGCTTCTGCGGCCAACCAGCCCGGGTCGAAGGTGTGCATGGCGCCCACAATGATGGGCACGCCGGTTTCGGCGGACACCGCGGAAATGGCCGCGGCTTCTTCTCCGGTCGTCGCGAAGGGCTTCTCACATAGGACCGCTTTTTTGCCCGCCCGGCAGGCTGCAATCACCTGTGCGGCGTGGAACTGGTGCGGGCTGCAGATGGCGACGACGTCGACGTCGGGGTCCGCCAGCAGTTCCTCCACAGTGGTGCTGTACCGCGCCCCCACCCGGGCCGCCACGGATTCGGCAACGCCCGGGTCCACGTCCATGACGTGGCGTACCTCGAGGATGTTCCGGAGCCGCGCCAGGGAGGGCAAGTGGATCGCCTGCGTCACCGGGCCCGCCCCCAGGATCCCGACGCCAAGCGGCGGCGCCGCTGCTCGTGGATGGCTCGACAACTTCAATACCCCCTTGTATTCGCTGAAACGGTACTCACTGGCCAGGCCACACAGCATTCGGTGATCTGTCTCACACCCAAGCTAGGGCGACTTTTGTCGATCGTCAAGCAAAAGTTGCAGAATCAGTGTCAAACTTTCTGAAGTGTGACAGGCATAAGAACTTCGTGCTATCACTTACTCATGAGCACGCCCACCGGCATTGAACCCGCCGCCCTCGAGGCCGCCGGCAGTCTGTCCCGTGCCGGGGACCTGTTCCAGCTCCTGCGCGACGGCAAGGCCCGCACCCGCGCCGAACTGGCTCTCACCACCGGCCTGGCCCGTTCCACCGTCGCGTCCCGCATCGATGCGCTGATGCACTCCGGACTGGTTGGACCGGCAGGCGAGGCCAGCTCCAGCGGCGGCCGGCCGCCGTCGCGCTTTGCCTTCAATCCCGCCGCCCGCGTCGTGCTGGCGGTCGACGTGGGGGCAACCCACGTCATCATCGCCGTCACGGACCTGGGCGGAACGGTGCTGGCGGAGCGCCGGCTGGCGCAGGACGTCGCCGACGGCCCGGACGCCGTGCTGGACCGGGTGGTGGCGGAAGGCATCAAAGTGCTGGGCCAGGCCGGCCGCGGCAAGGACGACCTCGCCGGCATCGGCATCGGCCTGCCCGGCCCGGTGGAACATGCCACCGGGATGCCGGTGAAGCCGCCGATCATGCCCGGCTGGGACGGGTTCGACGTCGTCCGGCACGTCCAGCGCTCGCTGCCGGTCCCGGTGCTGGTGGACAACGACGTCAACATCATGGCTTTGGGGGAGCGGACCGGCTACTGGCCGGAACACGACAACTTCCTCTTCATCAAGGTCGCCACGGGAATCGGCGCCGGCATCATCAGCAGCGGCCAGCTCCAGCGCGGAGCCAACGGCACGGCCGGCGACCTCGGCCACGTCCGCGTACCCCGCGGCGACGACGTGCTCTGCCGCTGCGGCAACTACGGCTGCCTTGAGGCGCTCGCCTCCGGCCCCGCCGTCGCGCATGCCCTGACGCTGCAAGGGCTGCGGGCCGACAACGGCGGCGACGTGCTGCGGCTCGTGTCCGCGGGAAACCTGCAGGCGATCCAGGCCCTGCGCCAGGCCGGCCGGGACCTGGGGGACGTGCTGGCCACCGTGGTGAACCTGCTCAATCCGTCCGTCATCGTGATCGGCGGCAGCCTCGGCCAGGCCGGCGAACACCTCATGGCGGGGGTCCGCGAGGTCGTCTACCGGCGCTCGTTGCCGCTGGCCACCACCCACCTGCGGATCGGCCTGTCCATGGCGGGGGACCAGGCCGCAATCCTGGGTGCCAGCCAGATGGTCACCCAGTATGTACTCTCGCCGGCCGTGATCGAGGCGACCCTGCAGGCGGCGGGCTGACCTCCGGGAAATTGCGCGGGTGTCATAATCGCCGGGTCCGGCGGGGGCACGTGATAGCAATGGGATTGATGAAAGCATATTTCTGCCTGCAGGCCGAGCCGCGGCACCCATGAACGCCACCGTCCTGGCCAAGGTGCCGCGCAGCTGGATCCTGCTGGCCGCCATCGGGCTCATCGCCCTGAACATGCGCGGCCCGTTCGTGGCCGTGGCACCGGTGGTCGGCCCGATGCAGGCGGAACTCGGTTTCTCCCCGGTGGAACTTGGCCTCCTGACGGGCATCCCCGTGCTGTGCTTCGCCCTCGCCGCGCCGCTCGCCGCGCTGGCCGGACGCAAGCTCGGTGCGGAAGTCGCCATCACCCTGACCCTCTTGGGCGTCCTGCTGGGCGTAATTGTGCGATCGGCGGGCAACGGCGCCGTCGTTATGCTCGGCACGGTGATTCTCGGCGTTGCCATCACGATCGGCAACATCGTCGTACCGCTGATCATCCGGCGCGATTTCGCTCCCGCCCGGCAGGGCACGGCGATGGGCATCTACACCGCCGCCCTGAACATCGGCTCCTTCATCACCGCCATGGTAATGGCGCCGCTGGCCGACCTGTTCGGCTGGCGGCTGGCCCTCGCCGCGTGCGGGCTCTTCGCCGTCGCGGCGCTCCTTGTCTGGGTGCTCGCCTTCGGCAGCCGGGCGTTCCGGCCCGAACCGGTTCCCGCTCCGGAGCCGGCCCGCGCCGGGATCAAGCGGGCGTCGCGGTGGATCACGGTCGGGCTGACCGCGGGCTTCGCCGGGCAGGCGTTCTCCTACTACGGCGTGACCGCCTGGCTGCCCAGCATCCTCGCGGACGAACTGGGCATGACGGCCGCGGAGGCAGGCGCCGGCTCCTCGCTGTTCCAGATCCTCGCCATCGTGGGCGGCCTGGGCGTTCCGCTCGTGGCCCGTTTCGCCAGCACGACGACCGTGGGACTCACCCTGGGGCTGTTGTGGGTGACCGTTCCGGCGGGCCTGCTGCTGGCGCCGGAGCTGTGGTGGCTGTGGTCCTCGCTGGGCGGCATCGCCCAGGGCGGCGGCATCACGCTCATCTTCATCGCCATCATCCGGCTGGCCAGGGACCAGGCCTCGGCCGGCCGGATGTCCGCCGTCGTGCAGGGTGTGGGCTATTCCTTCGGTGCCCTGGCGCCAACCCTGCTGGGCTATGTCAACGGGGTCTCGGGATCGTGGACAGGGCCGCTGCTGATGGTGCTCGGCTCGGTGGCGATGTTCATCCTCGGTACCGCGCTGTCCCTCCGCCAC
Organism: Pseudarthrobacter sp. MDT1-56; assembly: GCF_059383555.1. Taxonomy (NCBI): domain Bacteria; kingdom Bacillati; phylum Actinomycetota; class Actinomycetes; order Micrococcales; family Micrococcaceae; genus Pseudarthrobacter; species Pseudarthrobacter sp. MDT1-56. The sequence continues at coordinate 160,579 of NZ_JBWZCK010000006.1, forward strand.
GTCCCCAAGGCGCACTGAGCCGGACTGCGGCTCCTCGGCAACAGCCGGGGAACAGTTGAGGCCCATGTTCACGAGGAACATGGGCCTTCACTGCTATCCCGACGCCGTTGTCGGGTCCCCGAGGGGGTCTTCCGTCGCTGGGCCACCGCCCCGGATCTCGGGGGTGCCTGTTGCGAAGGGCATGGCAGCCCAGCAGACGGAAATCTGTACCTTTCGGTGTCCTCCTGTGCCGGCCTTAGGCGGGAACGAGGGTGGGATCGTCGCTGGGGACGTCGCCGCCGTCGCGCGCTTCATGCAGGAACCGGTCGTAGGCCGGAAGCGTCAGGAAGGCCGGGAACGCCGGGGTGAGCGTGACTTCCTCGAAGATGTCCCGTGAGTCGGCGAAGCGGTCGCCTTCGAAACGTTCGAGTTTGGCGAACTCCTCGTCCAGCATGTCCTCGACCCATTCGCGGGTGATGACGTCGCCCTGGTCCGTGATGGCCCGGGAGAAGATCCACTGCCACAGCTGCGAGCGGGAGATCTCCGCGGTGGCGGCGTCCTCCATCAGGTTGTGGATGGCTACGGCGCCGTTGCCGCGGAGCCAGGACTCGATGTAGCGGATGCCAACCTCGATGTTGTTCCGGATGCCCTGTTCGGTGATGTTGCCGGTGGTGGAGGCGATGTCGAGCAGGGCGCGGTCGTCCGGGGTGACGTCCTCGCGGAGCCGGTCCAGCTGGTTCGGGCGGTCGCCGAGGACGCCGTCGAACACCTCGCGGCAGACCGGAACGAGGTCAGGGTGGGCCACCCAGGAACCGTCGAAGCCGTCGGCGGCCTCGCGGGTTTTGTCGGCGCGGACCTTCTCGATAGCAATCGCGTTGGCTTCCGCGTCCTTGCGGTTGGGGACGGCTGCGGCCATGCCGCCGATGGCCATGGCGCCGCGCTTGTGGCACGCCCGGACCAGCTGTTCGGTGTAGGCACGCATGAACGGCTGGGTCATGGTCACCTGGCCGCGGTCCGGCAGGACGAAGCGCGGGCCGCGGGTGCGGAAATTCTTGATCAGCGAGAAGATGTAGTCCCAGCGGCCGGCGTTCAGGCCTGCGGCGTGGTCGCGCAGTTCGTAGAGGATTTCCTCCATTTCGAACGCGGCCGTGATGGTCTCGATCAGCACGGTGGCGCGGATGGTCCCCTGCGGGATGCCGAGCAGGTCCTGGGCGAGGACGAAGATGTCGTTCCACAGCCGGGCCTCGAGGTGGTTCTCGATCTTCGGCAGGTAGAAGTAGGGGCCCTTGCCCTGGGCGATCAGCCGGCGGGCGTTGTGGAAGAAGTACAGGCCGAAGTCGACGATGCCGCCGGCGATCGGGGTGCCGTCAATGAGCATGTGCTTTTCCGGCAGGTGCCAGCCGCGGGGCCGGACCACGATGGTGGGCAGCTCCTCGGCGGAGCGGAGCTTGTACTCCTTGCCCTCCGGGGAGGTGAAGTCGATCCGGCGCTCCAGGGCATCGGTGAGGTTGAGCTGGCCCTGGATGACGTTGCGCCACGACGGGGTGGAGGAGTCCTCCATGTCCGCGAGCCACACCTTGGCGCCGGAGTTCAGCGCGTTGATGGTCATCTTCTTGTCCACCGGGCCGGTAATCTCGACGCGGCGGTCCTCCAGGCCCGGAGCCGGGGGAGCGACGCGCCAGTTCGGATCGTTCCGGACGGACTCGGTCTCGCGGAGGAACCGCGGGTCCTGGCCCTTGCCGATCTGCTGGCGGCGGTCCCGGCGGGCCTGCAACAGCTCCAGCCGCCGTCCCTTGGTTGCCTTGTGCAGCTTGGCAACAAATGCCAAGGCATCAGGAGTCAGGACCTCGCTCTGCCGGCAGATCGGCTGTGCGGTCAACGTAACCCCGTTGATGGTGAAGTTGTCAGTGAAGCTGTTCATGGGAGTTGCTCCTTGAATGTCCGCCGTTGCCCTATCACTTTTGGTCTCCAAAGGAGGTCGATGAGGACCAAAAGTGATAGGGCAACTGGCGGGAAAAGCTGGGGATTAGTGGAACTGGCCTTCTTCGGTGGATCCCACCAGAGCCAGGGTGGATGCGTTCGGGTTGAGCGCGGTTGCGATGTCGTCGAAGTAGCCGGTACCGACTTCGCGCTGGTGCTTGGTCGCGGTGTAGCCGCGGGATTCGGAGGCGAATTCCTTCTCCTGCAGCTCGACGTAGGCGCTCATGCCTTCACGGGCGTAACCGTGGGCGAGATCGAACATCGAGTAGTTCAGGGCGTGGAAGCCGGCCAGGGTGATGAACTGGAAGGTGAAGCCCATGGCGCCGAGTTCGCGCTGGAACTTGGCGATCGTGGCGTCGTCGAGGTGCTTCTTCCAGTTGAACGACGGGGAGCAGTTGTAGGAAAGCATCTGGTCCGGGAAGTCTGCCTTGACGGCTTCGGCGAACTTGCGGGCCAGCTCCAGGTCCGGGGTGCCCGTCTCCATCCAGATGAGGTCGGAGTACGGGGCGTAGGCCTTGGCGCGGGCGATGCAGGGTTCGATTCCGTTGCGGACCTTGTAGAAGCCCTCCGCGGTCCGCTCTCCCGTGACGAATTCCTTGTCGCGCTCGTCGACGTCGGAAGTGATCAGGGTGGCTGCCTCGGCGTCGGTGCGGGCGATGATGACGGACGGGGTGCCGGCGACGTCGGCGGCCAGGCGGGCGGCGTTCAGGGTGCGGACGTGCTGCTGGCTGGGGATCAGGACCTTGCCGCCGAGGTGGCCGCACTTCTTTTCCGAGGCGAGCTGGTCTTCCCAGTGCACGCCCGAGGCGCCGGCCTGGATCATGGACTTCATCAGCTCGTAGGCGTTAAGCGGGCCGCCGAAACCGGCCTCGGCGTCCGCTACGATCGGGACCATCCAGTCCTCGACGGTCTGGATGCCCTCGGAGAACTCAATCTGGTCGGCGCGGAGCAGGGCGTTGTTGATGCGGCGGACCACGGTCGGAACCGAGTTGGCCGGGTAAAGGGACTGGTCCGGGTAGGTGTGGCCGGAGTTGTTGGCATCAGCGGCAACCTGCCAGCCGGAGAGGTAGATGGCGCGGAGGCCGGCCTTGACCTGCTGCACGGCCTGGTTGCCGGTCAGTGCGCCCAGGGCGTTGGTGTACTTGCCCTCCTTTTTCTCCTCGGTGAGCTGCTTCCACAGCTTCTCCGAGCCGCGGCGGGCCAGGGTGTGCTCTTCGGAGACGCGGCCGCGGAGGCGGACGACGTCGGAGGCCTTGTAGTCCCGAGTGACACCTTCCCAGCGCGGGTTGGCAGCCCACTCGAGCTCCAGTGCGGTGGCCTGCTGTTCGGGCGTCTGGGTGGGCTCAAATGCTGCAGTCATCTTTGTCTCCTTAGTGGGGCCCTGGGCCGGTCTGGCTGCTTCCTCGCAGTGCGACTGGATGATCCGGGGCGGTGTAACTTTTCCGTAAGACCTACTTTTCTGTACTTTCAAGTGGCTTTCTAGATGAAAACAGTGGAAAGAAATGCACTTCTTCGCGTATTCTCAATAAATGCACCCCGCCAGTTGGAATCGACCCGCCTCCGCCGCCTCGCCTGCCGTCCCGGAGGTGGACGTCATCAGCATGGGCCGCCGCGTCCGCCACCTCCGCAAGGCCGCCGGACTCACGCTCGATGACCTCAGCGCCACGGTGGGAACGGCCCCCAGCCAGCTGAGCCTGATCGAGAATGGCAAGCGCGAGCCCAAACTCGGCCTGCTCCAGCAGCTCGCCGCGGCACTCGGCGTCAGTATCGACGAGCTGCTGGGCGCGGAGCCGCCCAACCGCCGCGCCGCCCTCGAGATCGAGCTGGAACGCTACCAGCGCAGCCCCATCTACGAGTCCCTCAAGCTGCCCAAGATCCGCATCAGCTCGCGGCTCCCGATGGATGTGCTGGAGTCCATGGTGGGGCTGCAGCACGAGCTGGAACGCCGGCTTAACGAGCAGGTCGCGACGCCGGAAGAGGCCCGCCGCGCGAACGGGGAACTGCGCGCCATGATGCGCGAGCGGAACAACTACTTCCCGGAGTACGAGGCCGAAGCGCAGAAGGTCCTGGCCTCCGTTGGGCACACGAGTGGCCCGCTGTCCCATCACGTCATCGCGGACATCGCCGGGCACCTCGGGTTCAGCCTCCACCACGTGGGCGATCTGCCGCACTCCACCCGTTCGGTGACCGACCTTAAGAACCGCCGTATTTATCTCACGCACAATGCGCGCAGCGACCACGACCCGCGTTCGGTGCTGCTGCAGGCGCTGGGCCACTACGTGCTGGGGCACCAGACCCCCACCAATTACGGTGACTTCCTGATGCAGCGGGTGGCCACGAACTACTTCGCCGCCGCGCTCCTGCTCCCGGAGCAGGCGACCGTCGAGTTCCTGCAGAAGGCCAAGCAGGCCAAGGAGATCGCGGTCGAGGACATCCGGGATGCCTTCGCGGTGTCGTACGAGACCGCCGCGCACCGCTTCACCAACCTCGCCACCCAGCACCTGGACCTGCGGACGCACTTCCAGAAGACCCACAAGAGTGGCATCATCTACAAGGCTTACGAGAACGACGGCGTGACGTTCCCGCAGGACCACACCGGCGCCATCGAGGGCCAGCCGTCCTGCAAGAACTGGACGTCCCGGGTGGTCTTCGACGTGCCGGACAAGTTCAGCGCGTACAACCAGTACACCGATACCCCGGCCGGCACGTTTTGGTGCACGGCGCGGACCGAGCGCTCCGCCAACGGCGAATTTTCCTTGTCCGTGGGGGTTCCCTATGCGCAGGTGAAGTGGTTCCGCGGCCGCGAGACGACCGAGCGGTCCAAGTCGACCTGCCCGGACGAAAGCTGCTGCCGGCGCCCGCCGGCGGCCCTGACCTCGGAATGGGCCGGCAACGCCTGGCCCTCGGCGCGGGCCCACTCGCACCTGCTCGCGGCGATGCCGCCGGGCGCCTTCCCCGGCGTGGACGAGACCGAGGTCTACTCGTTCCTGCAGGCGCACTCCGGGAGCTGATGCGGCCGGTGCTCCCGGCGGGCCAGGGCCCAAGTCGCCGGTAACCCGAGAGTTATCGGCGAACCTCGCGGTCTACGGCGTGCTTGCCAGCCAGAGTGATCGTCGGGCTGCCGACGTTGGGGTTAGGGCGGGCCGCCCTGCCAGAGCGCATCGAAGGGCGCGCCCGAGGCCACCCGGTTCCGGATCCCCGCGGTCACAAAAGCCTTGGCTGTCCGGGCTGCCTCCAGCGCCGTCGCGCCCTTGGCCAGTTCCGCCGTCACAGCGGCGGCCAGCGAGCATCCGGCACCGGAGACTGCCACTTCGCCCACCTTCGGGGCAGAGAGGACTTCCAACGTCTCGCCGTCGTAGTAGACGTCGACGGCGTCCGGTCCGGCCAGGCGCACACCGCCCTTGGCGAGTACCGCGGCGCCGCTGAGCTCGTGGATCCGGACGGCGGCGGCCTTGAGCGATTCGAGGTCGGTGATTGCCAGTCCGGAGAGGGACTCGGCCTCGAAGTGGTTCGGTGTGACAAACGTGGCCAGCGGCAGGATCTGAGCTTTGAGGGCCTGATCCGTATCCAGCGCGTGGCCCGGCTCCTGGCCCTTGCAGATCAGCACCGGATCCAGCACCACGTTCGTGAACGCAGCGCCGGCCAGCGCCGTGGCGACCGTCGAAATCGTGGCCGGGCTGCCCAGCATGCCGATCTTCACAGTATCCAGCACTGACGGTGCGCCGGACGCGGCACCGTAGGCCGCCGTCGTCGCCTCGAGCTGGTCGGCGATGACCTGCTGGTCGATCGGGACGAAACGGTGGTTCCAGTTGTCCTGCGGATTGAAGGAGACGATGCACGTCAGGTTGGCGATGCCGAAGACTCCGAGTTCCTGGAAGGTCTTCAGGTCAGCCTGCGCGCCGGCGCCGCCGGTAGCTTCGGAGCCTGCGATGGTCAGGGCGACGGCGGGCGTGGCCGCGCCTGCGTCGGGGGCGGTATCGGAATCAGCCGGTGAGGCGGCGTCAAAGGCGGTGGGAGTCATGGATCTATCCTGCCATTCCAGGAAAACCCGCCGCATTGTGCGGATGACCAATATGAACAGAACCCGCGTGTTCCGGATCATCGCGAATACGGTGGCGGGCGGTGTTGCCTCTTGCGGCGCCGGATCCAGGAAGGTTCATAGATGAGCACCCAACTGTCCGAATCGGCGCAGACGAGAAGAGCCGTCAGCAATATTCTCAAAGGCTCTGCGGGCAACCTCGTCGAGTGGTACGACCTCTACGTCTACACAGTCTTCGCGGCGTATTTCCAGTCGCATTTTTTCAATTCCAAGGACGAGCTCCAGGCGGGCCTTGAGGCCATGGCCGTCTTCTCAACGTCGTTCCTGATGCGCCCGGTCGGCGCCTGGTTCTTCGGCCGCTACGCCGACCGCAAGGGACGCAAGGCGGCCCTGACGCTCAGCGTGACGATCATGTCCGCAGGTTCCTTCGCCATCGCCATCCTGCCGACGACCCAGCAGATCGGCGTCTGGGCACTGATTCTGCTGATCGTGGTGAGGCTGGTCCAGGGCTTCTCCGTGGGCGGCGAATACGGCACCAGCGCCACCTACATGTCCGAGGCCGCCACCTCCAAACGCCGCGGCTTCTTCTCCAGCTTCCAGTACGTCACCCTGATCGGCGGCCAAATGCTGGCCCTGCTGGTACTGGTCATCCTGCAGAACACCATGGACAAGGTTGCCCTGACCGAGTGGGGCTGGCGCATCCCGTTCGCCATCGGCGGCGTGGCCGCGCTCGTAGTCCTGTGGCTGCGGCGCTCGATGGAAGAAACCGTGTCCGCCGAGCAGGTCGAGGCCGCCAAGGTCCCGTCCGTGGCCGGCGTTGCGCAGCCCGGCACCATGAAGCTGCTGTTCACCGAGCACTGGAAGCCGCTGCTGATCTGCATCGGCGTCACCCTTGGCGGCACCGTGGCGTTCTACACGTACACCAACTTCATCCTGAAGTTCATGAACGATACCTCCGGCATCGCCAAGACCGACACCTCGGTGATCAATTTCTGGGCGCTGTTCATCTTCATGCTGCTCCAGCCGATCTACGGGATCATCTCGGACAAGGTCGGGCGCCGGCCGCTGCTGCTCTGGTTCGGCATCACCGGTGTCCTGTTCACCTGGCCGCTGCTCTCCACCCTGGCCGGCACCAAGGATCCGTTTACCGCGTTCCTGCTCATGATGGGCGGCCTGCTGATCGTCGGCGGCTATACCTCCATCAACGCCCTCGTGAAGGCCGAGCTGTTCCCGGCTTCCATCAGGGCCCTCGGCGTCGGCCTCGGCTACGCGATCGCGAACTCGCTGTTCGGCGGCACGGTTCCGCTGCTGGGTGCGGCGTTCCAGAAGGCCGAGCGCGTGGACCTTTTCTTCACCTACGTCACAGTGGCGATCGCCATCTCGCTGGTGGTCTACATCTTCGCGCTGAAGAACAAGAAGTCCACGCACTTGGACCACGAACAGGGCCACGCGTGGGAGCCCGCTGCCGCCCCGGCTGTGCCGGCCGACGGCCGCAAGGACGACGACAAGGACCTCGTCGACGCCTCGCGCCGCTAGCTCTGTGAGCCGCCAAAGGGTGGTGAGAACGACGACGGCGGGTTGCCGGCTCCGTGACTTCGGTCCGGCGGCGGGCGGCCCGCCGCCGTCGTTCAGGGGCCGGCTGCCGGTTCGATCTCCGGAAGGGGGCGGTCAGCAACGATGAAGGCCGTGGACTGGTCAGCCGAATGACGGTAGGCGATGAGGTGTACCAGGGCGGCGACACCCAGTGCGATCCCGGTCATCTCCAGGGTTTCTTCAACCAGCGTGAGCAGAAAGAACTGCCAGGGCAGGGTGTCGCCCTGGACGAAAAGTCCGGACAGGGTCTCGACCCCGACACCGCCCCCGACAAAAATGATTCCGGCAGCCAGAAGTCCCGCCCGGGGGGTCCGCGGCAGTGCGAGGACCATCCTCAGCAGGGACAGGACGATCAGGCCGGCAATGAGAACGCCGGGTATCACCCAGGTGAAGCCCAGATGCAGGGGAAGGTACCTGCCCAGCTCGTTTCCAATCGCATCGAGGCGCTCGTGCAGTTCCAGGGTCTCGTCGATGGAGAAGACCATGCAGACAACGCAGAACAGCGCCCAGGAGCGGCGGTACCGGGAGGCGCGGCGGGCGAAGTAGCCGGCAAGGACGCCCGCGGTTATCCATAGCCCGGCGCTGAACCAGGTCGGCAGATTAATCTCGCGCCCGACGTCGAAAAAGTAGAACCAGAACCGGGCGGTTTCGACGGACTCCGGGGGTGCCCATTGTGTGGCCAACGCCAGCGAGCCGCTGACCAGGCTCAGAATAACCACCGGAATCATCAAATATGTGAAAGACCGCCCAAAGCTGATCCTCCGCCAGGCCGAGTCTGCCACCGGGCCTGCCGGTACTCCGGCGCTGCGTTCGGAGGCGACCGTCATCACCAGATCGTCGCCTTGCCGGGCGGGCCCGCTGTCCTTGGGGGAATCGGAAGCCATGCCGAAATCCTAGCCGGGCAGCGCGCCTGCGGCGGGTAGGCAGGCCCTCGTGGCCCGCAGTCCAACAACAGCCCCTGGCAACGGGTGAGAGAATGGTAGACGGTTCCGGCAGCTAGTTCTCCGGACCCGTCCAGTGCTAATACAGCCGGCAGCCCAGTGTGGTCCTCCTCGAGGATCCGGGACGCCGAGCGAACCACTATGAATGGAACACCCATGGCTTCCGCCCACACGTTACCGGCCGCAGCGCCGCCAAAGTTCGCCTCCATTGGTTCCTCCTACTTCGGGATCCTGCTCGCCGTTATGGCCGTGGTGCTGATTCTGTCCAACATCGGGGCATCGAAGGGCGTCGCGATCGGCCCGGTCATCACCGACGGCGGCTTCTTCCTCTTCCCGCTGGCCTACATCCTCGGGGACGTCATCAGCGAGGTTTACGGGTTCAAGGTGGCCCGCAAAGCCATCATCACCGCCTTCGCCCTGTCCGTCTTTGCGTCGCTCTGCTACTGGATCATCATCGCCTTGCCCGGCTTCAACGACGACTTCGGTCTCGCTAAGCAGGCCGCACTGGAAGGCGCGCTGGGCCCCGTTCCACAGATTGTGCTGGGCTCCCTGCTGGCGTTCCTGGCCGGGCAGACCATCAACGCGTGGATCCTCGTGAAGATGAAGGCGCGCACGGGGGAGAAGTCCCTCTGGGCACGCATCATGGGGTCCTCCGTCGCCGGCGAGTTCGTGGACACCCTGATCTTCTGCAGCATCGCCGCCTCCGTGATCGGGATTACCGACGTCGGCACGTTTGTGAACTACGTGGTCGTGGGCTTCCTCTACAAGACCCTCGTGGAGTTCCTCTTCGTCCCGGTCACCGCGGCCGCGATCGGCTGGATCAAGAAGCGCGAACCGAGCTACGGAGCGTAGGGCGGGTGCCGCGTGCCAGGAGGGGGCAGGGGCCGGGCGGGGCGCCCCCTAGGAGTAGTACTGCCCCAGGGTCTCGGCCTTGAACTCGAAGAAGTTGCCGGCTTCGATGGCCAGTCGGGCGTCGTCCACCATCTTCACCACAAAGCGCTCGTTGTGGATCGAGATCAGTGTGGCGGAGACCATTTCCTTGGCCTTGAACAGGTGGTGGATGTAGGCCCGGGAGTAATTCTGGCAGGCGTAGCAGTCGCAGCCTTCCTGCAGCGGGCCGAAGTCGCGCTTATACATGGCGCCGGAGAGGTTGTACCGGCCGGTGGGGTGGTAGAACGCCGAGTTCCGGGCCACCCGGGTCGGCGAGACACAGTCGAAGGTGTCCGCGCCGTTTTCGATCGCGGTGAAGATGTCGTCCGGCTCGGAGATGCCCAGGAGGTGCCGGGGCTTGTTCTCCGGGAGTTCCTCGTTGCACCAGCGCACGATCGTGCCCAGGTTCTCCTTCTCCAGGGCCCCGCCGATGCCGAAGCCGTCGAAGTTCATCGCGCCGAGGTCGCGGCAGGCCTTCCGGCGCAGGTCCTCGTACTGGGCGCCCTGGATGACCCCGAAGAGCGCCTGGTAGGGCTTGCCCGCACGCTCGGACGTGAGCCGGAAGTGCTCGGTGATGCAGCGCTCGGCCCAGCGCCGGGTGCGCTCCAGGGATTCCTCCTGGTACCCGCGGGAGTTCTGCAGCGTGGTGAGCTCGTCGAACGCGAACATGATGTCCGCGCCGAGCTGGTGCTGGACGTTCATGGAGATCTCAGGGCTGAAGCGGTGCCGGTCGCCGTTGAGGTGGCTCTTGAACCACACACCTTCCTCATCCACGTGGGCCAGGCGTTCCTTGCCGGGGGCGACGGCGTCGTCGGGTCCCGAATTGTCCACCGATTTCATGTCGATGACCTTCTTGAACCCCGAGCCCAGGCTCATCACCTGGAACCCGCCGGAGTCCGTGAAGGTGGGTCCGCGCCAGTTCATGAAGGCACCCAGCCCGCCGGCCTCATCCAGGATGTCCGCGCCGGGCTGCAGGTACAGGTGGTAGGCGTTGGCCAGCACCGCCTGCGCGCCCAGCTCGGCGACTGACTCCGGGAGGACCGACTTGACCGTGGCCTTGGTGCCGACCGCGATGAACGCCGGGGTCTGGATCTCGCCGTGCGGTGTGGTGATGGTGCCGGTGCGGCCGAGGAACTCCCCGCCGTTGGCGCTGACCTGGGCCTCCGACGGCGAGCAGCTTTCACTCAGCCGTTTGCCCACACGGAAGGAAAACTCGGACTGCTGGGCCGGCAGGAGCGACGGCACGGGTATTTCAGGATTGGCTGGCACCGTTCAAGTGTGCCAGCTAACAGCCGCCAACCCTTAGTGCAGCGGATCGGATGTGGGGTAGTTCTCAGCCCGCCACTTGTCCCAGTAGTTGCGGATGGACTCCAGCTGGTGCGCCCCGAGGTCATAGGTGGAGACGATGACCAGGGATCCGCCCTCGGGCCTGAGGTCTTTGATGGCCGGCTGGTCCGCCACGATCACCAGGCCTTCGCCGTGTTCCGCGTAGTGGTGGACCGTAAGCCCCACCTGGTGGTTGCTGCGGAACCAGACCTTGCCGGAGACTTCCTCGCCCGTCGCCAGGGTCAGCGAGTACGGTTCGCCGGGTTTGGGGACGTCGGACAGGCCCAGCTTTTCAATCGCGGAGCCTCCGTTCCCGGGGACGGAGAAGAAGAAGGTCCGGCGTTTGCCGTGCGGATGCCGTTCGAGGGCGAAGCGGAGCTGCTGGATGAAGGTCAGCCAGCCCTGGGTGATGTCCTCGTCCCAGGCGGCCCACTCGGAATTGTGGTCCACCGCCGCCCGCGTGACGCTGACTTCGGTGCCGGCCGGGACCGGTTTCAAGGTGAACACGTCCCCGCCGTCGACCACCAGGGAGGTGTGGTCGGCGCCCTCGATGACATTGGGGCTGAAATAGATCTCATTGATCTCGGCCGCCTGGTCGTCGGCTTCCCAGCCGTGCCACTGGGCTACCTTGGCGGGCTCGCGCAGCATTGTCCAAACCTGCTGCGCGTCGGAGTTGATCACAACGCTCAGATTGTTCGTCATGGGCTGAATCTACAACGCCCGGCCGGGAGGGGGTAGGGGCCAAACGCCTCAGGAACGGACGGACTCGAGTTCGTTGCCGATCCGGCGGTCCAGTTCCGGGGCGCCGATGGTTTCCGAACCGCCGTGGGCGCGCAGGAAGAGCAGCGCCTCGAGCCGCAGGAGCCGCCATTCGCGTTCCGCATCCGGGTTCGAGTTGTCCATCGAACGGAAGATTTCCTTGTCATACAGGTTCGGTTCGTTGAGTGAGCGCTGGCGCACCTTGGCGTTGATCCGCGCCTTGAACGGGTCCGTCTCCATGGCATCGGGGGCGCGGAGGAACTTCTCGTACACAGCGGCGCGTTCTTCCTGGCCGAGCTGGCGGCAGATGTAGCTGGACAGGGCGAGGGAGGCCTCCACCGATGCCCAGCGGCCGCGGTTGCCGTCGAAGGGCAGCACATTGAGCAGGTCCGCAACGGCGAGGGCGTTTTCGGCGTCCTTGAGGATAATGAACAGCTCCTGCGCGAGGTCGCTGAGGTCCTTGAGGCAGCTGCCGGACTTCGTGTTGATGCCCTTGGCCAGCCGTTCGCTGAGCAGCAGCACTCCCGCCGAGTTCGGGTGGGCCTCGGCCACGGCCTGCACCACGGACTCGGGCGTGCCCTCAAGGACAGGGATCAGTGCCAGGTCCTCTTCGCTGGGGCCGCTCACCACCGGCGGAACGGGCGGCAGGGGAGGGACGACGACGGCGGGAGCGGCGGCGCTGTCGGCCTCCGCGTTCCTGTCCTGCCCGCCTGCGCTGCCCTGGCCGCTGCCCGCCTCGGCGGCCGGTTCGCCGGCTTGCGGAGCGGAGCCGGCTTCCTCGACAGTGGTTTCCCCGGCCTCGGCGGGAGCGCCAAGGATCAGGACGGTGGAGGATGCCGCGATCCTGAGTCCGCCGCCTCCCGTGAGGGTCGCCAGGACCACGGCGGGGGTGCCGAAATCGTCGGCTTCGACGTCAACGCGCTGGATTTCGGCGGAGCGGTTGCCGTCGGGCAGGAGCAGCTGGTCGCCGCTCTGCAGAGATCCAGCCTGCTGTTCGATATAGTTCGGGGCGGCCGGGGGGTGAGTCATCTGGAGTCCTTAAATTCTTTTGCGGTCCGCCCTACAGTCTACAAAGGCGCGCGCCGGAAGTCGGGGACGCAACCGCCGTCGGTCAGTTCCCGACGCCGGCGAAGGCCAGAGCCTGGCGGATCAGGGCGCCGCGGCCGCCGCTGAATTCCAGCTGGACATCCGAGCTCATAACTTCCTGCGGGGTCATCCAGGTCAGCTCCAGCGCGTCCTGCCGCGGCGAGCATTCGCCGGTGACGGGGATGATGTATGCCAGGGCGACGGCGTGCTGGCGGTCGTCGGTGAATCCGGTGTGGGACGGCGAGGGGAAGTATTCGGCCACCGTGAACGGCACCGGGCTGATGGGCAGCTGCGGGAAGGCCATCGGGCCGAGGTCCTTCTCCATATGGCGCAGCAGGGCCGCGCGGATGGTCTCGCGGTACAACACGCGGCCGGAAACCAGGGAGCGGACCATTGTGCCGTCCTCGTCGGCCTGCAGGAGCGTGCCAACCTCATTAACAAACCCGAGCGGATCCAGCCGGACCGGGACGGCCTCGACGTAGACCATGGGCAGCCGGCCACGCGCCTCGAACAAATCTTCGTCGGAAAGCCAGCCGGGGTTCGGGTCAGGAGTGCGAACGTTCATGGTTAAGTTCTACCCCATCCCTGCGGCTGGGGCGTGGTCGCACTCACCCTGCGGCCGGCGCCGCGGAAATCCAGAGCGGCGGGTGGGCGGCGACGCCGTCGGCATCGGGGTTGGCCACGTGCAGGGTAGGAATGGCCGCTTCCTCAATCACCGCGGCCTCGTTACCGGCCTCGCTCAGACGCTCACGGAGGGCGGTCAGGGCGCCGGCGTATTCGAAGCCCAGGCCGGCACGCCCGGACCCGGTGCCCGCACCGACCATCAGGATCCCGCCGTTCTTCGCCGTGAAGGCTTCGGATTCGGCAGTGTCGGTGTCGGCCTCGCCGCTGCCCGGGAGCGGGCGGGGCCGGGCGCCGATGTCGCGCAACGTCCGGGTCGCCGCCACGGCGTCCTCGGAGAACCAGACCCCGACGACGGCGATGCCCGGGTCAGCTTCCGCGGACCCGCCCCAGCCGCCGTCCGTGGCGCGTGTGGCCGGGTCGGCGAGGAAACTGAACCCGTCCGCGGCCGTGATGCGGCAGGACGGGCCATGGTCCGCGTCGATGAGTTCGGCGTTGGTGCCGCCTTCGGCCGCACCGGCCTCCTTGGTCCGCCGGGCGAATTCCTTCAGGTCGCCCACCTCGACGCCGAGCGAAGTGGTGCCGTCCTCGGCGGAGCCCGGCTCGACAAAATGGAGGGCGAGCCGGCCGGAGCCGGCGTCGAACTCACGCCAGGTGGGCTCGTCGACGGTCTTGACCAGACCGAGTCCGGTGAGCAGCCGCTCCCAGGCATCAAGGCGGGAGGTGAAGTGGATCGGGCGGACACGCAGCATCGTTGCTCCTGAAGGTTGTGACGGGTTCCGGCTCTCAGGGATATCGTCCCACCAAATCGGTGCCGGTGGTCAGTGCGGAGCAGAATGGTTCCATGGCTGCTGAACTTGAGGAACTGCTGGTGAAAGATGCCGCCGAATGGCGCGCGTGGCTGGAGCGCCACCACGCGGAGAGCCCCGGGGTGTGGCTGGTGCTGCACAAGAAAGGCGGCGCCGTGACGGAGCTGGACTATGAGGCCGCGGTGCAGGAAGCCTTGTGTTTCGGCTGGATCGACGGCCAAGGCCGGCGGCGGGATGAAGCGAGTTCGTTCCAGCGGATGACCCGCCGGGGACGGAAAAGTGTGTGGTCCGCCCGGAACGTGGAGCGGATCGGCCGCCTCGAGGCTGCAGGCAGGATGGCTCCCGCCGGCCGCGCCGCCGTCGACAGCGCCAAAGCGGACGGCCGCTGGGAAGCGGCCTACTCCGGTGCGGCGACGGCGGAAGTGCCCGAGGACCTGGCCGCGGCCATCGCGGCGGATCCCCGGGCGCAGGCGATGTTCGACGTCCTGACTTCGGTGAACAGGTACGCCCTGATTTACCGGACCAACGGGGTCAAGCAGGCTGCCACCAGGGCGAAGAAGATCGCGGGATTCGTCGAGATGCTGGCCCGGCACGAAACGCCGTACCCGCAGAACAAACGGCCACCGGCACCGTGACGGCCCCCGTGACCCCGGGCGGCCCGTCGCTAGAATCCGACGCCCATGGCCTGGGCGATCACCACCGCGGACGCTGAGGACCAGGCCTGCGGATGGCACGACGCCGGATAGGGCACCGCGTGGCCGGCCTCCTCGGTAGTGATGCCGGCGAACAGTTCCGGCAGGCGGTGTCCGAAGGAACCCGACGCGGCGAGCAGGCCCTCGGCGATGGTCCGGGCTTCGGCGAGGAATCCCTCGGCGAGCAGCCCCCGGACCGCGATCGCAGTGTCGTGGCTCCAGACCGAACCGCAGTGGTAGCTGAACGGCCAGAAACCGGCGGCGCGCCGGGAAATGGTGTGCACACCGTAGCCGGAGAACAGCTCGGGGCTGAGCAACCGGTCCGCCACGAGCCGGGCTTCCGAGGCGTCCAGTATTCCGGTGCCGAGCAGGTGCCCCATGTTGGAGCCCGGGATGTCCAGCGGCTCGCCGTGCCCGTCGAGGGCCATCCCGGGGAAGGGGCCGTCGTCGTCCTCGACCCAGAAGCGCTCGCGGAAGTTCTGTTGCAGTGCCTCGGCGAAGTCCCGCAGTGCCTGGGCGCCGGGCTCGCCGTAGGAATCGAAGAGGTCGGCGGTGTCCACGGCGGCCTGGTAGGCGTAGCCCTGCACCTCGGAGAGCGCGATCGGGCCGTCGGCCTGCCGGCCGTCGCGGAACTGCATGGCGTCCCCGGAGTCCTTCCAGCCCTGGTTGCTGAGCCCGTGGCCGGTAGCGTCCTGGTAGCTGAGGAAACCGCTGTTCGTGCTGCCGGGCGCTCCTCCGGCGGCCAGCAGCCATTCCACCGCCCGGGCCGCGCTGGGCAGGAGCGCGCGGACGGCGGCGTCGTCCAGTCCGGCCTGGCCAAGTTCGGCTAGCAGGCACAGCCACAACGGGGTGGAATCCACGGCGCCGTAGTACACCGGGGGCAGGCGCAGGCCCTGGCTCTCCAGCACGAGTTCCTTGGCCCGGAGCTCGTGCAGGATCTTGCCCGGTTCCTCGGCGGCACCCGGATCGTCCTTCGTGCCCTGGAACCCTGCCAGGGTGCGCAGCGTTCCGGCGGCGAGCCCGGCATCGAGCGGCAGGAGCAGCCGCGCGGTCCAGAGGGAATCGCGTCCGAACAGTGTGAAGTACCAGGGCGCCCCGGCAGCGGCGAACGGCGCGTCCGGCAGCGTCCGGGTGGCCAGGCGGAGGCCGGCGAGCTCATCGAGCGCGTTGTCCAGCAGCAGGCCCAGGGCGCCGGACGGCTCGGCGCGGACCCGGCGCGTGGCGGGCGGCGGCGCCGCCACCACGGCGTCCTCGCTGTCGGCCAGCACGGCCTGCCATTCCACGTCGAACGGGTGCCCGCGTCCTGCCTTGCCGCGCCAGAGGAGCCGTTCGCCGGAGGCGACGCTGCCGGGGGCGGCGACGGTCAGGGTCCGCCCCCCGTCGCGCCAGCGCAGCGTGGAATCGTCTGCGGAGAATGGCTCGGAGGGCTCCCGGAAGCGGCTGAGCCGGATGGCGGCCATATCGGTGAAGTCCGCGGCGAGCTGGATTTCGATTTCCACGTCGAGCGACTCGAGGGACGTGCTCAGTTGCAGGGAGTGCCGGACGACGCCGGGCGTGACCGTCCAGGTCTGCAGAAGTTCGACGGCGGGGTCCTCAGTGGGCCCCGGAATGCCACGGACCAGCCCCCGCACGCGCAGCACACCCCCGGCCTCAGCCTCCACCGTGGCGGGCTCCGGCTCGAGGCCGTTCACCCGCACCTCTGCCCGGGACAGCATCCGGGTGTCCCCGTGCAGCAGGCCGGTGAACCAGCCACCGCCCGCGGCGCCGGAGGAGCCGGCGGCGTCCGTGGCACCGTGGCCGCTGGCGAGCCGCCCCTCGGCATCGAGCCACAATTGGGTGGGGGCGGCAACGGAGCAGTGCTGGCGGTGGAGCGCTGGCTGAACAGTCATGCGCCCCACCCTATGCCGGGAGCCGGACCGGCTCAACGGTCCCCGCGGGGCGCTGGTGTGCCGGCGCGGGAACCGGAGAAGGAACAGGGCACGGACGGGCCGCTCCCGTGGCGGCTATGCCGGTGGCAGGTCTTCCACCGGGAAAGCCACAGCCTCGCCGACGACGCGGAGGCACAGTTCCGAACCCGGGCGGGCGATCGAGGCGTTCCAATGCCGGATGGTGATGATTTCGCCGCCGCCGGGGTAGCGGTGGTCCGCCACGGACCCTTCCGCGAGGACGGGCGGGACGGCGAGCTTGAGCCGCACGGTCGTTTCGGGCCCGAAGTAATCCGTATCCACCACGACGCCGCGGATGGGGCCGTCCTCCGCGATCCGGATCTGTTCCGGCCGCAGCATGAGCTGGACCCGTCCCTGCGCCGGGGGCCGGCGCACGGGGATCCCGCCCAGGGAACACGTGGCGAGGGAGCCCTCCATCCAGGCGTCCAGGATGACGGCGTCGCCCAGGAATTCCGCGGTGGCGCGGTCCGCGGGGCGTGTGTAGACGATGAACGGGTTGCCGATCTGCGCCAGCCGTCCGCCGCGCATCACCGCCACCTGGTCCGCAAACGACAGCGCCTCGCCCTGGTCGTGGGTGACCAGGATGGTGGTGACACCCGCGTCCTGGAGCACCTTGCCCACCGCGCGGCGCGTGGCAACGCGCAGACCCGCGTCCAGGGCGGAGAAGGGCTCGTCCAGCAGCATCAGTTCCGGCTCTCGGGCGAGGGCCCGGGCCAGGGCGACCCGCTGCTGCTGCCCGCCGGAGAGCTGATGCGGCCGCCGCTTGGCCATGGCGGGGTCCAGGGAGACCATTTCCAGCAGTTCGGCCACCCGGGCCTTCACGCCGCGGTGCCCGCCGGGGAGCTTGGCGGCGTCGAGGCCGAAGGAGATGTTCTGCCCGACGCTCAGATGCGGGAAGAGGGCGCCGTCCTGCGCCACGTAGCCCACGTGGCGTTTGTGTGCGGGCACCCAGATGCCGTCGCCGGCCACCTTGGCGCCGTTGAGCGAGATGCTCCCGGTGTCCGGGTGCTCAAAACCGGCGATAAGCCGCAGCAGCGTGGTCTTGCCGGAACCCGAGGGCCCCACGATCGCCGTCGTGCCGCCCCTGGCCACCGACAGGTTGACACCCATCAGGACAGCCTGGGAGCCGAAGTTCTTGGTGACGGCGTCGATTTGCAGGTGGCTGTTGGTGCTGGTGGCCACGGACGCGGCAATCCGCGGTTCCGGGAGCCGGGAGGGGCTGTTCTGGGTCACTGTCCCGCTGCTTTCTTGGACTGCTGGAAGAGGAGGTAGGTCATCGGCGCCGAAATCAGGATCATCAGCAGGGCGTACGGGGCGGCGCCGGCATAGTCGATCTCGCTGCTTTTGCTCCAGAACTCGGTGGCGAGCGTCCGTGTGCCGTTGGGGGAGAGCAGCAGTGTTGCGGTCAGTTCATTCACGATCGCCAGGAACACCAGCGCTGCACCACCCGCGGCGGCCGGGGCGGTGAGCCGCAGCGTGACCCGGAGAAAGGCCAGCAGCGGCGGCTTGCCGAGCGCCTGGGCAGCCTCGTCGAGTTCCTTCGGAGCCTGGGCCAGGCCGGAACGGATGTTGACCAGGGCGCGCGGCAGGAACAGCAATACGTAGGCCGCCACCAGCAGCGCCGAGGTCTGGTACAGGTTGGGCGCCGCCTTGATGCTGACCGTCACGAAAGCCAGGCCCACCACAATGCCCGGCATGGAACTGGTGATGTAGTTGGACAGCTCCAGGGCCTTGCTGAACCAGCTGGGGTGACGCACGGCCAGGTACGCCATCGGGAACGCGACGACCGTGGTGGCCAGGGCGCCGGCGAGGCCGTACATCAGGGTCTGCAACAGGGCCGGCAGGAACTCCTCGGCCGCCCAGATATCCGGGCCGCCGGCGAAGATCCAGCGCAGCACGAAGGTCAGGGGCAGCCCGAAAGCCAGCGCGGTGAGAGCAACCAGGAACAGCTGGGCCGGGAGCTGGTAGGTGCGCAGCGGAAGGCGCAGGGCGCGGGCCTGGGCGCCGGAGCCGATCTTGGCGTACCTGGCACTGCCGCGGCTGCGCACTTCAACCAGCAGCAGGATCAGGCACAGGAACACAAGCACGCTGGCCAGCATGTTCCCGGCGGTGCCGTTGAAGGTGGACTGGTACTGCACCATGATCGCGGTGGTAAAAGTGTCGAAGCGGATCATCGCGAAGGCGCCGTACTCGGCCAGCAGGTGCAGGGAGACGAGCAGCGCCCCGCCGGTCATCGCGATCCGCAGCTGCGGCAGCACTACGCGGAAGAAGGTGCGCCACGCGCCGAGGCCCAGGGACGCGGCGGACTGTTCAATGGCCGGGTCCAGCCGGCTGAGCGTCGCGGCAGCCGGGATGTAGACGAGCGGGAAATACGACAACGTCGCGATCAGCACGCCGGACCACAGGCCCTCGAGCGACGGTATCGCGGAAACCCAGGCGTAGCTGTTGACGAAGGCGGGGATGGCCAGGGGGGCCGCGAGCAGCACGGCCCACCACTTGTGCCCTTTGAGCTGGGTGCGTTCCACCAGCCACGCCCCGCCCACACCGAGGATGAGGCACAGCGGCACGGTGACCAGCATCAGCAGCACGGTGTTGAGCAGCAGCTCGCCGACCCGTGCCCGGAAGATCAGGTCCACGGCAGTGTCCCACCCGGTTGCCGCCGTCATAACAATGACGTAGCCCAGCGGAATCAGCGCAAAGAGCGCGATCAGGACGGCCAGGATTGCGACAACAGAAACGCCGAAAGGCGGGCGGGGGCTCTTGCCCCGGCCCGCCGTCGTCGTGCCCCCGGATGTTCCGGGAGCCGCCAGCTTGGTTGTCACGTGGTTACAGCAGTCCTGCCTTGGTCATCAGCTCGGAGACCTTGGCCGAGTTCAGCTTGGCCGGGTCCACCGTGGGTGCCTGCAGTTCCGCCAGCGGGACGAGCTTCTCGTTGGCCGGGACATCGGAGGCGATGGCGTACTCGAAGGAGGTGCCCTTCTGCAGGACTTCCTGGCCCTTCTTGCCGGTGATGAACTTGACGAAGGCCTGGGCCGCCGCCGCGTTCTTCGAGGAATTCAGCACGCCGCCGCCGGAGACGGACACAAACGCGCCCGGATCCTGGTTTTTGAAGTAGTACGGGGTGACGTTCTTGGAGTTCTCGCCGGTCTTGGACTGGTCGCCGTAGTAGTAGTAGTGATAGATCAGGGCGGCGTCGACCTCACCGGCGTTGACCGCCTTCATGGCCGTGCTGTTGCCCTTGTAGGGCTTGGAGTTTTCCTTCATGCCCTGGAGCCATTCCTCGGTGGCGGCTTCGCCCTTGAGTTCCAGCAGCGCGGAGACGATCGCCTGGAAGTCGGCGCCGGACGGCGATGCAGCCCACTTGCCCTTCCACTCCGGCTTGGCCAGGTCGAGCATGGAGGTGGGCAGCTGGTCTTCGCTCAGCTTTGCCTTGTCGTACACCAGCACGGTGGAGCGGGCCGCGATGCCGGTCCACTTGTTGGTGGAGGGACGGAATTCGGCGGGCACCTGGTCGATGGTGGCCTTGTCGACGTCGGCGAACAGGCCCGCGTTCTCCACCTGGGCCATGGCCGGGGAGTTTTCGGTGAGGAAGACGTCGGCCGGGGAGGCCTGGCCTTCCTGGATGATCTGGTTGGACATCTCAGTGTCGGAACCCTGGCGCATGGTGACCTTGACGCCGGTTTCCGCGGTGAAGGCGTCCACCCATTCCTGGGTCAGGGACTCATGCTGGGCGTTGTAGACCGTGATTTCACCGGAAATCTTGCCGTCAGCGGCGGCGCTGCTGCTGGGGGCGGTGGAGGTACCGGAGCCACAGGCGGACAGGCCGAGCGCGGCGGTGGCGGCAAGTGCGATACCTGCCAGCGCGTTGGTGCGGATCTTCATGGGGCTGCTTTCTGCAAGGAAGGTGTTGGGAACCCTAGCCCCCTGTGAGCGGGGGAAGTTAGGGCATGCTCACTACGAAAAACTGTAGGTTAGCCAAACCTAAGCAACCAAGCTGAGGGAGCCTTAAGTGATCAGGATCACATCAATTACGTAACTATTGCGTGACTTAATTCCCGGCGATCGAAGCGGCGGCTTCCAGTATCATCCAGGCCTGCAGTTGCGTGGATAGTTCGACGGCGGCGCCCGCCGGGTAGGTCTGCAGCGCCGGCAGCTCGGGGTGGGTGGAGAACAGGATCCGGCCGCCCTTCCGGGCGAGCGGGTGCTCGGCCGACAGGAGGCGGCGGCCCTCCCAGAACGCCTCGGCGGTGTCGTTGACGAGCGTCGCGGCCGCCGCCCGGGTCCCGGCGGGCAGCCGCCCGTCGGTGGCCGCGAGGGCCAGGTACCGGACGAGGATCCCGGTGAACAGGCCGCCGTCGCCGGCGCCCTCGCAGCGCAGCACCAGCGCGCTGCGCGCCGGCAAAGGTACGGGGAGGGTGAGGCTGCGCGCCACCGACGCCACAAGACGGGCTGCCCGGGCCAGGTTGGCCTCGCCGCCGAGTTCCAGCAGCGCGCCCAGGACCGGGCCCTGGTTGTAGGTGTAGATGGCACTTTCCAGGACCACGTCGCCGCCGGGGGCGATCCGGAGGCCGTCACGGTACAGGCCCTGATCGGGGTCGAGCAGCTTGGCGTCCAGCCAGTCCAGCAGCGCCTGCGCCTTGGCCGCCTGGCCGGTGCGCGCGTAATAGAGAGCCACCGGTGCCGTGGCCGGGGTGTTCTTGAAATCCCGTTTCTTGCTCCAGAAGGTCCCGCCGCCCAGGTCGTCCGTGGAAGCCGAATCGAACTGCAGCGTGAGGCTCTTCAGGACCTTGGCGTTGCGGCGGCGTCCGGCCTCCTTGCGGCTGTCCCTGGCGAGGTTCTCCAGCCGTAGCGTGGACAGCGCCAGCCAGGCCATGTCGTCGTAGTAGTTGTTGACGACGGTGAGGAAGTTGCGGAGCCGGATCCCGGTGACCAGCCGGGAGGCGAGCCGGCCTGCACTGGGCCGGTTCCCGCCGTCGAACCGCTTGCCGGGCCGGCCGTCCGTGCCGAGTTCGCGGCGCCCGGTGTCCACGAGGCAGTCCACGTAATGCGCCTGCCACCAGTAGTGCCAGGGCCGGGCCAGGTTCTTGAGCCGGCCCGAGGGCCGGACGATCGCGGCGATGTGGGTTCCCGGCAGGAAAAAGAGCCGCTGCCCGAACAGCCCGGTCACGGAGCGGGCGGCTTCGTCGGCCCGGAAAGACCAGTTGGGGGCGGTGGAGTTGTCAGCCGGGGTCATGGTTCCAGCCTAGTAGCGGCAGGGGAAAGGTGCGGAATGCCCGCATTCCAGTTAACATTC
Source organism: Pseudarthrobacter sp. MDT1-56 (assembly GCF_059383555.1). Lineage (NCBI taxonomy): Bacteria > Bacillati > Actinomycetota > Actinomycetes > Micrococcales > Micrococcaceae > Pseudarthrobacter > Pseudarthrobacter sp. MDT1-56. Next base: position 182,573 of record NZ_JBWZCK010000006.1, read on the forward strand.
ACTAACTAATGTTCGCGGTAAGTGCGTGACGCTGCACACAGTGTCGCGACGGACTCGGGCTCCGGTTCGACATCAAGGAGGATGCATGGACATCAAAGGTACAGTTGCGCTGATTACGGGCGGGGCCTCCGGCCTGGGGGCTGCGACGGCGCGGCGCCTGTTCGACGCCGGCGCCTCCGTGGTCCTGGTGGACCTGCCAAACTCCGCCGGCGCCGACTTCGCCGCCGAGCTGAATGCCCGGAGCAATGTCCAGGTGGAGGCCCCAGGGGCCGGAACCCCGGTGGAGCCGGCCAATCGGGCGGTCTTCGTTCCCGCCGACGTCACCAGCGAAGTCGAGGTGCAGGCCGCCGTCGACGCCGCCGTTGCCCTCGGTCCGCTGCGGATCCTGGTCAACTGTGCCGGGATCGCCACCCCCGGCAAGGTCATGGGCCGGGACGGCGTGCTGCCGCTGGAAACCTTCAACCGGGTCATCCAGATCAACCTCGTGGGCACCTTCAACGTCATCCGCCTTGCGGCGGCCGCGATGGCGGCCACCGAGCCGGCCGCGACCGAGCTCGGCGGGCCGGAGCGCGGCGTCATCATCAACACCGCCTCCGTTGCCGCGTTTGACGGCCAGATCGGCCAGCCGGCCTACGCCGCCTCCAAGGGGGCGGTGCACGCAATGACGCTGCCGATCGCCCGCGAACTGGCGCGCTCGCTGATCCGCGTGGTGACCATCGCGCCGGGTATCTTCGAAACGCCCATGATGGCCGGGCTGCCGCAGGAGGCCCAGGACTCCCTCGGCCAGCAGGTGCCGCACCCGTCCCGGCTGGGCCGGCCGGCCGAGTACGCAAACCTCGCGGCGCACATCGTGGAAAACGCCATGCTCAACGGCGAGACCATCCGCCTCGACGGCGCCATCCGGATGGGGCCGAAATGACGCAGGCCAGGCTCGCCCCTTCCCCCGCTGCCGCGGACTCGGTCGCGGGGCTGCCGACCGCTGATTTCTTCGACTTCGAGTCGATGCTCAACGCCCGTGAGCAGGCGAAGCTGGCCGAGCTTCGGGAGTTCCTGGCCCGCGAGGTGGCTCCGTTCGCCGGCGAGTGGTGGAACAAGGCCGAGTTTCCCGCGCAGATCCTGCCCAAGCTCGCGGCCCTGGAGCTCAGCGCCCCGGCCCAGCGCGGCTACAGCAACCTGTTTGCCGGGCTGGTCATCGCCGAGATGACCCGGGTGGACACCTCGCTGGCGACGTTCTTCCTGGTCCACCACGACCTCTTTGTCGAAGCGCTCTACGGCTTCGGCTCCGAGGAGCAAAAGGCGCGCCTGCTCGACGACGCCGCCAGCCTCCGGACCACCGGCGCGTTCGCGCTGACCGAACCGGAGCATGGCTCCGACGTGGCCGGCGGCATGGAGACCGTCGCCCGGCGCGTTCCCGGCGGGGCGCCCGACGGCGGGGACAGCTGGGTGCTCAACGGCGCCAAGCGCTGGATCGGCAACGGGACGTTCTGCGACTACCTGCTCGTCTGGGCCCGTGACGAGGCCGACGGCGGCATCCGCGGCTTCATCGTGGACGCGACCCTGCCGGGGGTGAGCCGGAGCAGGATCGAGAACAAGATCGCGCTGCGCACGGTGCAGAACGCGGACATCGTCTTCCAGGATGTGCAGGTGGCCGAGTCGGACCGCTTCGCCGGGATCAGCAGCTTCGAGGACACCAACGAATTGCTGCGCGGCTCACGGATCATGGTCGCCTGGCAGGGTGTTGGCCAGCAGCTGGCGGCGTTCGACGTCGCCCGGCAGTATGCCGTCGAACGCCAGCAGTTCGGGCGGCCGCTGGCGAAATTCCAACTGGTCCAGCAGCAGCTGGTCACGATGCTCGGCAATGCCGTGGCAAGCATGGGCATGATGGTCCGGATCGCGCAGCTGCAGGACCAGGGAGCCGCGGACATGCCGCAGGTGGCGCTGGCGAAGTCCTATGTCAGCGCCCGGATGCGGGAGACCGTGGGGATGGGCCGGTCCCTGCTCGGCGGCAACGGGATCGTCACCGACTACCGGATGGCCAAGATCTTCGCCGACGCCGAGGCGATCTACACCTACGAAGGCTCGTTCGAGATCAACACGCTGATCGTGGGCCGGGCCGTGACCGGGATCTCCGCGATCGTCTAGTCGCGATTGTCTGGAACGGGGGGCTAGAACAGCGCGGGCTCTTTCTCGCCGGCCTCGATCCGGTAGTCCAGGCTGTTGTTCTTCACCGGCATCGGGCAGGTGCCGTACGGGGTGAAGGCGCTCGGGTAGTTGATCGCCCGGTTGAAGTCCAGGATCACGGTGCCATCAGGCCGCGGCCGGGCCGTGGAGACCTTCCGCCACTCGTCGGTTGATTCCCCATTGGTCTCGTCGTGGAAGGTGACCGTCAGCGCGCCGAGCTTTTCCTCTTCGGCCTGCAGGTGGAACTCGTGGTCCTTGCCGGGAAGCCGGAACACCAGTTCGCCGACGGACCGGTGGACCCCGTCGACCAGCGGGTTGGCGGTGCCGATCGGAACATCGACCGGCTCCGGATACGGGTGGAAGCTGGCCTCCACCACCAGGTCCGGCCGGTAGTCGAAGGTGGGAACGCCGTCGAACCCGGTGAACACCGGCGACTTCGAATCCCGGGTACGCACCGCGTACTTGTCGGCGCGCATGGCGAGTTCCACCACGACCTGGCGGCCGTCCCTGCCGCCGTACTTGACCCACAGCAGCGATTCCTCATTGGCCAGCGCCGCGCTGATGGTGCCGTCCACGGGCTCGCCGGCCTCCACCAGGGTCAGTCCCTCGTCCGCGGAGGCGGTGAGGAACGCCGTCGCGCCGTCCGTGGACCAAAGCCCGGGGACCAGCTCGACGGCGGCCGGCCGGTCCTCCAGCCACTGGAAGGAGGTCAGGGTCAGCCAGCCGAACTCGCTGGCCAGGGCCGCGTTGCGGCTGTTCCGGAAGCGCTGCCAGCGGGCGAACTGGGCGTCGGGACCGGGTTGCATGGTGTTCACGGGGTTCCTCCGGAGGAGTCAGTTGGGAGTGGGCGGAGTTTCGAGGCTGGCGGACACAAGTTGTGCCGCGGTGTGGCGGGCGGCGACGGCGGCTGCCGGGTCGGCGTCGAGCACGCCGCTGGCCAGGCCGCCGTCGAGGACCAGGGTCAGGCTGAGGGCCAGCTGGTCCGGATCCGGGGCGCCGGCCTGAACGGCGAGGTCGCGGATCCAGGCCCTGACGTGTTCCTTGTGCGCCACCGTCCGTTCGTGGATACGGGTTCCGGACGCTGACTCGGCGGCGGCATTGATGAAGGCGCAGCCGCGGTAGCCGTCGCGGCGGCAGGCAGTGGCCAGGGCGTCGAACAGTCCCACGAGCTGGGCCGCGGGATCGGGCCCGGCGGCTTCCGCCGCGGCGTGGAGCTGCCCGGTCCAGACGCCGTCAACCTTCTCCAGGTAGGTCAGGATCAGGTCATCCTTGGCCGGGAAATACTTGTAGAACGTAGCCTTCGCGACGCCGGACTCGGCGATGATCGTATCGATGCCGGCGGCCCTGAGCCCCTGGGCATAGAAGAGCCGGAAGGCCGTGGCCAGGATCTTGTCCCTGGCCTGTCCGGCTGGCGTGCGGACGGCCTGTGGTGTCCTGGCGGCGGTCGGCGTCATGGCTCCATGGTACCCAGACAAGTCTGTCTATGGTTGCCGTAGACAGGTCTGTCTGATAACTTCCTGCTGAGGGGTAGACAGAATTGTCTATCCCGGGATCCTGAACCTAGCCATCCCGACCCGAACCATCCAGAACGGAGGACGTCTTGAAGATTGCTGTACTGGGAACCGGAACCGTTGGCCCCACGATCGCCGGGGCACTGTCAGCGCTCGGGCATGACGTCGTGGTCGGCACGCGCGATCCGAAGGCGACGCTTGTCCGGTCCGAGCCCGGCGCGACGGGCGGACCGCCCTTTGCCGCATGGCACGCGGCGCACACACAGATCGGCGTCGCCACGTTCGCGGACGCCGCCGCCCGCGCGGACCTGGTCGTCAACGCCACCAACGGCGCGGGCTCCCTTGAGGCACTCACCGCGGCGGGGGCGGCAAACCTGGCCGGCAAGGTGGTCATGGATGTCGCGAATCCGCTGGACTTCTCCCACGGCTTTCCGCCGTCGCTGAACCCGGTGAATACCGACAGTCTCGGTGAGCAGCTCCAGCGGGCCTTCCCGGAAGCCAGGGTGGTCAAGACGCTCAACACGATGACCGCCAGCGTTATGGTCGACCCGGCGAGCGTGGCCGGGGGCGACCATTCGGTCTTCGTTTCCGGCAATGACGCGGCGGCCAAGGAGCTGGTAAGCGGGCTGCTCACGGGCTTCGGGCACCGGGACATCATCGACCTGGGCGACATCACCACGGCCCGCGGCGCCGAAATGATGCTGCCGGTCTGGGTGCGGATCTGGGGCGCGCTGGGCACCGGGGCGTTCAACTTCAAAATCGCCCGGTAGGCGGGCTGACACTATCTGAGACGGATTCCCTGCCGGCCGTGGCTGCGGGTAGCATCTTTTAGGAAGAAAGTAACCCGGCTCACAGTATCCAGCGCAGTGTACGAGCCAAGTCCTCTCGAAAGATTGATTCCATGGCTGACACTGCAACGAATCCCGGCACCGATCTCGCCTCCGAGCTGCGCGCCGACGTCCGCCGGGTGTCCACCCTCCTCGGCGAATCCCTGGTCCGCCAGCACGGGCCCGAGCTCCTGGACCTGGTGGAGCAGGTGCGCCTGCTGACCAAGGAATCCAAGGAAGCCGCCCGGGGAGGTGCGGATGCCACCGGGCCGTGGAGCTCGTACGACGTCGTCGCCCAGGTGCGCGAACTGCTCGGTTCCCTGCCCCTTGAGCAGGCGACCGACCTGGTCCGCGCCTTCGCGTTCTACTTCCACCTGGCCAACGCCGCCGAGCAGGTGCACCGGGTCCGCGGACTGCGCACCCGGCAGGAAAAGGACGGCTGGCTGGCCAAGGCTGTCACCGACATCGCCGGCCAGGCCGGGCCCTCGGTGCTGCAGGAAGTCGTGAACGAACTCGACGTCCGCCCCATCTTCACCGCGCACCCCACCGAAGCCTCCCGCCGCTCCGTGCTGGACAAGGTCCGCCGGCTCTCCGACATCCTCGCCGAGAGCACCGCGGAGGGCACGTCCGCCCGCCGCCGCCAGGACCGCCAGCTCGCCGAGGTGATCGACCAGATGTGGCAGACGGACGAACTCCGCCAGGTCCGGCCCACCCCGGTGGACGAGGCCCGGAACGCGATCTACTACCTCACCGGCATCCTGGGCGACGCCATGCCGGAGATGCTCTCGGACCTCTCCGAACTGCTCGCCGAACACGGTGTCAGCCTCCCCGTGGAGAAGGCACCCATCCGTTTCGGCTCCTGGATCGGCGGCGACCGGGACGGCAACCCCAACGTCACCGCAGCCGTCACCCGCGAAATCCTGCAGATCCAGAACCAGCACGCCGTGCGGATCAGCATCGGCCTGATCGACGGGCTGATCTCCATCCTGTCCAACTCGACCGCGCTCGCCGGGGCGGACCAGGAGCTGCTGGACTCGATCGACGTCGACCTCAAAAACCTCCCGGGCCTGGACCGCCGCGTCCTCGAACTGAACGCCCAGGAGCCCTACCGGCTCAAACTCACCTGCATCAAGGCCAAGCTGCTCAACACGGGCCGGCGCGTCGCGGCCGGAGCCGCGCACGAGCCGGGCCGCGACTACACCGCCACCGCTGAGCTCCTCGACGAACTGGGGTTGCTGGAGCGCTCGCTGCGCAACCACCACGCCGCGCTCGCCGCCGACGGCGCCCTGGCCCGGGTGCGGCGCGCCATCGCCTCCTTCGGCCTGCACCTGGCCACCCTCGACATCCGCGAACACGCCGACCACCACCACGACGCTGTCGGGCAGCTGATGGACCGCCTCGGCGGGCCCGGCGTCCGGTACGCGGAACTCAGCCGTTCCGAGCGGCTCGAGGTGCTCGGGTCCGAGCTCGCCTCCCGCCGCCCGCTGTCCGGCCACCCGATCAAGCTCGACGGCGTCGCCGACGGCACCTATGACGTCTTCCGCGAGATCCGGCGTGCCCTGCGCACCTACGGCCCGGACGTGATCGAGACGTACATCATCTCGATGACCCGCGGCGCGGACGACGTCCTGGCCGCGGCGGTGCTGGCCCGCGAGGCCGGCCTGGTCAGCCTCTTCGGCGCGGCCCCGTACGCCAGGATCGGCTTCGCCCCGCTCCTGGAAACCGTGGAGGAACTGCGGGCCTCGGCCGAGATCGTGGACCAGCTGCTCTCCGATTCCTCCTACCGCGAGCTGGTCCGGCTGCGCGGCGACGTCCAGGAAATCATGCTCGGCTACTCGGACTCCAACAAGGAATCCGGTGTGATGACCAGCCAGTGGGAAATCCACAAGACCCAGCGCAAACTCCGGGACATCGCGGCGAAGCACGGCGTCCGGGTGCGCCTGTTCCACGGCCGCGGCGGGTCCGTGGGCCGCGGCGGCGGGCCGACCTACGACGCCATCATGGCCCAGCCGAACGGGGTGCTGGAAGGCGAGATCAAGTTCACCGAACAGGGCGAAGTCATCTCGGACAAGTACTCGCTGCCCGAACTCGCCCGCGAAAACCTGGAGCTGTCGCTCGCGGCGGTCATGCAGGGCTCCGCGCTGCACCGCACGCCGCGCACCTCGGAGGACCAGCGCGAACGCTACGGCCACGTCATGGAGACCATTTCCGACGCCGCCTTCGCCCGTTACCGGACGCTGATCGATGACCCGGACCTGCCGGCCTACTTCATGGCGTCCACCCCGGTGGAACAGCTGGGGTCCCTCAACATCGGTTCCCGGCCGTCCAAGCGGCCCGATTCCGGCGCCGGACTTGAGGGTCTGCGGGCCATCCCGTGGGTGTTCGGCTGGACGCAGTCACGGCAGATCGTCCCGGGCTGGTTCGGCGTCGGCTCCGGGCTCAAGGCCGCCCGCGAGGCCGGCCACTCGGCGCAGCTGGTGGAGATGATGGAGGGCTGGCACTTCTTCCGCTCGGTGCTCTCCAACGTGGAAATGACGCTGGCGAAGACGGACATGGACATCGCCGGCTACTACGTCTCCACCCTGGTCCCGGAGGAGCTCCACCACCTGTTCCGCACCATCCGGGCCGAATACGAGCTGACCGTCACGGAGATCCAGAACCTGACCGGCGAGGACCTGCTGCTTGACGCGCAGCCCACCCTGAAGCGCTCCCTGGAGATCCGGGACCAGTACCTCGACCCGATCAGCTACCTCCAGGTGGAACTGCTGCGCCGGGTCCGTTCCGAGGCCGCCGGGGAGAGCATGCCCAACGGCGAAATTGACGAGCGTCTCCAGCGCGCCATGCTGATCACGGTCAACGGCGTGGCGGCAGGCCTGCGCAACACCGGCTAGATCCGGTGGAGCCGGCCGGTCCAGCTAGGGTTGTTCCATGCCGTCGTTCCAGACCAGACTGAAGATCACCGGGCTCAAGCCGGGCAACCCGCCGGAGTCCGTGATGGCCGCGGCCGTCGAAGCCCTGGAGACGCGGCACCACGTCGAGGCGAACCAGCTGGACCTGGCCGGCGGGGTTCCGCAATTGAACCTGCGCTTCCTGGTCGAGCCCACCTCCTACAGTGGCGAGAACCGCCAGGCGCTGGAGTCGGCGGCGATGATGCGCGACGCCGTCGAACGCGTTGCGGTGACCGGCCACCTGATGGTGCTCCGCCGCAACCGCGGCCGCTGGGCGCCCGTCTAGGCGGGTTCCGCCCCTCAGAAGTCCAGTTCCTCTTCGGGTCCGTCCACCACGGGGGAACGGTTGCCGCGCCTCCGCGTGACGACCACGCCCAGGACGACGCCGATCAGGACCCCCAGGCCGACCCCTATGAGGGAGCTTGCCCAGAACGGCAGCCCGGTGGCTGCCCCGGTGACATAGCCGAGACCAACGGACCAGACGGCCCAGAGGAGACCGCCGACGGCCGCGCACAGGCTGAAACCGCGGGTGGAGACGTTGGCGATGCCGGCCGCGGCCGTCGTCGCCAGCCGTCCGCCCGGGATGAAGCGGATGCCGATGATCGCCCCGTAGGTGGTGGACCGGCCGGCTTTCCCGATCGCGGAGTGCACCGCCCGATGGAACGCGCGGCCCCACCGCCAGCGGTCCAGGGTACGGCTCAGGCGCCGCTTGAAGAGCTGGAACACCAGGATGTCGCCAAGCCACGACGCTGCCGCGGCAAGGAGCACCACCAGGAGGGCGTTGGCGCGCCCGACGGCGGACAGGGCGCCGCCGGTGATCACCACCATTTCGGAAGGCAGGGGCGGGAAAATGGCATCGCCCATAACAACCGGGATGATCCAGAAGTAGATCGCGTCCCTCCAGCCGTCCGCGCTGCCGAAGTCCATGGGCACAAGTTACCGCATTTCCAGCCTGGCGCCCGTCCGTGACGTGGCGCCCGGCCGGCTCGGCCGCGGGACTCCGGGGCGGGCTTAGTTTCCCGAGAGGCCTTAGCGGGCTTCGCTGAGCTCCAGCCCGCTGCGGTACTCCACCGGCCTGGCGGAGATGGGGTCGACGAACCGGATCCCGCGCGCGAGCAGCTGGAGCGGCTTCGAGTAATCGTCCGGCGCCTTGTCCAACAGCTGCGGGTAGAAGGCATCGTTGACGATCCCCAGCCCCAGCGAGGCCATGTGCACGCGGAGCTGGTGGGTCTTGCCCGAGTGCGGCTCGAGCCGGTACAGCGCACGGCGCCCGGTGTCGCCGTCGGCCGCGTTCGTGGTGATGTGGCCGGCGGGCGTTGCCGGGCCGGGCCCGGGGAAGGTCCGCAACCGTTCGATCCGGGTCTCGGCGTTGGGGTCGCCGTCGATCACCTCGGCGAGCAGGTAGCTGCGGGACTTCGTCATCCGGTTCCTGACCACCACGGGGAAATCGGTGGCGGGGTGCCCGGGCGAGGGCTCGGCCGAGGCCACACACTCGTATTCCTTGTGGACATGGCGCTTCTCAAAAAGCACCTGGTACTTGCCCCGGGTCTCGGGATTAGTGGAGAGCAGCAGGATCCCGGCGGTCATGCGGTCCAACCGGTGCATGGGAATGAGGTCCGGCAGGTCCAGCTGGTTCCGGAGCCGCACCAGCGCGGACTCCTGGATGTAGGTGCCGCCGGGGGTGGTGGGCAGGAAGTGCGGCTTGTCCACTACGAGGAGGTGCTCATCCTGGTGCAGGATGTTCAGTTCCACCGGGATCCGGACCTCCGGCGGCAGCGTGCGGTAGTACCAGATGAAGGTGTGGTTCCGCAGCGGGGTGGCGCGGTCCAGGGGGATGCCGGCCTCGCCCACAATCTCGCCGGCGTCGAAGCGGTCCTCGATGCCCTGGGGGTCGATGTGGCCCCAGCGGTGCATCATGTAGTCCATCGCGGTGTCCCAGGGCCCCTCGTCCGGGAGGCGGAGGCGGGTCGCATTGACGCCGTCGCGCACGGGCAGGGGGGATTGCATCACCGGTCCATTCTACTTTGCCGGCCCGCCGCAAAAGTGGGGCTTCCGGCGACCTCGGCGCACCACCCCGACCGACGGTAAAAAAGTTCTTGACAAATAAAACTGTCGGCGACCACACTGGAAGCATGTTGGACATCGAAGTGATCGAGGACCCGGCCGCGGCGGAGGCCTCCCTGGACCCCATCCGGACCCGCATCCTCATGGAACTCGCCGAGCCCGGCTCCGCCACGCAGCTCGCGGCGAAGGTGGGGCTGCCGCGCCAGAAGGTCAACTACCACCTCAAGGCCCTGGAGCGTCACGGGCTGGTGAAACTTGTGGCGGAGCGCCGCAAGGGCAACGTCACGGAGCGCATCCTGCAGGCCAGTGCGGCCTCGTACTTGATTTCCCCGGCGGCTCTGGCCTCCGTTGCCCCGGACCCGCACCGGTTCTCCGACCGGTTTTCGGCCTTCTGGCTGCTGGCGCTTGCCAGCCGCATGGTCCAGGAGATGGGCCGGCTGATCACCGGTGCCGCCGCGGCCAAGCAGCGCCTCGCCACTTTCGCCATCGACGGCGAGATCACCTTCCGCACCGCCGCGGACCGGGCCGCCTTCGCCGAGGAACTTGGCGTCGCCGTGACCCGGCTTGTGGACAAATACCACGACGGCGGACCGGGGACCCCGGCCGACGGCACCCCCGCGGGCGGCGGGCGCAAGCACCGCCTCGTCGTCGCGCTTCACCCGACACTGAAAATGGCAACACCCAAGTCACCCACAACCCCATCAGCTAAGGAGCAGGACAATGACTGACAAGCGAAACTTCGAAATCGTCGTGGATACGGAACTGCCCGCCACCCCGGAACGCGTCTGGGAGGCGGTCACCAAGAACGAAGCCGGCTGGATGTTCCCCACCGACGAGTGGCAGGCCGTGCGGCCCGTGGAAGACTACCCCCGCCACCTGGTGTCCCGGATGGAGGGCCCGGATGGCTGGTTCAACCAGCTGGAGCACGTGCTGGAACCGCTCGGCGGCGGCCGCGCCCGGCTGCACTACGTGCACAGCGGCATCTTCACCGAGAACTGGGACCAGCAGTACGACGGCGCCAGCAAGCACACCGAGTTCTACCTGCACACCCTCGGCCAGTACCTGAAGTACTTTGACGGCCAGCCGGTGGTGTTCACCGACATCCAGGCCCCTCCCGCCTCGGCGGCGCCGGACGGCTTTGTGCGGCTCAAGAGGGCTTTGGGTGTTGAAGGCACGGAGCCCGGCAGCGCCGTGGAGCTGGAGCTCGACGGCGTTGGCCGGCTCTCGGGGGAGGTGGACTTCGCCAACGAGAACTTCCTCGGCCTGCGCACCGCGGACACCCTGTACCGGTTCTTCGGCCGCAACGCCTTTGGCGCCACGGTCGGCATGACGGTCCACGACTTCAGCGGCAGCGGGGATTCCGGTTCCACGGCGAAGGCATGGGGCAGGTTCTTCGAGAAGGCCTTCTCCTAGCTGGTCCGCACCCGCGGCACCCGCCGCCCGCGACCCGGTGCGGCGGGTGTCAGGCGATGGCCGCCGCGGGCGGGGCTCCGAGGCTGCGCCGCAACTGCGGGGACGCCTCCAGCTTGTCTTGGGCGGAACGCAACGCCGCCACCGCGGTCTCGAGCTGCTCCGGAGGCAGCGTAAACGGCACCCGGAGGTAGTGCTCGAAGGCCCCACCCGTGCCGAACCGGGGCCCGGCCGCCAGCCGGATGCCGAAGTCCGGGGCCACCACGGCGAGGGCGGTGCTGATCGGCGCCGGGAGGCGGCACCACACGGACAAGCCGCCGTCGGGCCGTTCGCTCTGCCAGCCCGGCAGCCGTCCGGCGATTAGCTCCAGCAGTGCGTCCCGGTTGTCCCGCAGGGAGGCCAGGCGCGCCGGGAGCGGTTCGGCGAGTGCGTTGACCAGGTGGGCCGCGGCGAGCTGTTCCACCACCGGGCCGCCGAGGTCCATGGTGGTGCGCGCGGCGGCGAACCGCTGGATCAGGGGCTCCTCAGCCCTGATCCAGCCGGTCCGCAGCCCGGCCCAGTGTGACTTGCTGAGGGAGCCGATGGAGACGACGGCGGGGCTGAAGGCGGCCAGCGGAGTGGAGGCGACGCCGTCGAGGTTCAGCTCACGGAGCGTTTCGTCCACGACGAGGACCGTGCCGGCCGCGGCGGCGGCACGGAACAGCCGGCGCCGCTGGGCATCCGGCATCAGACGCCCCGTGGGGTTGTGGAAGTCCGGGACCACGTAGGCCATGGCGGGCCGCTGCTGCCGCAGCGCGGTCTCGATCGCGTCCAGATCCCAGCCCGGACGGCCGCCGGAAGGCGCCCCAGGCTGGGGGTCCGGGTGGGCGGCGGGCATAGCCACCGGCACCAGCCGGCAGCCCGCGGCCCGGATGGCGTCGAGAGCATTCGGGTAGCTGGGATGCTCCACCAGGACCTTGTCGGACCGGCCGGCCAGGGTGCGGAGCACGATGTTCAGCGCGTGCTGCGCGCCGGACGTGACCAGAATCTGCCGCGCGGTGGTGGGCACACCGGCCGCGGAATAGTGCCCGGCGATGGCTTCCCTCAGCGGGTTCACCCCTAGCGCGTCATACCCGAAGCCGGGCAGCAGCGCCGGCAGTTCCGTCAGTGCGGAGGCGAACGCCCGGTGCACCACCTCACCGCTGGCCGGCAGCGAGGCATACGCGAGGTCGAGGACTCCGTCCGGAACGGCCAGGCCGGGAGCGCCGCTGAGATGCGCCCCGCCGCCGCCTCTGCGGCCGCCCGGCGGACCGGACTGCGGGATGCAGGTCCGGCCGCGGCTGCCCTGGCCGCTGCTGAGGAAGCCTTGCTCGCGCAGCAGGGAGTAGGCGGCAGTGACAGTCGTCCGGCTGATGCCGAGCGTCGTGGCCAGGGCCCGTTCGCTGGGCAGTGCGACATCCAGCGGCACACGGCCGTCGAGGACCAGGAGGCGGACGACGTCGGCGAGCTCCCGGTAGGCGGGGGCTGCGCCGAGGTTCCACTCGCCGAGGAGCCGGGCGAGCGAGCTGGGGTTCAGGGATCCGGACATAGAGCCAGTATTTCAAACTGGCTATGGAATGCAATGCCAGTTTTCCGGAAGTATGGGGTGCATGATGACCCGCAGGCTCCTTCAGCTCCTTATAGGCCTCGCCATGTACGGCATATCCCTGGCCATGTTCATCCGCGCCGGCCTCGGGCTGGACCCGTGGGACGTGTTCCACCAGGGCCTCGCGGTCAAGACCGGGCTGAGCATTGGCACGGTGGTGGTGATTGTGAGTTTCCTCGTACTGCTCCTGTGGATTCCGCTGCGGCAGTGGCCCGGCATCGGCACCGTGTGCAACGCCGTGCTGGTGGGCGTCTTCGCCGACGTCGGGCTGGCGCTGATCCCCGAGTTCTCCCACCTCGGCGGTCAGGCCGGCATGCTCGCGGGCGCCATCCTGCTCAACGGGATCGCCTCCGCCTGCTACATCGGTGCCCGGCTGGGTCCCGGCGCACGCGACGGCCTGATGACCGGACTCGCCCGCCGCACGGGCTGGTCCGTCCGCACGTCCCGGACCGGCATTGAAATCGTGGTCCTCGCCGCGGGCTGGCTGCTTGGCGGCTCCGTGGGCATCGGGACCGTGCTTTACGCCCTGGCCATCGGCCCGCTGGTGCAGCTCCTGCTGCCGCGGTTCACCGTCCCGGAGCTGAAGGAGTCCGGCCGGCCGGCGGCGGCAGCTGACCCTGCGGTCGCCGCACCCTAGGTGGTCAGTCCCCACGACCGTTGTATACGGCGCGGGAATTGCCCTTGGGCCGCCGCGGAGTATGGCTAAGCCGGTCCCGTCAGCGGCTGGCACGTCGGGCACCAGTAGATGTCCCGCTCTTCCGTGCCGGTGGCCTTGGCGAGGACTCCTCGCCGCACCGGTGTCCGGCACTTCAGGCACGGCTGGTGTTCGCGCCGGTAGACCCAGTAGCCGGGCAACCCGGAGGTCCGCCCCACGGCAGCGCCGCGCCGGTTCAGGACGGTGGTGCGGCGCCCGGGTCCCAGGTTGGCCTCCAGCAGCACCTTGGCGTGGGTGACCATGGCCGCCACGTCGGGCACTGCCGAGACGGGCGCCGCCGGGTGCACGCCCGAGAGGAAGCAGGCCTCGCAGCGGTAGATGTTGCCGATCCCCGCGAGGTTCCGCTGGTCCAGCAGTGCGACGCCGATCGGAACGTCCGGCGCCGCGCGGATCCGCCGCTCCGCCTCGGCCAGGTCCCAGTCGGGACCCAGCAAATCAGGACCGAGGTGGCCAACAACGGAATCTTCGTCAGAGGTTCGGACCACCTCGAGGATGCCCAGCGAGAATCCGACGGCGTCTGCCGCCGCGGTGCGCAGCACGCAGCGCGCCGTGAACCCGGGCTTCCGCCACCGGCCGCCGGGCGGGTAGACCTGCCAGGTGCCTTCCATCTTGAGGTGGGAATGGATCGTCAGCCGGTCCGGTTCCGCCGGACTGCCACCCCCTCCCCGGGCCGGGCCCTCCAGCCGCATGAGCAGGTGTTTGCCCCGCGGAACCACCTCGGTCACGGTCCAGCCGCCCAGTTTGAGGGTGGCGAACCGGGGTACCCGGAAGTCGGAGGAGATGAGCTGCTGGCCTGCCAGCGCAGCATGCAACTGGGCGGCCGCGCGGAACACCGAATCGCCCTCAGGCACGGATCCTCAGTCCCTTCGGCGTGGAGTACGCGCCGGCGTGGGCCAGGGCGGCGGCGATAGGGGTGTCGAGGATGCCGTGGCCGTTGACCTTTTCCATGATGAGTTTGTCCACCGCACCCCGGGTGACCACGCTGACCAGGGCGGAACCGGCCGCGGCCAGGACCTCTGCGTCATCGCTGAAGGCCAGGAGGGTCTTGCCGCCGCGCTCCACATACAGGGCGAGGGCGCCGTCGACCAGCACCACCAGGGCACCGGCCTTCCGGCCCGGACGGTGGCCGGTTCCGGCTTCGACGTTCAGGGCGGGCCAGGGAAGGGCGGCGCCGTAGGGGTTGGCCGGGTCCGTCGCGGCCAGGGCCAGGGCCACCGGTTCGGGTTTGTGGAGCTGGGTGTCCTCGGCGTAGGAACGCAGCCGGTCCACGGTCGCGGGAACGGCGAACTGCGCCGCGCCCAGGTGTTCGATGAAGTAGCCGCGCCGGCACCGTCCGGCTTCCTCCAGCCGGGCCAGGACCTTGTACATCAGTCCGAAGCCGCCCAGGATGTTCTCGGCCATGACCGAACCGCGGGTGACCACGCCGTACCGGTCCAGCAGGAGTTCGGCGGTGGCCCGGGCGTGGATGGTGGCATCCAGTTCGGGGGCGGGCAGGGCGGACCAGCGGCCGGCCGCCAGCGGGGGAGTGGCTGCCGCGCCGCTGGCGGAGCCGTACCGGCCCCCGGTCAGTCCGGGAGATCCGAGCAAACCGGTCCCGTGGGCGCGTCCCAGCCGGCTCAACCTGGGGGCCCGGGCCCGCGGGGCGCGGGCGACCTGCCGGTGCGCGGTGTGGCCGCCGGCAATCATGGCCCGGACCGGGGCGAAGGTGTCGCCCGTGATCCGGCCCGCCCAGGCGAGGTCCCAGAGCGCTGAGACGACGTCCTGGTCGCTGAGTACCGAGTCCATGCCGCCGGCGACGTCGGTCAGTTGCCGGAAGAAGTAGCCGCCGCCGTTGTTCCGCAGATGGTCCAGCAGCCGCTGCTGCGCGTCGCCGGGCTCGAAGTCGATGGCCGGGTTCAGGGTCAGCTCGGCCGAATCGGCCAGGTGGAGGCTGACCCAGCCGTCGTTGCCGGGGAGCGCACCCGCGCCGGACCAGAGCACCTCGCCGGCAGCCATGAGCTCATCGAGCATGGCGGGCTGGTAGTCGGACACGCGGCTGGCGAGGACCAGGGGTTCCCAGGCGGAGGCCGGAATGGGCACACCGGAGAGCTGGTCGACGGCCGTGATGATCCCGTCCAGTCCGCGCAGCGCCGACTGTCCGCGCCTGCCCGGCACCCGGACGTTCTGCCAGGCCGGCAGGAAACGGCCGTACGCGGCGGCATCCACGGGCTCGACTTCGGCGCGCAGCGCGGCGAGCGAGCGGCGGCGGAGCTTGCGCAGGACTTCGGCATCGCACCATTCACTGACGCCCGCCAGCGACGGGGCCGTGGGCGCGGCGGGGGCCTGGGTCCCGCCGTCGAGGCCGGAAGCTGCGTCGCCGTCGCTGTCGGCTTCCGGACCCTGAGCCGGTGCCGGCGGGGGAGCGGCGTGCGGGCGGAACTCGCCTTCCACCACCCGTCCGTCCGCGGCGAGCCGCTTCAGGGCGGTGCCGACGACGGCGACGCCGAGTCCCAGCCGGGCGGCGGCCTCCGCGGAGGTGAACGGCCCGTGGGTGCGGGCATAGCGCGAGACGAGGTCGCCCAGTGGATCGGCGACCGGCTCGATGAAGGCCAGCGGCACCCCCATCGGCAGCGGGACGCCAAGGGCGTCGCGCAGCCGGGCGGCGTCCTCCACCGCGGCGTAGCGCTCGGCGCCGCCGATGTTGACCTTGATGGCGCGGTTGGCACGCTGGAGCGCCACCAGATGCGCGGTTGCATCGGCGACGGGGGCCACGCTCTCGACCAACGGCCCACTTTCCGGAGCCTCATCAAGGCCCGTCTCCGGGCCCGGCACTGCCGCCGCGACAAGCCCTGCCTCCGCGGCAAGTCCTACCTCCGGGCCGGTCCCCGCCGCCGGTTCGAGCCGGGCGGCGACGTCCTCCGGGGTCAGCGGGCCGAGCAGGCGAAGCAGGTCCGCGACCCCTTCCAGCCCGCGTACCTTCCGGTCCGGGGCGAGCCGCTGCAGCTCCCGCTCGGTGGCGTCAATGACGTCGGCGTCGAGCAGCTCGCGCAGCTCGACCCGGCCGAGGAGCTCGTTGAGCAGGGTCGAATCCAGTGCCAGCGCGGCGGCCCGCCGCTCGGCCAGGGGGGAATCGCCCTCGTACAGGAACTGCGCGACGTAGCCGAAGAGCAGGGACTTGGCGAACGGTGAGGGCTGCTGGGTAGTGGTCTGCAGGATCCGCAGCTCCCGGCGCT
Source organism: Pseudarthrobacter sp. MDT1-56 (assembly GCF_059383555.1). Taxonomy (NCBI): domain Bacteria; kingdom Bacillati; phylum Actinomycetota; class Actinomycetes; order Micrococcales; family Micrococcaceae; genus Pseudarthrobacter; species Pseudarthrobacter sp. MDT1-56. The sequence goes on from NZ_JBWZCK010000006.1 coordinate 199,065, forward strand.
CGATCGACGCCGCAATGTCCTTCAGCGCCGGAAGGTCGTAGACATCCTGCAGGCATTCGCGGACGGTCTCGAGCACGATCGGGAACGTGGGGTATTTCCGGGCGACGTCCAGCAGCTGGGCGGAACGCTGGCGCTGCTGCCACAGGGGCTGCCGTTTGCCAGGGTTCTGGCGGGGGAGCAGCAGGGCCCTCGCGGCGCACTCACGGAAGCGGGAGGCGAAGAGGGCGCTGCCGCCGACCTCCGCCGTCACGATCTGTTCGAGTTCCTCCGGGTCGAACAGGAACAGCTCGGCGCCGGGCGGCTCGTCCTCCATCATGGGCACGCGCAGCACAATACCGTCGTCGGCTGCCATCGCGGAGCCGTCCATGCCGTAGCGCTGGTGCAGCCGCTGCCCGACGGCGAGGGCCCACGGCGCGTGCACGGGCATGCCGAAGGGGCTGTGCAGCACCACCCGCCAGTCGCCGAGTTCGTCGTGGAAGCGCTCCACCACGAGGGTGGTGTCGCTGGGGACCACCTCGGTGGCCAGCTTCTGCTCGGCGAGATACTGGATCAGGTTGTTGGCGGCGAAATCGTCCAGGCCGCTGGCCTTGCAGCGTTCCGTGGCCGGCCCGACGTCGGACGCGGACAGTTCCCGCACGAACGCGCCCAGGGCGCGGCCGAGGTCCACCGGGCGGCCGAGGGAGTCGCCCTTCCAGAACGGAAGTTTCCCCGGCTGGCCGAAAGCGGGGGAAACCAGCACCCGGTCGTGGGTGATGTCCTCGATTTTCCAGCTGGTGGCGCCGAGGGCGAACACGTCGCCGACCCGGGATTCGTAGACCATTTCCTCGTCGAGTTCGCCGACCCGGCGGCCGCCCTTGGCTGCGGCGGCGGCAGGACTGGCCGCCCGGCCGTCGCCGCTGGCGGAGCCCGCGGATCCGGAGGAACCGGTCCCTTCCGTTTCGGTGCCGATGATGTAGACGCCGAAGAGCCCGCGGTCCGGGATGGTGCCGCCGGAGGTGACTGCCAGCCGCTGGGCGCCGGGGCGGCCCTCGATGGTGCCGGCATTGCGGTCCCAGATAATCCGGGGCCGCAGCTCCGCGAATTCGTCGGAGGGGTAGCGTCCGGCGAGCAGGTCCAGGGTGGCCTCGAAAGCGGAGCGCGGGAGGGAAGCGAACGGCGCAGACCGGCGCACCGTGGCGAACCAGTCCTCCACATCGATGGAACCCAGTGCCGTGGCCGCGACGGTCTGCTGGGCCAGGATGTCCAGCGGATTCGCCGGGACGAAGAGCCGTTCGATCTTGCCGGCGAGCATCCGCTCCACGGTGATGGTGGTGTGCACCAGGTCTGCGCGGTGTTTGGGGAACAGGACGCCCTGGGAGATCTCGCCGACCTGGTGACCGGCGCGGCCCACCCGCTGCAGCCCGCTGGCCACGGAGGGCGGGGATTCCACCTGCACCACGAGGTCCACGGCACCCATGTCGATGCCCAGTTCCAGGGAGGACGTGGCCACGACGCAGCGCAGCCGGCCGGATTTCAGGTCGTCCTCGATCAGGGCCCGCTGGTCCTTGGAGACCGAGCCGTGGTGGGCCCGGGCCAGGACCGGATCGGCCCCGGCGGTGCTGCCGGCCTGGGCCATCATGTGCGCCGGTGTCGCGGTGGACGCCGGCACTGCGGTGGAGGCTGGCAGCACGGGAGCGCCTCCCGGTGCACCCGCGGACACGGGCTCGAGATCGGGTGCCCCGGCGCCAGACCCGCCCCAGCCGCCGCCCTCGGCCATCAGCTGCCGCTCGGCGTAGATCTCATTGAGCCGGGCGGTCAGGCGTTCGGCGAGCCGGCGCGAATTGGCGAACACAATGGTGGACTGGTTGGCCAGCACCAGGTCCACGATCTTCTCCTCCACGTGCGGCCAGATCGATGCCTGCGGCTGGAGCCCGGACGCCGCACCGGAGTCGAACGCGCCGGCAGCGCCCTGCAGGTCGGACATGTCCTCCACCGGGACGGAGACCGTCAGGTCCCAGGTCTTTTTCGAGGGCGGGGCCACGATTTCCACCGGTGCGGAGCCGGCGAGGAACTGCGCCACCAGCTCCTTGGGCTCGACGGTGGCCGAGAGTCCGATCCGCTGGGCGGGTTTCGGGAGCAGGGCGTCGAGGCGTTCCAGGGACACGGCCAGATGGGCGCCGCGTTTGGTGCCGGCGACGGCGTGGACCTCGTCGACAATGATGGTGTCCACCTCGCTCAGCGTCTCCCGCGCCTTGGAGGTGAGCATCAGGAAGAGCGATTCGGGCGTGGTGATGAGGATGTCCGGCGGGCTGCTCAGCAGCGAGCGGCGGTCCGACGCCGGGGTGTCACCGGAGCGGACGCCCACTGTGATCAGCGGTGCGGGCAGGTCCAGGCGTTTGGCGGTCTGGGTGATGCCGATCAGCGGGGCGCGCAGATTGCGTTCGACGTCGACGCCGAGCGCCTTGAGCGGCGAGATGTACAGCACCTTGGTCTTGCGTTTGGGCGCCTTTCGCCGGGCGCCTTTGGCGGTGTCCAGGCCGGGGAGTTCTTTGGGTTCGGCGGGGGCTGCGACGAGCAGCCGGTCGAGCGCCCAGAGAAAGGCCGCGAGCGTCTTGCCGGAACCGGTGGGGGCGACCACGAGCGCGTGGGCGCCGGAGGAAATCGCGTTCCAGGCGCCGTTCTGGGCCGGCGTGGGCGCACTGAATGCACCCAGGAACCAGTCCCGGGTTGGCCGGCTGAACCGGTCCATGGCCTCGGCCGCAAGTGTGCCGCCGGCGAGCTCCTGCCCCTTCATTCCTCCATCATGCCTTAACCCGCCGACAGGAAATGGCGGGCCCCGCGCGGTCGAAGTCTGCGGCCGCAGCCCGGTTGCCCGGGCGGGCAGAGACCCGTGGTCGAGCTGCCGCCCGGCCGGGGCGCCTGGCGCCGGCAGTGGCGGCCGGAGTTACTGGAAAACGCCGATGGTGAGCAGCCGGGTTTCGGCGTCGCTGCAGGCGTCCCGGGGCTGGGCGACGAACAGCGAGGCGGTGTCTTCGGGCGGGTAGATGCGGAAGCCGGCGGCGGTGGCCATCGTGCAGTCGGGGTGGTTGGCCGCCTGGCTGTAGCGCAGTGTGGCGGCGCCGGCCTGCCCCGGCGCGAGCTCGAGGTCGGGGGCCGGCGTTGACTCGTCCCGGGTTGCCGCGGCTCCGATCGGGGCACCGTTGGCGTCGGCGGTGAGGGAGACGCCGGCAAAGCCCCTCAGCACGCACGGCTCGGTGCCGGAGTTTGTCAGGATCAGCTTCATGTAGACGCTGCCGGCGGCACCGCCGCCGGTGGAATCGATAGTGGCCGTCAGGCCCGCGGCCTTGCAGAGTGCAGGCGCGGCAGGTGTGGACGCTGCCGGCGCGGGGGCCGACGAGGCGGGGCCGGTGGCCGTGCCGGAGGCGGCAGGCTGGCTGGCGGTGGCGGTGGCGGTGGGGGAGGATGCCGGGGTGCTGGAGGTCTGGGCCTGCGGCGTGCCGGTGCCGCAACCGGCAAGTAAAAGTGCCGCCGCGGCTGCCGCCGTCGTGAATACCAGTCTGGTGTTGATTCGCTGAGCCGTCATGGCACAACCTTCACGTCCGTTGTGGCCTGAGTCAACGATGCCACGACGACGGCGCACGATTGATGCCCGGATTGTGATTTCCGGGCATCAATCGAGGTCAGCTACTCCTTGGCTGCCGGGTTGGACCCGGAGCCGGGTGCCGAAACGCGGACCGGCGCGGGGGTGTTGCCCCGGCTGCGGGCCAGGGCGAGGCCGCCGAGGACGAGGCCGCCGACGCCGGCCACCAGACCGGCCCAGCTGCGTGCCTGGACGCCGTCGTCGTTCACCGAGGCGGCCTGGACCGTCTCCGGTGTGGTGTCCGACGCGCTGGCGGCCTGGGCGCCGTGGCCGTCTGCCGCAGCGGCAGTCGTGACCGTCACGGAGGGTGCCGGCGCCTTGAGGGAGTGCGGATCCTGCCCCTCGGCGGGGAGCTCGGACCAGTCGGTCTGACCCTCCTCGCAGTTCTGAAAGGTCGGGAAGTACAGGGTTTTCCCCGCGGCGTCGGGCAGTTTCACGGAGAGCACCAGGGCATCGCGGAGCGCGGGCTCCAGGGGTGCCTTGGCGGTGTAGACGATCTGGCTGGTCCGCTTGGTGATGGAGGTCCCGTCTGCGAGTTTCTTCGGTTCGGCCAGCTGTTCTGTGATTTTCGCGGCTGTCCAGTTGGGGTTGACCGTGGGCTGGGCATCGTTGAGTTCGGCGGGGAGGGTAATGGTCACCTTCGTGGTGCCGGACTCCTCGCAACCGTGTGGGATCCCGAAGGTCAGCAGGGCGTAGGAGTTCGCGGCGGTCTTGTCCGGAGTGACACCGACGTGCGCCGAGGCGCCGGAAATCCCGGCGAGTATCAGGGCCGCGGTAACGCCGGCCACCGCGGTGGCGGTGAGGGTGCGGCGCAGGACGGAAGTGGATGCAGTTTTCACAGCTTGCCTTTCAGGCGTGCGCTGCCCGCGGGCGGGCGCACAAAATGGGGAAGGTGGCGCGGCGGCTGGTCCGGACCCGAGATTGGGTCATCGGACGTGAGGGCACCGGCTGGGCCGCGGCCGGGGAAAGAGTCAGGAAAGTACGACGGCGGCGGGCGGCCCGCGGCGGCAATCGCGCCGGAGGTTCCGCCACGGCAGCGGAACCGACTCCGCCGGCCAGCCGGCGGCTGCCGGCACCGCAACGGCGTCGGGCATTACCGGGGCAGGGAGCCGGAGCAACGGGCGGAGCCAAGCCGCCAGGGACCACAGAGCCGCCTCGCCCCGGGCGAGGAGGAAGGCACAAAGGAGCGTTGCGAGGGCGTGGCCGGCCAGCATCAGCAGGGAAAGTCCCGAATCCAGTCCCGACACCGCGAGCGGGATGTCGGCACCGGCGGGGAGCGGAACCGGCCCGGCGTGGTGCGGCGTGAAGTCGCCCGCCGGTCCTGGCACGGGGCCGGCCAGGGCGGGGGCGCTGAACGCGGTGAAGGCCTCGTGCAGCACAAGTTGTCCCGCGCCGAGCAGCCCCGCCAGGGCCGGGAGGTTCAGCCTCAGCCGGGTGGCGGTGGTGGAAGCCAGCCCGGTCAGCGCCAGCAGGGCCAGCAGGATGCCGGGGGAAGGCAACTGTCCGCCGGCCAGCGTGTGCGCGCCCGTTGCCAGGGAAAGGACCGTGAGTGCCACCATGGCCGAGCGCAGGGCGTGGAAGGGTGCTCTGGCGGCTGTGCGCACGGAACACTCCCTTCACCAGCGGCGGCCATGGTTGCCCGCGCGGCGCTACCGGCCGCGGGCTGTCCCCGATTCTACCGGCGCGTTCTATCGGGCCGCGAAGGCGGCCCGGACGGTGTCAGTCGGTCTCGGGACCCGAGCAGAAGTGGCAGTCGTCCGGGCACGGTGCGTCGGCCGGGAGGTCCGCAAGGAGTTCCTCAAGCCGGTCGCCGGTTCGTACGTTGGGCCAAAATCCGGGGGCGCCGTTGGCCCGATCCTGCTGCAAAGTCACGTTGTGTCCTGAACGTCATTGGTGCGGAACGCTGATGGTCCTTAGCTAACCGCGTGCGGGGGCCGCTGCTCAATGGACCAATTGACGGCGACGCCGGCCCCGTCTTGTGCAGGCGTCCAGCAGCTGTTCGGGATTCCGGCTCCCCGGCCACGCCGTGCCGTGGCGATGGGCGAGCTGCCCGGCACAAAGAGATACCCCAGTCCGAGGACCGGGGTATCTCCGCTGCCGGCGTGGTGTCAGTTCACCGCGTCTATCAACCGTGCCGGGTGGCTACGCGTGTTGACCGTCTCAGCTCGCTGCGGCCTCGGCGATGGCGGCCGCTCCGGCGAGCCTGATCCAGGTGTCCACCACGGTGTCGGGGTTCAGCGAGACGGAGTCGATGCCTTCCTCGACCAGCCATTCCGCGAAGTCCGCGTGGTCGCTGGGCCCCTGGCCGCAGATGCCCACGTACTTGCCGCGCGCCTTGCACGCCTTGATGGCCATGCTCAGGAGCTTCTTGACGGCAGGGTTGCGCTCGTCGAAGCTGGCCGCGACGATGGCCGAATCCCGGTCCAGGCCCAGGGTCAGCTGGGTCATGTCGTTGGAGCCGATGGAGAAACCGTCGAAGTAGTCCAGAAACTCGTCGGCCAGCAGGGCGTTGGACGGCAGTTCGCACATCATGATGACCTCGAGGCCGTTTTCGCCGCGGCGCAGTCCGTTCTCGGCGAGCAGGTCGATCACGCCGCTGGCCTCATCCACAGTGCGCACGAACGGGATCATCAGCTTGACGTTGGTCAGGCCCATCTCGTTGCGGACGAAGGACAGGGCCTCGCATTCCAGGTCGAAGCAGTCCCGGAAGGACGGCTCCAGGTACCGGGAGGCGCCGCGGAAGCCGATCATCGGGTTCTCTTCATGCGGCTCGTAGGCGGGCCCGCCGACGAGGTTGGCGTACTCGTTGGACTTGAAGTCGGACATCCGAACAATCACCGGCTCCGGCGCGAACGCCGCGGCGATGGTCGCCACCCCTTCGGCCAGGCGCTTGATGTAGTAGTCGCGCGGGCTGTCATAGGCGGCGATCCGCTCCCGGATTTCGGCGATGACCTCGTCCGGCTGCTCGTCCAGGTTCAGCAATGCCTTGGGGTGGATGCCGATCTGCCGGTTGATGATGAATTCCAGCCGGGCCAGGCCCACGCCGTGGTTGGGCAGCTGCGCAAAGGTGAAGGCCTGCTCGGGGGTGCCGACATTCATCATGACCTTGACCGGGGCCTCGGGCAGCTGGGTGATCTCGGTTTCCTCGACGCTGAAGTCCAGGAGGCCCTCGTAGATGACGCCGGTCTCGCCGTCGGCGCAGGAGACGGTCACCTCGAGTCCGTCGGAGAGCACGTCGGTCGCGGCGCCGGTGCCGACGACGGCCGGAATCCCCAGTTCCCGGGCGATGATCGCCGCGTGGCAGGTGCGGCCGCCGCGGTTGGTCACAATGGCGGAGGCGCGCTTCATGATCGGTTCCCAGTCCGGGTCGGTCATGTCCGCGACGAGGACGTCGCCGGTCTTGAACGCGGCCATCTGGTCGATCGACGTGAGGATGCGGACGCTGCCGGCGCCGATCCGCTGGCCGATGGCGCGGCCCTCGACCAGGACCTTGCCGGTCCCGTTGAGCCGGAAGCGGCTCAGGCTGCCGGAGGTCCTGCGGGACTGCACGGTTTCCGGGCGTGCCTGCAGAATGTACAGGCCGCCGTCGATCCCGTCCTTGCCCCATTCGATGTCCATCGGGCGCTTGTAGTGGTTCTCGATGGCGACGGCGTGGCGGGCCAGCTGCTCGACGTCGTCGTCCGTGAGGCTGAAGCGGTTCCGCAGGGAGGCCTCGACCGGCACGAAGTCAATGGTGTGGCCGATTTCGCGGTTGCTCGTGTAGGTCATCTGGAGCGCCTTTTCGCCCAGTCCGCGCTTGAGGATGGCCGGGCGGCCTGCCTCCAGGGCGGGCTTGTAGACGTAGAACTCGTCCGGGTTGACGGCTCCCTGGACGACGGCCTCGCCGAGGCCATAGGAGGAGGTGACGAAGACGGCGTCCTGGAACCCGGATTCGGTGTCCATGGTGAACATAACGCCGGAAGCGCCGACGTCGGAACGAACCATGCGCTGGACGCCCGCCGAGAGCGCCACTTCGGCGTGCTCGAACTTGTGGTGCACCCGGTAGGCGATGGCCCGGTCGTTGTAGAGGGACGCGAAGACGTCCTTGATGGCCACCAGGATGTTCTCGATCCCGCGGACGTTCAGGAACGTTTCCTGCTGCCCGGCGAAGGAGGCGTCCGGGAGGTCTTCCGCCGTCGCGCTGGAGCGGACGGCCCAGGAGAGGTCCTCGGAGCCGCCGTGCTTGTCCACCAGCTTCTGGTACGAGGCGCGGATCTGCGCCTCAAAGTCCGGCAGGAAGGGCGTCTCGCGCATCAGCCCGCGGATTTCCTTGCCCGCGGCCGCCAGGGCCGTCACATCGTCGGTGTCCAGGCCGACCAGCCGGTCGGCGATCTTCTGGTCCAGACCGGAGTCGGCGAGGAAGCTGCGGTAGGCGTCCGCCGTCGTGGCGAAGCCGTCAGGCACCTGAACGCCGGCAGACGTCAGGTTCTGCACCATCTCGCCGAGGGAGGCGTTTTTGCCGCCCACCCGGTCCAGGTCCTTGAGACCGAGTTCTGAGAACCACAGGATGTCTGTCGTCATGGTTTGCTGCTCCTTTGCAGATGGTGGCATGCGGTATCGCCGCCCCGCGCGGGGCGATCGCCGGTTGATGGGCGCAAGTCCTGTCCACAGTGACAGGTCTAGGCCAGTGTTTCCACATGATGTGGTCCACGCAACACTTGTGAACCCCTGTGGCCTAATGCTTGAGGTTCATCTTCTGGAGGATCGTGGCTGCCATTTCCTCCACGGAGACGCTGGCCGAATTGAGATAGGGGATCCCGTGGGACACGTACAGCCGCTCGGCGCTGCGCAACTCAAAGCCGCACTGCCGCAGCGACGCGTAGGGCGAGCCCCGGCGGCGTTCCGTACGGACCTGGCTCAGGCGCAGGGGATTGGTGGTGAGGCCGAAACACTTAGAAACAAACGGCCGCAGCGGCTTGGGGAGCCCTTCGCGTTCAAAGTCCTCGTCCACCAGCGGGAAGTTCGCAGCGAAGATGCCGTGCTGCAGCGCCAGGTACATGGTGGTAGGAGTCTTGCCGCAGCGCGACGGAGCCACCAGGATGACCTGGGCCTTTTCGAGCGCGCGCAGGCTTTGCCCGTCGTCGTGCTCCATGGCGTATTCGACGGCGGCCATCCGGGACTGGTAGCGGGCGGCGTTGCCCAGCCCGTGGGCCCGGCCCGGTTCCCCGCTGGCTTCGGCTCCCAGGGCCCGCTCCAACTGTCCGACGTGGGTGCCGATCAGATCCACGATGATCCCGTTGCAGGTGCCCAGGGTCTGGCGGATGTCGCTGCCGACGGCGGTGGAAAAGACGATCGGCTGCAGGCCGGTGGCGGCAAGGTTGTCGATTACCTTGACGACGGCCCGGGCCTGGTCGACGGTGGTGATGAACGGGACCGTGATGCGGTCAAATTCGTTCGCGGGGAACTGCGTCAGCAGGGTGTTGCCGAGCGTTTCTGCGGTGATGCCCGTACTGTCCGAAAGGAAGTAGACCGGGCGGGGAGCGTCATTGGTCATGAACGCATTGTGCACCAGTGAAGCCTTCTCGTTCGTCCATGACGCACTTGCCGTGCGGCCGGTACGGGCGGCACCGCTGGGAGTAGGCTGTGTCCCACGTCACCCAAAGGAGCCCTAATGAGCTACAAATACCGGACCGTCAAAGTCCGCGGTACGGATCTTGTCGGAACCATTGCCCGCAGGCACGGGGGTGCACCCGAAATCTATGAAACTTCGAAGGACCCGAGCACTTCCGTCGTACCGGTGTTCTTTCCGGAAACCGGAGAGATCCGCTTTTTCGACCGGTCGGTGCTGGAAGACGTGGTGAGCCCCGCCGGGTAGCCGTAGAGGAGAATATCTCTGAAGTGGGCACGGAATACGAAAAATGCGGCCTCATAAACCACAGTAGTTCTGAATTTTCAAGTCAAGTTGAAGCCTATTGCCCGCTAACGCTAAGGCGTTTACTCTGGCGGTGGGATCTGGCCCGGGCATCTTTCTGGGGAGAGACCATTTCGGTGTTCCGATCGAGTTGGATTCCGCAAAGGCTGGCTCCATGGTCTCAAAACGATGGAGCCAGCTTGCAGGAATCTTCGGGCCCGGTGGAGCCTCCACATATTGCCAGGCGTTAGGCCTGAGGACGTCACCTAAGCGGGGCTGCACCACTCCAAACCGTGCTGTAGCCGGTCGCTGTTGGGACAGCGGGGGTCGCTGCACTTGGTCGGGACTGTTATGAATTTCTTCGCCCGATCACCCAGCGAGGTGGATTCCACTTTTCGGTTGATTGTCCTGGCGCCGCAGTGGTCGCATGTCCATGCGTCTGGCATTTTTCCCCCGTTTTTCATTAGAGGCAGCAGCCCCGGATTGAAAGCTTATGGCCGCTATGCCTGATAAGGAATGGCTGTCACCCGGTGATCCAATAAAACCGCAGAACGCTCATGCGGTGGTGAAGATAGTGCCTGAGTTGAGGGACACGAATATTTCCAAAATAGGGAGCGAATATTCCGGGCAACATCGACGGGCCACCGGGATCGGACTATCACTTGGAAGCGCCTGCGTTCGTGCCTGCGGCCTGCAACCATGTGGTGAGAACCTCGCAGGCGAGCTCGAGGTTTCCCATTTGGCAGTGCTGGTCGGCCTGCTCGGCTCGGGTAAACATGCGCGTCGTGACGCTTCGGGCGGCTGTGAGCGCTTGAGCCTGCGCTTTGGTCAGTGCTGGCGGCTGGAAGGCGTCGTGCTCGCCGCACATCAGCAGCACATCCTGGTTCACCCGTCCGCTGTCCAGGTGCTCGGCGTTCATGCCCAGGAACCACTCGGCGACGTCCGCCGGATCGTCGCTGTCGAGCATGTAAAGGACCTGATTGACCACAACGCGTAGGGTCGGCAACAGCCGGGCACGGGTGCGCACGCTCCAGCGCATAAAGCGCCGGTGCCGCACCATCGTGCGGACCGGGCTGCGCAACACGGGTGGGACCTTGTGAAGCCAGTCGTACACCGGCGGCCAAGCCACGACACTGTGGATGCGAGGCTCGCGTCCCGCGGCACGCAACGCCCAGTACCCGCCCATCGAGATGCCGACCAGGGCGGCCCGGTCGAGGCGGAAGTGGTCCAACACCGCCCCGACCGGTTTTCCCCAGTCGTGGTCGAAGGTGAGTCCGTTCAAAGTCCGCGCCCCACCTTGTCCCGGGCCCTCGAAGGCAATCACGTCGAAACCGGCGGCAGCGACTCGCTGACGGATGGGGAAGAACTCTTCGATCAAGGAGTCGAACCCGCCGTGCAGCAGCACCGTGCCGCCAGTTGGTGTCCCGGCCGCCGGAAGCGAATACGCCGGCAGTGCCGCGTCGGCGTAGGGGACCTCGTGACGGACGATGGCAGCATCTGCGAAGGAGGTGTCGATGAGCTTCAGATAGCGGCGGTAGCGATGCGCTTTCTCCGCCGACCGGGGCGGCGTGAAGAATTCCGCGATCATCTCATAACCCGCCGCGTTCCGAGGCCGGGCCTCGGCGGCCGCCCGGCTCGATAAGGCATCAAACACGGTGACACAGTCATCCATCGACCGCACGTCCGCGGCGTCGACTAGCTCCTGGCGGTCGGCGAAGCCCAGCGCATATGCCCGGTTGAGCTGGTAGTTGACGAAGTCCCGTCGATGGAAACGTTCGAAGCCCATTGGCAGGGCCACAAGCTCGGGATCGCTCATATCGCCAGCGTACTCCCGGAGTGGCAGGCGCAGTGGGTGCTCACATCCGATTTCGGGGCAAAACAAAACCCCTGCTTCCCTTGGTTTATAAGGGAAGCAGGGGTCTTGCTACTTGGCGGTGACGGTGGGATTTGAACCCACGTTGGCTTTCACCAAACAACATTTCGAGTGTTGCACCTTCGGCCGCTCGGACACGTCACCAACCTGACTAGGGTACCGGAGCAGGGCGCTCATCCACAAAACGGCGGTCGGGCCTGCCCCTGAGCGCGGCCCCGACAGACCGCGAACCGCGGCGCGCCCGGGCCGTCGGCACTTCCCCGTGAATGGGCGGGGGACTAGATTCGTCAGCAAGATGACTAACTCAGACCAACAGCCAGCACAGCACTCCACAGCCACCGCATACTGGACCGTCGGCCCCGGGAAAGGGGAGCTCCGGCGCGAGGACCTGCGCGCTCCTGGCCCCGGCGAAGCACTCGTCCGCACCGTGTACTCGGGCATCAGCAAAGGCACCGAACTCGTCGTCCACAACGCCCGCGTCCCGGCATGCGTGGCAGAGGAGATGGCCGCCCCGAACCAGGAAGGATCCTTCCCGTCCCCGGTCAAATTCGGCTACCTCTCCGTCGGCGTCGTCGAGGACGGCCCGGCTGGCTGGCTGGGCAAGACGGTCTTCTGCCTCTACCCGCACCAGGACCGCTACATCGTCGCGGTGGAGAAACTCACCGTGGTTCCGCCCGATGTCCCCGCCCGCCGCGCCGTGCTAACCGGCACGGTCGAGACCGCGATCAACGGGATCTGGGAGGCCGGGCCCCGCCTCGGCGACCGCGTCGCCGTCATCGGCGCCGGCCTCGTCGGCGGTATGGTGGCCAAGCTCCTGGGCTCGTTCCCGCTCGGACGGCTGCAGCTGGTGGATATCGACCCGGCCAAGCGGGCGTTCGCCGAAACCCTCGGCGTCGAGTTCAGCCTGCCCGACGACGCCCTGCCGGACTGCGACATCGTGATCCACTGTTCCGCCTCGGAGGCAGGCCTCGAGCGCGCCCTGCAGCTCGCGGGCGACGACGGCGATGTCATCGAGATGTCCTGGTATGCCGACCGCAAAGTCAGCGTGCCGCTGGGCGAAGACTTCCACGCCCGCCGGCTGTCCATCCGCGCCAGCCAGGTCGGCGTCGTGGCCCGGGCACGCCGCCACCGGCGCACCAACGCCGACCGGCTCCGCCTCGCCGTCTCCCTGCTGAGCGACCCCGCGTTCGACGCGTTCCTCACCGGTTCGTCCACCCTCGCGGAGCTGCCCGACGTCGTCCAGCGGCTCTCCGACGGCGCACTGGACGCGCTTTGCCACGTCATCGAATACCCGGCCAGTGACGGCCCCATCCGTCAAAACCCCGCCACCGAATCAGCCCCCACAGAAGCCACGAGGTAAATCCGTGTTCAGCCTGACCGTCCGCCGCAACTTCATGATTGCCCACAGCCTCCCGCGCCCGGCCTTCGGCCCCGCCCAGGGCATGCACGGCGCCACCTTCGTCACGGAAGTGACCTTCCGCCGTCGGACCCTGAACGAGGACTCGATCGTCCTGGACATCGGCGAGGCCGGCGAGGTGCTGGATGCCATCCTCGAAGGCCTGAACTACAAGAACCTTGACGAGCACCCCGACTTCGCCGGCAAACTCAGCACCACCGAGGCCCTCGCCCAGTACGTCGCCGACGCCATGGCAGCAAAGATCCGCACCGGCACGGACGGGCGTGCGCTCGCCGGACTGGACGTGACGCTGCGCGAAACCCCCGACGCGTGGGCCAGTTACTCACTCGACTTCGAGGCCAGCTAGGAACTCCGGGGCCAGTGGGGAACACCGTGCAGCCGGACGGCCTCCGCCTCCGCCTGGTGGTGCCCGGCAACGTGGGCCACAACTCGGGCGGCAACGTCTATAACGCCGCCCTCGCCCGGGAGCTGGCTGCGCTGGGCGTGGATGTGGACATCTGCCCGCTCGACGGCGGCTGGCCGGTCGGCAGGCCGGAGGACCGGCGGCGCTTGGCCGCCCTCCTGGGCGACGACGAAGGCGCCAACGGCCATAACGCCAACGCCGCCGACGCGGCCGGCGACAAACGCGTGGTCACGCTCGTCGACGGGCTCCTTGCCTGTGGGGCGCCCAAAGAACTGGCCGAGGCCGCGGCTGCCGGCCGGCCCGCCTGGATTCTTCTCCACATGCCGCTCGACGACACCGGGCACAACGAAGCCGGGTTGGAACTCCGGGCGCTGCGGGCGGCGGCCGGGGTGATCTGCACCAGCACCTCGGCTGCGGCCGGGATCCAGGCCAGGCACGGGCTGGACGGTGTCCGGACTGCCCTGCCCGGCAGCGACGCCGCCGCGCTGGCCGACGGATCGGAGCCGCCGCATCTCCTTGCCGTGGCCGCCCTGCTGCCGAACAAGGACCAGTCTTTGCTCCTCGCCGCCCTGTCGGCCCTGACGGACCTGCCGTGGACCGCTTCCCTGGTGGGCTCCGACACCGCGGATCCGGCCTATGCCGCGCGGCTCCGGGACACGGTGAACCGCCTGGGGCTGCAGGACCGCATCCGGATCCCGGGGGAGCTGCGGGGCGGGGCGCTGGAGGCGGAATGGGCCGCGGCAGACCTCAGCCTGCTCATTTCGAAGGCCGAGACCTTCGGGCTTGTGGTGACGGAGTCGATTGCCAGGGGTGTTCCGGTGGTGGTCGGGGCCGGCACCGGCGCCGTCGAGGCCCTCGCAGCCGGTAACCCCGCACCATCACCTGCCGCGCCCGCCGCGGCGACGCCCGGGACCAGTCCCGCGGCGACGGACGCCGCGGCCACCCTGCCGGGAACCGCCGTCGCCCTCGGGGACGACCCGGCGCCCCTCACGGAGGTGCTGCGGCGCTGGCTGTCCGAACCCGGCCTCCGCACCCGCTGGCGGGCCGCGGCGGTCGACGCCCGGGACCGTTTGCCCGGCTGGGACAGCACGGCCCGGACCGTGCTGTCAGCCCTGGACCCGGAGCACCCGGCCGCGCGGGCACCGGCTGCTCCACCCGGTGTAGAGCAGGAAAAGCCGTCCGCGGAAGATTCCCCTGCCGCACAAGCTGGGGGACAATGACCCCATGACGCCCCAGCCCCTGACCACGCAGCCCCGGACGGCGAACGCGCCGCCCGCCCGGACCCTCACCCCAGAGCGGCTCCGCGCTTGGGCCTGGCACAAACAGGGCCTGGACGGATCGCTGGCCGGCTGCACCGCGGAGCAGGTCTTCGCCCGGGCGGGCTGGGCGCGCTCCGTGGGCGGCGCCAATCCCTATCTGACGCTCTTCGCCCGCGCCGGCATCCGCCGCGAAGAGGTGGACGCCGACGTCCTGGCGCACCGGATCCTTGAACTCCCGGCGGCGCGCGGCTGCACCTACGTGCTGGGCCGGGACGACTTCGCCTGGGCGCTGACGCTCGGCCGCGACGCCGCCGAGGCGACCGTCAAGGTGGTCGGCAGGCTCGGCGTGGACCGCGGCGAAATCACCCTGCTGGAAGAGCAGGTGCTGCACACGCTCGCCGAGGCCGCCGTCCCGATGGACCCGAGGCAGCTCAAGGACGAACTGGGCGAATCCGTGCGGAACCTCGGCGAGGAAGGCAAACGGAAGGGCGCCACCACCACGCTGCCCACGGCCCTGGGCATCCTGCAGTCCCAGGGTCGGATCCGCCGGGTGCCGGCCACCGGCCGGCTCGACCAGCAGCGCTACGCCTACGAACTGTGGAACCTGCCGCCCAGCCCGCTCGACGACGACCAGGCCCGCACCGAATTGGTCCGCCGCTACCTGGGCTGGACCGGAGGGGCCACCTTCAAACAGTCGCAGTGGTTCACCGATTTCACGGTGGCCCAGAGCAAGGCGGCGCTGGCCGCGGTCGGCGCGGTGGAGGTTCCCACCGCCGCCGGGGAGACGCTCTGGATGCTGCCCGACGACGTCGACCAACTCGCCGAGTTCCAGGAACCGGACGACGAGCAGATCCAACTGCTCGCCGGAACGGACTCCCTCGCGCTGCTGCGGCGCAATGCCGCCGAGCTGCTGGCCGAGGAGGACCAGCACACGAACACCCTGGGTTCGCTGGCGCTGCAGGCGGACCTCCCGGACCATCCCATCGTCGACCGGGGACGGATCATCGGGCTGTGGCAGTACGATCCTGGCAAGGAACAAATCGTGCCCTGGGTGTTCCGCACCCCCACGGACGCGGTGACCCGGCGGATCGCCGAAGTCGAGGCTTGGATCCGGGAGGACCTCGGCGACTTCCGGGCCTTCAGCCTCGACTCACCGGCCACCCGGCAGAAACGAATCGACAACCTCGCGGCAGCCGCAACAGGCTCCGCCGCCGTCAGCTAGCCCCGGGATCCCCAGGAGCGGGGGAGCGGCGAGACTCAGGCGCCGCGGTGTCCTGCAAAGAAGTCCTGCAGCAACGCCGCGCACTCCTGCTCCCTGACCCCGCCGAACACTTCCACCCAGTGGTTGAGGCGGCGCTCGCGGAGGATATCGAAGACGGAGCCGGCGGCCCCGGCCTTCTCGTCCCAGGCGCCGAACACCACCCGTGGAATCCGGGCCAGCACCACCGCCCCGGCGCACATGGCGCAGGGCTCCAGCGTCACCACCAGGGTGCAGTCCGCCAGCCGCCAGCCGTCACCGGTGCTCCCGTCCTGGGCGCTGAGTTCCTGCAGCCGCGCCGCGGCCCCGCGGATGGCGACCATCTCCGCGTGCGCCGTCGGGTCCCCGAGGGCCTCCCGTTCGTTGCGGCCGCTGCCGAGCACGGTGCCGTCGGGTCCGATGACGACGGCGCCGATGGGCACGTCCGCCGTGGCCAGCGCGGCACGCGCCTCAGTGAGGGCAAGACCCATCCATTCGGCATGGCGGGGCTCGGGGGAAGTCATTAGTCAATGATAGTTTCGATAGTAAGCACGCTGTGCAGCACAGCTGCCGGCAACGACATTCGGGAGACATCGTGAGTACCGGGATAGAGAGCTGGTTGACGCAGCGCTGGGGAAAATGGGTGGTGCCCTACGCGGCGCTGTGGGTCACCATGCTCATCGGCGGCGTCGTCGTGGTGGTCCTGGCGCTGCTGAGTGCCGAGGTTTATGACGATGTGGTGGACGACGCCGGCCTGGCGAACCTGGACAAGCCCACCCTGGGGATGATGGAACAGCTCCGCAGTCCCGGCCTCGACTCGTTCGTGACGGGGTTCACCAACATCGGGGGCGGGATCGGGATGCCCATTCTGGGTAGCCTCCTCACCGCGTGGCTCATCTGGACCAGCCGGACCTGGCGGCCATTGATCCTGATCGGGGGTGCCGCAGCAGTCTCCGTGACAGCCACCTCGCTGGGCAAGACGCTGATCGGCAGGACCCGCCCGGACCACGCCGACGCCGTCCCGCCCTTCGAATCCTCGCCCTCGTTTCCGAGCGGCCACACGCTCAACACCACGGTAGTGATCGGGCTCGTTGTGTACCTCGCTTGTCTGCAGATCCAACGCACCGCAGCCCGGGTCAGCCTGATAGTGGCCGGCGGGGCCTTCATCTTCGCGATGGGCATGAGCAGGGTCTATCTGGGCCACCACTGGATGACGGATGTGATCATCGGGTGGGTGCTGGGTCTGGCCTGGGTCGGCATCGTGATCCTGGCGCACAGGCTGTTCCATGTGATCCGGCACCGCGAGCATGCCGGCCCCGCGCCCACATTCGACCATCCGGCGCACCTGCGCGACGGCGCCGCAAGCGGGAGTACTCCGGAGGACAGCGACGACGTCGGCGCCCGCGGTCCCACGGGCAGGCCCCCAGCCGCCGGGTGATAGTTTTGACCCATGCGCACTCTCGTTGTGGACCACCCGCTGGTCGCCCATAAGCTCACCGTTCTGCGGGACAAGAACACCCCGTCCCCGGTCTTCCGCCAGCTCACCGAGGAACTCGTCACGCTCCTGGCGTACGAGGCCACCCGCGACGTCCGCACCGAACCGGTGACCATCGAGACGCCGGTCAGCACCACCATCGGCACCGCCTTCACCAAGCCCACCCCGTTGGTGGTCCCCATCCTCCGGGCCGGACTCGGCATGCTCGAGGGCATGACCAAGCTGGTTCCCACGGCTGAAGTCGGATTCCTGGGCATGGCCCGCGATGAAGAGACCCTGGACATCATCACCTACGCAGAGCGTCTCCCCGAAGACCTCACCGACCGTCAGATCTTCGTCCTGGACCCCATGCTCGCCACCGGCGGCACGCTGCGCGAGGCCATCAAGTTCCTCTTCAAGCGCGGCGCTTCCGACGTCACCTGCATCTGCCTGCTGGCCGCCCCGGAAGGCCTGGCGAAACTCGAAGAAGAGCTCGCCGATGCCAACGTGACGATTGTGCTCGCCTCGATCGACGAGAAGCTCAACGAGAAGTCCTACATCGTGCCGGGCCTGGGCGACGCCGGCGACCGCCTCTACGGCGTGGCCGGCTAGTCCAGCCGCCCGGCGTCGGACCTGCCCTCGCGGCCGGACCCTCGCGCGGGGCCCCGGCCTACCGGAATGCCCCGCCCGGTACTAGCCTGAGCCCCATGGACTGGAAACTTGAACTTGTCTTTGTTCCGGTGTCCGATGTGGACCGCGCGAAGGATTTCTACGTCAACAAGGTGGGCTTTAATGCCGACTTCGACGAGCGGCCCATGGAGGGCATCCGATTCGTCCAGCTGACCCCGCCGGGCTCCGGCTGCTCGATCGCCATCGGCGAGGGCCTCACGGACGCCCCGCCGGGCACCGCCCCCAGCCTTCAGCTCGTGGTCAGCGACATCCAGGCCGCCCACCAGCAGCTTAGGGACAACGGCGTGGACGTCAGTGACGTCGATGTCCAGGACTGGGGGCATTTTGTCCACTTCGCCGACCCTGACGGCAACAAATGGGCGGTGCAGTACCTCCCCAACCGTCCCGCCGGCTAAGCCGGCTGGTCTGGCTGTGCCCGGGGTTTAGTACCAGTTGTTGGCGTAGTGGAAGTTCAGGGCGCCACACGGTGAGCCGTAGCGATCCTCGATGTACTCCAGTCCCCAGTTGATCTGGGTGCGGTAGTTCGTCCGGTAGTCGGCGCCCGCGCTGGCCATCTTTTCGGCCGGCAGCGACTGGACCACGCCGTAGGCGCCGCTGCTCGGGTTCGTGGCAGTGGTCTCCCAGTCCGACTCCTTGGTCCAGAGCTTCATCAGGCACTGCATCTGGCTCGGGGCCCAGCCATAGGAGCCCAGCTGGCTGGCCGCGTACGCCTGCGCGCCCGCAGGATCATTGACCGCAACGGGGGCGGGCGCAGGGGCAGGTGCCGGAGCAGGCTCGGGTGCCGGAGCAGGGGCCAGGGCTGCCGGGGCCGGCGCCACCTCGGCCGCCGGGGCTGGGGCGTCGCCGGTGGGGAGGACGGCCTGGTTCTCGACCCGGACACGTTCAAAATCAAGGTGTGTCAGCGGATCCGCCGTGGCGGCTGCCTGCTTGGAACTGTCCGCGCCGGCGTTGCGGGTGGACGTCTCGGACGCCTGGCCGGCGGCGCCGGCCCCCACGAGCACCGCGCAGGCGGCCACAATGACGGCCGCCCGGCGGCCGGCCGAGCCGGCGTTGTGGGCAAACCGGGCCAGGGCTGAAGCGGGCTTGGCTGGTTCGGCGCGGTGGCGCGAATGCTGGGAGCCCGTCGTCGGTGCGGCGCCGTCAGAGCGCGTTTGTGCCTTGGAATCAGTCATGAGTGCCTCTCAACGCCTGCGGAGTTAGCTGTCGGGTTCGGGTGAGGTCACCCGGCCGCACGGAAACTCACGTGTCGGCTTCACCCCAGGGGTGCGATGTGCAGAAATGCCCGGGAACTCTGGGTCCCCCGCCTCTGCCTGGTCCAGCGGAATCCGAGAGGCGGCAGAGCTTGGCGTGCATCCGGATATACGGCCCAGTGATGACCGCACCCTAAAAACCGTACAGGAGTTGGACGCCTATGTCACATTTCGGTAACAGGAAATCCGACGGCGGCGGGGCAGCTTGCGCATTGCCCAGCGACGGAGCGTCCTCACGCGGCGGGTGGAGCCTCCGGCAGCCGGACGGTGAACTCGGTCCGGCCGGGCACTGAGACCACGCCGACAGTCCCGCCATGGGCCGCGACAATCGACTGCACGATCGACAATCCCAGCCCGCTGGTTCCCTCGGCGGAGGCGCTTGTGGCGGGGGCCGCGGTGGTGGCGACCGCGGCGGCTGCCTCGGGCGACCGCGGCGGGTGTAGCGGACGCCGCGGGAGGGACCCCCTGCCGGCTGCCGGCGTCGTGAGGTAAACCGGATTCTTGCGGGATGCGTCCGCACGCGTGAAGCGGGCAAAGACGCGGTCCACGAACTCGGGGGCGATCCCCGGGCCGTTGTCCGTCACGGTCACCACGGCATGTCCGTCCGGGGACCGCTTCACGCCGGTCACCACCGTCGTGCCGGGGCCGGTGTGCTTGCGCGCGTTGGAGAGCAGATTCGCCAGCACCTGATGCAGCTGGGTCGCGTCACCGCGGATCACCACCGGCTCTTCCGGGAGTTCCAGATGCCAGACCCGGTCCGGGGCCATGACCTTCTCGTCGCTGACCGTCTCGATGGCCAACTG
This sequence comes from Pseudarthrobacter sp. MDT1-56, assembly GCF_059383555.1. Classification (NCBI taxonomy): domain Bacteria; kingdom Bacillati; phylum Actinomycetota; class Actinomycetes; order Micrococcales; family Micrococcaceae; genus Pseudarthrobacter; species Pseudarthrobacter sp. MDT1-56. The sequence continues at coordinate 218,980 of NZ_JBWZCK010000006.1, forward strand.
GGTGAGGTCCACCTCGCTGAGCTTGAGCGGCTGGCCCTCATCCAGCCGGGCAAGCAGAAGCAGGTCCTCCACCAGGGTGGTCATACGCTCGGACTGGCTCTGCACCCGGGCCAGGGACTTCTGGCCGTCGGGGGTGAAATGCTCGGTCATCCGCATCAGCTCGGTGTAACCGCGGATGGCGGTCAAAGGGGTGCGCAGCTCGTGCGAGGCATCCGCGACAAACTGGCGGACCTTCATCTCGCTCTTCTGCCGGGCTTCGAGGGCATTGGAGACGTTGTCCAGCATCATGTTCAGTGCGTGGCCAACACTGCCCACCTCGGTTCCCGGATGCGCTGCGGACGCCGGCACCCGCACGGCCAGTCCCACCTCTCCGGCGTCGAGCGGCAGCCGGGAGACCTGGGTCGCGACCTGGGAGAGCTGATCGAGCGGCTTCATGGTCCGGCGGATCAGCGCCGTCCCGGCCAGGCCGATGACCACCAGTCCGCCGGCGGACACGAGCACCATGGTCCACACCATGGTGGCCAGCGTGTTCTGCTTCTCTGCGAGCGGCAGGCCGGTCACGATCACGTCCCCGCCCGCCTCGGCGGCAACCAGCCGGTAGGCGCCGGCGGACAGGGTCCGGTCCACCGGCTCGAGCCACGGCGTGAGCTCCAGGAGAATCTCGTCGTCCTCGTCGGTGAGGGATTCCCGGGTGGCATCTTCGGAGAGGAAACCGGCACTGCGGACCGAATCGTCATCGATTCTCGCGTTCAGGGTGCCGATGGGCAGGCCCCGCGCCTCGAGGGGATCGGAGCGGCCGGAGCGGCCAAACTCGCGGGCACGGACCGCTGCCTGCTGCAGCTGGGTGTCGAGCTGCTTGGTCAGAAAGAAGTCCATCGAGGCATAGCTGACAATACCGACGGCGCCGCAGATCGCCACGAGCAGCGCCATGGCGACCAGGACGAGCCGGGTGCGCAGGTGCCAGGTGGACGGGTTGCGCCAATTGAACCCGGAGGGGCGGAACCCGGCGGAGCGCTCAGGCACGGATCAGTCCGCCGGTTTCAGGACGTAGCCGGCGCCGCGCACCGTGTGGATCATGGGTGGACGGCTGGCGTCGACCTTCTTGCGCAGGTAGGAGATGTAAAGCTCCACGATGTTGGCCTGCCCGCCGAAGTCGTAGTCCCAGACCCGGTCCAGGATCTGGGCCTTGCTGACGACCCGCTTCGGGTTCTCCATGAGGTAGCGCAGCAGCTCGAACTGGGTGGCCGTGAGGTGCAGTTCTTCACCCGCGCGCCGGACCTCCCTCGTGTCGACGTTCAGGACGAGGTCCCCGACGACGAGTTCGGCCGTATCCATCGCCGCCACTCCGGAACGCTGGACCAGCCGGTGCAGCCGCAGCAGCACTTCCTCCATGCTGAACGGCTTGGTCACGTAGTCATCCCCGCCCGCAGCCAGCCCGGTGATACGGTCCTGGACGGCGTCCTTGGCTGTCAGGAACAAGGCGGGCACCTCCGGCGCGAAGGCGCGGATCCTGCCCAGCAGTTCAACGCCGTCGAAGCCGGGAAGCATCACGTCGAGCACGAGCACGTCGGGGCGGAATTCTTTGGCAAGCTTCACGGCTTCGGGGCCGTCGGCGGCCACGGCAACGGACCATCCCGCCATCCGCAGCCCCATGCTCATGAGTTCGGAGAGACTGGGTTCATCGTCCACGACCAGGGCACGGATGGGGGACCCATCCGGATGGGTGAGCTGGGGGAGGTTATTGGTCATGGAGTGGGAAGTGGCCATGGGACAACTCTCCGATCTGCCGGTTGGGTGCTGCTTTGGGGATCCTGTGCGGCGCCTGTGAATCCCAGCCTAGCGAGCTGGACATCCCCGCGACCGGCCGGCGGGCCGCTTTTTTCGTCGCCCCGGGGTGACCACTCTGTGGAACGCTGGACATCCAATGCTAAGTAGGCGAACGGTTTGACCGAACCGGCTCTCAGTGAATGATTCTGGGCGCAGCGGAGATTGGTGCGAATTATCTTCGGTGAACTGGGCCAACCGGGCGCCCATTAATCAGAACGGTTGTTATTTTAATGACGAAGCAGAATTGTGATCTGCACTACAATTCCGCGTTTCGTCTCATATTGTGGACTTCTGCGTCCATTGTTACTTGCAAGTTTTCATTGTTACGTTGCACACTTCAATTGTGAACAAGAACTCAACAGCACCTGCAGCCGCAGTTTTTTGGATCAGCGCACCCGCTGGTACTGAGAAGCGCTGTTGTCGAATGCACGCCTAACTTTTACACCCCAAAGGTTTCTAGGCATTCGCCCCCAGCCCAGCGTCGGGCGCCCTCCCCAGTTTTCATTGCGGGGAAAAGTAGCATTCGAGCCGCGATGACGGCCATTCACATTGAGGTAAGCAATCCATGTCAGTTGCATCCGGATACGTCCACATCTCCGTCCGTAACGCCAGCAAGGCCGGCCAGGCCTCCGGTATCCGCCAGGGCTTCGGCGGCCGGGCCTCCTTCGCCCCTGCCGGATCCGGCAACAGCTTCCCCGCCCCGGGCTTTGCCCCGCAGGGGTATAACCCCAACTCCTACGGACAGCTCCGCGCCGTTCCGCCGACGCCCGTCACGGCCCCGACTCCTGTAATTGCTCCGGGCGACGGCAGCCCCATCCGTCCGGTGCCAAACGACAACGTGGCCCGCGGTTTCGTCCTCTACATGGGGATCGATGAGGAAACCGCCGCGGCGGCCGGCACGTCCATTGCCAAGCTTGCCCAGGAAATCCGGGCCTACGCCCAGTCGCTCGTCTCCGGCGCCGAAAGCTACGCTGCCGTCGCCGTCGCACCGGCCAGCGCCCCGGGCTCCGCGCTGGACGTGGTCCGTTCCACCTTCGGTGACCCCACGGTGGGCGCCCGCCAGCGTGCCGAGACTGCCCGCCTGCAGCAGCCGCAGGACCCGCGCCCTTCCGGTGTCCTGATCGACCTTGCCCGCCGCGAGGTGGCGCTCGACGGCGAATCGCTGAACCTTACGTTCAAGGAGTTCGAACTCCTCAACTACCTCGTTGAGAACGGCACCCGCACCGTGGGCCGCGATGAGCTGCTCGAGGGCCTGTGGCGGAACGCCGAAGAGGTGCCCAACGAGCGGACCATCGACGTGCACATCCGCCGCCTGCGCTCCAAGCTCGGGCGCCTCGCGAACACCGTGCGTACGGTTCGCGGCCAGGGCTACCGCTTCTATGAGCACCCGGAAGTTGTGGTCTGGGCCGCCCCGGAATACTCGATCTAGCTTCTGATCCACGCAAAGCGTCCGTCCCTCACCGGGGGGCGGGCGCTTTTGCTTTCTCCGTGGGCTCTGTTGTGTTTCGGGGGTGCGGCGTAGGGTTTGACCGTTGGACCGACTATTGGGAGGAAGACATGTCTGTTGCACGGATTACTACCCTGAGCGCGAACTCCAAGACCTCGTTTGATGCCGCCATCAAAGAGGGCATCGACCGGGCGAACAAGACCCTGCGCAATGTCACGGGGGCGTGGGTGAAGGAACAGAAGGTTGAAATCAGCGACGGCGCCGTCGTGGCCTGGCACGTTGTGCTGGAAGTAACCTTCGTCCTGGAAGACTGAGCGGCCGCTGGTGGGATGCGTGCTCGTGGATCAGCCGCCGCACTAGGATTGGTCCATGAGCGCGCATCACATCAAACGGCTGGTGATCATGCGGCATGCCAAATCGGACTGGCCCGGCGGCGTCGCGGATCACGACCGGCCGCTCGACGAGCGCGGCCACCGCGATGCCCCGCAGGCCGGAAAATGGCTGTTGAAGCATGGCGTGGTCCCCGACTTCATCCTCTGCTCCAGCGCCCTGCGCACGCGGCAGACGTGCACCTGGGTGTGCAGTGAACTCGGCGACAAAGCCCCGACGCCGAAACTCGAGGACGGGCTCTACGCGGCTTCGGCGAAGCGGATGCTGACAGTGATCAACCACGTCCCGGATACCGTGACCACCCTCATGGTGATCTCGCACATGCCCGGGGTGCAGGACCTCGCCATGCATCTTGCGTCCCGCGATTCCGACCACGACGCCTACATGGATGCCGCCACGCGGTACCCCACGAGCGCGCTGACCGTCATGGAGACAGAGAAGTCCTGGGCCGAACTGGATGGCCAGGACGCGCTGCTCACGCACTTCAAGGTTCCCCGGGGAAAGTAGCACCCGGGCCCATCCGCGCACCCGCGCCCATCAACGCACCCGGGCCCATCAACGCCCCGGCACGGTGCGCCCCGCCCGATACCCGAATGCATAGTCACGCAGGCGATTCTGCGGTTTACTGATGCTGTTGACTCGTGGACTTATGGCGATCGAGAGAAAAGGCGGAATCATCGTGGATTCAGGACAGCTCATAGGGCTCATCATCGGCGTCGTTGTGGTGATCGCGATCGTCGTCGTGGCAACCATGCTCAGCCGCAAGCGCAAGGCGGAAGCGAACCGCCACAAGGCAGTCGAAATGCGCGAACAGGCCAAGACCGAAGAGATCGGCGCCAGGGAGCGCGAGGCGAAGGCTGCCCGGGCTGAGGCCGATGCCCAACAGGCAGAAGTCGAGGCCGAGCGGCTGCGGGAGGAAGCCCGCGAACGGCAGCAGGACGCCGAGAAGGTCCGCGCCGGCGCGCAGGAACAGCTGCGGAAGGCTGACGAACTGGACCCTGATGTGGTCACCAGCAAACGTGACGCCCAGAGCCGGGACGAGCAGCCCCGGGAAACCGCCGGCACCGAAGAGCTGCGCCGGGACCGCAGTGACAGGAACCCTTCCGCCGCCGAGCAGATCTCCACGCCGGGCGGCACTCCGGGCGGCAGCCAGGTCCCCGGCAGCCAGGTTCCCCCGGAACAGGCACCCCATGAACCGGCCCGCACCGACGAACCCCGCGGTGACAATCCCCGGAACCTCTAACCATCCGCGCACCACATAATCTCCGGCTCGCCAGCCCGATCCGGCCACGGCTTCCGGCCGGAACCGGCATAGTGGCAGGGTGAACCCTCGTCATTCCGCTCTGGCCCTGCTCGTTGCTGTGCTGTGGGGCGTCAACTTCGTCGCGATCGACCTTGGCCTGCACCCGGAAGGGGCGGAGATGCCGCCGCTGCTGTTTGTGGCGATGCGGTTTACCCTCGTGGTCTTTCCCTGCATCATCTTCATCCGCAAGCCGGAGGTGAGCTGGAAGGCGATCATCGGCGTCGGGCTGCTGATGAGCGCCGGCCAGTTTGGCCTCCTGTACCTGGCCATGGCCCTGGGCATGCCGGCGGGCCTGGCCTCGCTGGTCCTGCAGGCGCAGGTGCTGCTGACCGTGCTCCTGGCCGCCGGCTTCCTCGGCGAGCGGCCGAGCCGGCTGCAGTTCGCCGGCGTGGTGCTGGGTGTGGCCGGCCTCGCCGTTGTGGCCGTCGGCCGCAGCCTGGTTGCCCCGGTGCTCCCGCTGATGATCGTGCTCGCCGCGGCACTGTCCTGGGCCGCCGGCAACATCGTTGCCCGCAAAGCGAAGGCGGCGTCCGGACTGGGACTCGTGGTGTGGTCAGGGGCCGTGGTGCCGCTGCCGCTGCTGGGACTGTCCCTGCTGGTGGACGGGCCGGGGGCGGTGTCGCAGGCCCTGCTGGACGTCCAGCCTGTCACCCTGCTGAGCGCCCTCTATACGGCGGTCTTCGGGTCCCTCGTGGGCTACGGCATCTGGAACAGGCTGCTGGGGCTGTACCCGTCCTCCGCCGTTGTGCCGTTCACCCTTCTGGTTCCGGTGGTCGGGATGACGACGGCGTGGCTCGTCCTGAGCGAGGTGCCGACCCCCGCCGAGGTGACCGGCGGGTTCCTGCTGCTCGCCGGGGTGGCGACAGCGGTGCTGCGCCCCGGGAATTTTCGACGGCGGGATCCGCGACAGCGCGCTCAGCGGCGGGGCGACGTCCGTGCCGGGGGACGCGCGGATGTGGCGGCGGACTTGGCTCCGGACTTGGCGGGGGACTTGGCCGCGGCGGTTCCCCCGGCGGGGGAGGCCGGCCGCTTCAGTCCGGAGGACGCGGCCCGCGGGGCACGAACCCGGGCCGACTGAGCGTTGGCCGGTTGAGCCTTGGTTCCCGCCGCTGACCTGGACGCCGGGCGCGGGGTGGCGGTCCGGGACGGTGTTCGGCGGGCGGCTGCCGGCCGGGATGCCTGGCCTTTCGCGCCCGACGCCGGACGTCGCCGCGGGGCATGGCCTGCGCCGCGCGGACGCCGGCCCCTGCCTGGCAGGACCGTCCCGGCCACCAGCAGCAGCAGGGTGGCCGCGCCGGCGGCAGCAGCGAGGTAGAAGTACAGGTCAGGGTGTTCGGAAACCACCCGGGCTGACATCGCGTCCGGATCGGCATTGAAGGCCAGTCCCCACTGCCGCAGGAACGCGATGCTGAAGGCAATAAAGAGGATGCTCCCGATCCCACTGGCGGCCAGGGTCCGGTGCCGGCGGCGGATAATCACCTCGGAGACACATGCCGCATAGGCTGCCGCGCAGGCCGCCAGGAACCACAGGAACACGGTTTCGTGCAGGGTGATGCCGGCCAGCGCCAACAGCGCCAGTGCGGCGAGAAACGCACCGATGGCAATCTTGCCGTTGTTACCCATGTGGCCCATGTGGTTAATCATCCCCGAGAGTGGCTACTTCCTGACGTAGCCGCGCATGGACGCCATGATCGCGGCGACACTTTGCGCGCGGGTCCGCTCCGGGTTGTAGGTCTGCCGGTCCAGTCCCACCACGAAGCAGGCCCCGAAAATGGCTGTCTCCAGGCTGCTCCGGGATACGGCCGGATCCACCGGGTAGACGGCGGCCACCGCATCGATTGCAGCGCGGACCACGGTGAGCAGCCGTTCCCGGAGCTCAGTGAAGGTGTCCTGCCACTCGCTGGGGGTGCGCCAGTTCTCGCTCACCCACAGCCGCGCAAAGGACGGGTACTCGTCCATGAAGTCCATGGCCTGGCCGATCATCTCGTCCATCGCCGCTAGCGGGTCTGCCGCATCGTCCCTGACGCTCAGCAGCCGGGCCAGCAGGATGTCCACCCCGTGGCGCAGCAGCTGGGCGATCAGGTCCGATTTGCTGCCGAAGTTGTAGTACACCGTGCCCTTGGAGACCCCGGCCGCCGCCGCGATCTCATCGACTGTCACCCCGGCCACGCCGCGCTCGCCAATCAGTTCCATCGAGGCCTCGAACAGCTTCTGCTTGGTGGCGTTGGTACGGGCCGGCCGGAGCTTCTTCGCGGTTCCCGCGGTCCCCAAGGGGGTCGCCGCGCCGCCGGAAGGCGCCCTGTTGCTGTCCGTGCGGCTGCTCATACGGTGATCTCCGGTTTCAGGGTCTTCAGGGTCCAGTACTTGTGCTTCCGGACGGCCAGGGTGGACAGGGCCATCCCCAGCAAAGTGTAGCCAAGCAGCCCCAGCATCGTGGGCAGGATGACGGCCAGGTCAGCGCCGTAGATCAGGTGCCGCATGCCGTTGACCACGTACCCCATGGGAAGGATCTGGTGCACCACGTGGAGCGGTTGGGGCGTGGTCTGCCAGGGGAAGGTGCCCCCGGAGGAGACCAGCTGCAGCACCAGCAGGATGAGCACCACGAGCTTGCCGGGGGAGCCTAGCAACGCCACAACGCCCTGGATGATCGCGCTGAACGCCATTGCGGCAGCCAGCATCAGGAACCACATCAGCCAGGGGTGGGCCGGGCTGAGGCCCAGCCCCACATCAACCACAAGCGTGAGCAGGCTCGCCTGGACGGCCGAGACAGCCAGGAACGGTACCCAGCCGCCGACGGCGATTTTCCAGGCCGGGGCGTTCGACGCCAACGCCCGCTGGGTGACCGGCCGCATCGCCTGGATCAGCATAAAGACGCCGATCCAGAGGGCCAGGGTGAGGAAGAACGGTGCGAGGCCTGCGCCGTAGGAGCCGGCCTTGGCCTGCGAGACGTTGCTGACGGCGACCGGATCGGCCATCACCTTGGCGAGGCTGTCCTTCTGGGTGTCGTTGGGGTTGGGGACCTGGCCGGCGCCCTTGGCGAGTTCGCCCGCGAGGCTCGCTGCGCCGTCGGCGGCCGTGGCTGCCCCGCCTTCCAGCCGGGCCGCCCCGCCGTCGAGCTTTTGCGCGCCCTCGGAAAGTTTAGCGGCACCGTCCAGTGCGCCCTGCTGCCCGGCGGCGAGGGTGTCGGCGCCGCCGGCCAGCTGGTCCGCCCCGGTGGACGCCTGGGTGATGGCGCCGCCGAGCGCGGGGGTGGCCGCCGCCAGTTTGGCCGCCCCCGCACTGACGGACGCGGACCCGTCCGCCAGCTGCTGGATTTGCGCTGCCGCGGTCGTGAGGGTCGCAGCGGGCCCCGCGGACGCCGGCGGGGCTGCGGTGGCATCGAAGTCCGCGAGGATGGTCTCCGCCTGGGCCGGGGTGAGGACCCCCGCGGCGACGAGCCGGCTGTTGGACGCGACCACCCGGCTGCGCTGCGCCTGGGCGGCCGCCTGTTCGGAGGCGGCCAGTTGGCCGGCCAGGGACTGCATCTTGGTACTCAGTGCGGCGTTGCCGGCCGCCACCTGCGCGGCGCCGTCCGCGAGTGCCCGGGAATCGGCAGGCAGTGTGGCGGTCTGGTCCTTGAGTTGGGACAGTCCGCCGCTGAGCTGGGCTGCCCCCGTGCTGAGGCTGTTGGCGCCGTCCCGGAGCTTGAGCTGGCCGGCATAGAGCTCGGCGGTTCCGGTCTGGAGCTCGCCCGTGCCCTGGTGGAGGGTGACGGTCCCGTCGTGGAGGCTGGAAACGCCGTCGGCGAGTTGCCCGGCGCCGTCGGAGGCCTTGAGCATCTGGGCGTGGATGGTTCCGAAACCGGTGAGGAGCTGGTTGGCGGTTTCCTCGCCGACCTCGGTGGCCACCGTGGTGTGCACGGCGGTGGTGAGCTTGTCCACGATGGTGCTCAGCAGATAGTTGTTTGCGTCGTTGGTGGTGACGTTGAGCATGGCCTGGTTGGCGGCGTCGAAGCTGCCGGGGGAGACCAGGTTCGCGGAGAAGTCCCGGGGGATCTTCAGGGCAAAGGCGTACTTGCCCGTGCTCACGCCCTGGTCCGCTTCCTCCGGCCCGGAGACCGCCTGCCAGTTGAAGACGTGCCCGTCCGCGAGGCTCTCGGCGACCTTCCTGCCGGCCTCGAGTCGGGTGCCGTCGGCGGAGGTGGCTCCGGTGTCCTCCACGACCAGGGCGGCATCGATCTGGTTCAGGTTTCCGTAGGGATCCCAGTTGGCGTAGAGGTAGACGGCGCCATAGAGCAGGGGCACCATCACCAGCGCCAGGATGGTCAACTTGGGCAGCAGGCCACCGGTCATGCGCTTGAGTTCGGAGCGGGCCAGCCGCAAGACGGTCACAATGCGTCCTCGGTTTCCCGCGTGCTCGATGCGTCAAGGTCGTCCAGGGGACGGTCGCCATCGGCTGGTGCGCCGGCGTTGCCGATCTCAGTGGCAGGACCGGTCCAGCCGGCCGGGACGCGCATCACGGTGGCGACGACGGCGAGCGGACGTCCGGCGTCGTAGGCCAGCTCCTCCAGCCGCGGCAGCCAGTCATCCGGATCGCCGTGGCGGTCCGGGGAGTCCACCACGAGCAGGTCCGTGTGCGGGTCCGCCAGGGCAAGGGACGTGAGCAGCCCGATCCGCCGGGCGGCCGGAAGCTGCTCGGTCCACAGCCCCGCGATGTCCTCGAAGCGGTTGACCTTGAGCCAGGGCTGGCTCAGCAGTGAACCCCGGTAACGCCGCGGAATCAGGGCCAGGTCCTCGGTGACGAGGTCGCGGACGCTGAGGTGCTGCTCGGGTTCGTTCACGCCGGGGGAGTCCACCACAGCGCTGACCTGCCGCAGGGTCTTGATCCGGGCGCTTCCGTCCCACTCCGCGCCATCCCATGCGAAGTGGCCGCAGGAGGGTTTAAGGCGTCCGCTCAGGGCCAGGGCCAGGGCGGTGCGCTGGTCCTGGCGGGTGCCGGAAACCAGCAGGAGCTCGCCGCGCCGGACCTGCAGGGATGTGGCCGGGAGCAGCACGTCCCGTCTGCCGTTCACGGAGAGTTGTTGCACGCGGAGCAAGGGGAGCCTTTCGCAGAAGAATGTCTACGTCAAGGCTAACTAAACTGACCGGTCAGTTCAAATAAGATCGAAGCAATGTGAGCAACCAAACTGTGCGGCCGGTGGGCGGCGGCTCAGAGCCCGTACTCTTCGAGCAGCCGCAGCCACACTTCGCTGATCGTGGGGTAGGCCGGCACGGCGTGCCAGAGCCGGTCCAGCGGGACCTCGCCGACGACGGCGATCGTGGCGGCGTGCAGCAGCTCGGCCACATCCGGGCCGGCAAATGTGGCGCCCAGCAGTACCTTTCGGTCCTCATCGACGACCAGCTGCGCCCAGCCTTCGTATCGTTCGGCGTGCAGCGAGGATCCGGCCACCTGGATGGGCAGTTCCACGGAGGACACGCTGAAGCCGTCCCGTTCCGCCTGCCGGACGGTCCGCCCCACATTGGCCAGTTCCGGATCGGTGAACACGACGTTGGGCACCGCGTGGTCGTCGGCGGTCCGGGCGTAACGGCTCCACGAGGCGGCGTCGCCGCTGAGCTCGCCCTTGGCCCGTGCGGCGATGGCGTCGCCCGTGGCGCGCGCCCCGTACTTGCCCTGGTGGGTCAGCATGACCTTCCCGGCGGCGTCGCCGGCGGCGTACAGCCACGGCTCGACGTCGTTCCCGGCGCCGCCCGACACCAGGCCGGTGGCGTCGGTGCTGAGCCGCAGTTCCCCGCCGTCCTCGGCGGCGAGTCCGACGCTCTCCAGGCCGATCCCTTCGAGGGCGGGATGCCGTCCGGTGGTGACCAGGAGCTTGTCCGCCGTCACCGTGCTGCCGCCCTCCAGCTCGAGCGTGAGGGAGCCGTCGTCGTTCTCGCGGACGCTGCTGGTTCCGGTGTGGAGTTGGAGGCGGACGCCGTCCGCCCGCAGCCCGGCCGCGACCAGCGTGGCCGCCTCCTCCGGGAAGGCCCCCAGCAGGCTGCCGCGGGCCACGAGGGTGACCGAGGCGCCCAGCCGGGCGAAGGCCTGGGCGAGTTCGGTGCCGGCGACGCCGCCGCCCAGGACTGCCAGTCGCTCCGGGATCTCGCGCGCGGAGGTCGCCTCCCGAGTGGTCCAGTAGTCCACGTCGGACAAACCTTCGATCGGCGGCACTGTCGGCGAAGATCCGGTGGCCACCACGACGGCGTGCCGTGCCGTGAGCGCGTAGCTGTTGCCATCCAGTCCGGCGACTTCCACCTTCCTGGCATCCGTGATCCAGCCGTGGCCGCGGATGAGCTCTATCCCGGTGTCCTGGACCCACTTGACCTGGCCGTCGTCCTGCCAGTTGGACGTAAAGTAGTCGCGGCGTTTCAGGACTGCGGCAACGTCCAGGGTCCGAGTGACGGCCTCTGCGGCGCCGGGCACGGTCTGGGCGCCGTGAAGGGCGGTGCCGGGGCGCAGCAGCGCCTTGGAGGGCATGCAGGCCCAGTAGGAACACTCGCCGCCCACCAGCTCCGCCTCGATCAGCACCGCGGTCAGCCCGCCCTGCACGACGCGCTCGGCGACGTTTTCACCCACGGCGCCGGCGCCGATCACAATGACATCGAATTCCCGAGCAAGCTGTGCCGTCATGGCAAAAGCCTACGCCCGGCGCCGGGCCGCAGGGGTTGACCAACACCCTTTGCAGGACGTGGGACCACCGCTACTGTGGGGAACACACTTGGGGGAGGGCAGGGCCATGACGGAAGGCAGCGTAACCGCCGGCGGCGCGAGCCGGGCTGACGGCAGGGCAGCGGGCGGCCCGGGCGTGACGGGAGGCGGACCCATGCCGCCGGCAAGGTTCAGCGCTCAGGCCAGGCTGCGAGCCTTGCAGGCGGACATCATGGAGCTGATCCTGGAGCGTGAGCTGGACGCCGGGGATCCGCTGCCGACCGAGAATGAGCTCTCCGCCGCACTGGGCGTAGGCCGGAACACCTTGCGGGAATCGCTGAAGGTACTCCAGGCCCTGGGGGTGATTGAAATCCGCCACGGCTTCGGCATGTTCGTGGCGCCCAGCAATTTTGACGCCCTGACCGACGGACTCACGTTCCGGGGCCGGTTGTCGCTGCGGCATCACGGGCAGGAGGCCCTGCAGCTGGTGGACATCCGGCAGGCGCTGGAGGCCGGGCTGATCGCGGCCGCCATGGACCTGATGACCGCCGAGCACCTGGCGGCCGTCGAGGAATCCGTGCTCCGGATGGAGGCGCTGGCCGGCGGCGGTGCGAACTTCGTCGAAGCGGACGCCGAATTTCACCGCCGGCTGTTCGAGCCACTCAACAACGAGCTGCTGGTCAGTCTGCTCGGCGTCTTCTGGCAGGTGTACCGACGGCTGCACGTGGAGCTGGGCGGGACCGAGGGGGTCGATCTCCGGGGAGCAGCTGCCCTGCACCGGGGGATCTACGAGGCCGTCGCCACCGGGGACAAGGCGCTCGCGGCGCAGCGGCTCAACGGCCACTTCGACGGCATTCGGCTCCGGATCAGCCAGGCCGTCGCCCCGTAGCGGGGCGGCGTGCCCCGCAGGGCACGTCGCCCCGCCGTCGGGCCTGGGGCGAGCCGTCGGCGTTAAACAAAAGATCCGCACCGGCGTACCGGTGCGGATCTTTTTCTCTGTGCGCCCAAAGGGATTCGAACCCCTGACCTTCTGTTCCGTAGACAGACGCTCTATCCAGCTGAGCTATGGGCGCATTCTCAGTTCTTGGAACTTCTCGCTCCCCGAACCTCGAATTACTTTACGCGAGGAGGGGCCGTAGTGACAAATCGAAACGGGTGTAATCTACCCGACTAGACCGGTCTACGTGACCTTGGTCACAAAATTGGGTCATTTCGTACTGGTGTTTCCTTGCATTTCCGCGGTTTTTGATTTCCAAGCCCCCGGACATCCCACATCCAAGCCCGATTTCAGGGGGTGATCTAGCCCTACATTTAGGAAACACGACTGAACCCGAGGAAGGGAACCGTAATGGGAGATTTGGCGCGACTACCGTTGCTTGAAAAAGCACCCACCACACATGCCGGCCTGCTGGCATGGGTTGAAGAGGTAGCTGAACTGACCCAGCCGGACCGGATCCACTGGGTAGACGGCTCCGAAGAAGAGAACACCCGGCTCACGGACGAGCTCGTCGCGGCTGGCACCCTGACCCGCCTGAACGAGAAGCTGTTCCCCAAATCTTTCGCGGCATTCTCCGACCCCGCCGATGTGGCCCGCGTCGAAGAGCAGACCTTCATCTGCTCCGAGAAGGAACGCGATGCCGGCTTCACCAACAACTGGATGGCTCCGGCGGAGATGAAGGAGAAGCTGCGCGGGCTGTTCCGCGGCTCCATGCGCGGCCGCCCCATGTACGTCATCCCGTTCGTCATGGGCCACCTTGACGCCGAGGATCCCAAGTTTGGCGTGGAGATTACAGACAGCGCCTACGTTGTCGCTTCCATGCGCATCATGGCCACGATCGGCACCGAGGTTCTGGACAAGATCACCGCCACGAACGCCTTCTTCGTCCCCGCCCTGCACTCCCTGGGCGCGCCGCTGGCCCCCGGCCAGGCCGACGTCGCCTGGCCCTGCAACACGGACAAGTGGATCGTGCACTTCCCCGAAGAGCGCTCCATCTGGTCCTTCGGTTCCGGCTACGGCGGCAACGCCCTGCTGGGCAAGAAATGCTACGCCTTGCGCATCGCGTCCGTGATGGCCCGGGATGAGGGCTGGCTCGCGGAGCACATGCTCATCCTCAAGCTGACCTCGCCGGAGAAGAAGAACTACTACATCTCTGCTGCCTTCCCGTCGGCCTGCGGCAAAACCAACCTCGCCCTGCTGGATCCGACCATCGAGGGATGGAAGGTCGAAACCCTCGGCGACGACATCACCTGGATGCGGATCGGCAAGGAAGGCGAACTGCGCGCCACCAACCCGGAGGCCGGCCTGTTCGGTGTCGCTCCGGGCACCGGCTGGGGCACCAACCCCAACGCCATGCGCGCCATCGCCAAGGGCCACAGCATCTTCACCAACGTTGCCCTCACGGACGACGGCGGCGTCTGGTGGGAGGGCATGACCAACGAGGTTCCGGCGCACCTGACCGACTGGCAGGGCAACTCCTGGACTCCCGATTCGGACCAGCCCGCAGCCCACCCGAACTCCCGCTTCTGCACCCCGATCTCGCAGGTCGACATGCTGGCCGAGGAGTACTTCAGCCCGGACGGCGTGGAGCTCTCCGCAATCCTCTTCGGCGGCCGCCGCAAGACCACGGTTCCGCTGGTCACCCAGGCCCGCAGCTGGACCAACGGCATCTTCATGGGCTCCACGCTCTCCTCCGAGACCACGGCTGCCGCTGCCGGCCAGGTCGGCGTGCTGCGCCGCGACCCGATGGCTATGCTGCCGTTTATCGGCTACGACGCGGGCGACTACCTGAAGCACTGGATCAGTGTCTCCGGGAAGGCCAACCCGGAACGCCTGCCGCACATCTTCCTGGTCAACTGGTTCCGGCGCACGGCCGACGGCGACTTCGCCTGGCCCGGGTTCGGCGACAACGCACGCGTCCTCAAGTGGGCCATCGAGCGCATCGAGGGCAAGGCGGACGCCGTCGAGACCCCCATCGGCTTCGTGCCGGCCGGTCACTCGCTGGACCTCGCCGGCCTGGACCTGACGCACGCCCACGTGGAAGACGCCGTCCGCGTGGACCGCGAGGAGTGGGATTCCGAGCTCGCCTCGATCGAGGAGTGGTACGCCAAGTTCGGCGACTCACTGCCCGAAGCCCTGCGCGCAGAGCTCGAAGGCCTGAAGGAACGCATGGCAGCGCACTAGCAGCCAGCAGATCCGACGACGGCGGCCGCGCACCTTACGAAAGGTGCGCGGCCGCCGTCGTGCTTACTCTGTCGGGTCTTCTTTAGGGGAGCCGGCCGCCGGGACTTAGGTCCCTAGACCGCAGGGAAGAACGGGCCCTAGGGTTAAACGCAATCATCAGCCGGGCCGTCCGCCGACTGGGGAGGATGCTGGGGCCGTTCCACGCGCGCGCTGCCGTGCCCCCAACCTGCTCGCAGCACGCGAGAGCACAGGAGCTCCTCATGCTTGTCACCGACGACATCCAGGCTCTGTCCACGGCTGTCAGTGGACCGGTCGTTTTGCCGGACAGCCCCGAATACGCGGCAGAGACGCTCGCGTTCAACGCCGCAACAGTCCACCGGCCCGACGTCGTCCTGGGGGCCGAGAACGCACAGGACGTCGCTGCCGCGGTGAAATGGGCGGCAGAACGCAGGCTGCCGGTGGCAGTCCAGTCCACCGGCCACGGCGCTGACTCTGCGGTGCATGGCGGCCTGCTCATCAACACACGGCGCCTGCAGGATCTGCAGATCGATCCGGTCGAACGCACCGCACGGGTGGGGGCCGGGGTGAAGTGGCGCAGCGTCCTGGAAGCGAGCGTGCCGCACGGGCTGGTCGGACTGCACGGCTCAAGTACCGACGTCGGCGCCGTCGGCTACACCCTCGGCGGCGGACTGCCTGTGCTGGGCCGCGCCCATGGGTTTGCGGCGGACCATGTCCGCAGCATGGAGGTCGTGACCGCGGACGGCGCGCTGCGCCGGATCGATGCCGGGGCCGAAGCCGAGCTGTTCGCGCTGATGCGCGGCGGCAAGGGCAACTTCGGCATTGTCACAGGACTCGAGTTCAGCCTCTTCCCGCTGGGCGAGTTCTACGGCGGCGGGATCATCTATCCCGGGGCGGACACGGCCCTCATCCTGGCCGCGTTCCGGGATTGGCTGCCCAGCCTGCCGGACGACGCCTCGCCCTCCATCTCCCTGCTCCGGCTTCCGGACATGGAGTTCGTCCCCGCGCCGCTGCGGGGCCAGTTCGTCGTGCACCTGCGCTTCGCCTTCCTGGGGACCCGCGAAGACGGCGACGCGCTGCTGGCCCCGATGCGGGCGGTCTCGAGGCCGTTGATGGACACGGCGGGGCCCATGAGCTACCTCGACGTTGACCAGATCCACATGGACCCGGCGGATCCGCTCCCATTCACAGCCGGCGGAGCGCTCCTGAAAGACTTCGGCGAAGAGACGGTCGCGGACCTGCTGAATCTCACCGGAGAAGGCTCCGACTGTCCGCTGCTCCTCGTCGAAATCCGGCCGCTCGGCGGGGCCCTGGCCCGGGCCGGGGCGCTGCCGGACGCCGTGTCCGGACGGGACGCGGCGTTCCTGCTCTTCCTGCTCGGATTCAACATGCCACCGTTCGCCGAGGCCGTCGCCTCATCCATCCGCGGGGTCCTGGACGCGATGGCTCCCCACTCCACGGGATACACGCTGGTCAACTTCCATGGCGAGCCTGGCAATGAAGCCGACCGAGCCAGGGCATGGTCGCCCGCAGTCTACGAACGGATGAGGGCCGCAAAGTCCAGCTACGACCCGGGTAACCTCCTGCGCTTCGGCCACGCGATCACCGGTGTGCCGTCCGCGACCTGACACCCTGTGCGGGTCGTTTCCCGCAGCACACCTCACGACGACGGCGGCCCCGCACCTGCGAAAGGTGCGGGGCCGCCGTAGTACGCTCATCCATTGCTCCGTAACGGCCCTTTTCACCCCTCAAAAGGGCCGTTACGGAGCAATCGATGAGTACCTTAGCTGGCGAGCCAGATGTCCGGGCCGAAGACCTCGTAGTGGATCTTCGTGGCCGGGATGCCGGCATTGATGGCCTCGTTGCGGATGCTCTTCATGAACGGCAGCGGACCGCACAGGTACAGCGAGGCGTTGGCCGGCAGGTCCACTTCGCGCAGGGACATGAAGCCCTCCTTGGTTCCCGCGACGGGCCGCTCGAGCCAGAGCTGGAGGTCGGCACCGTCGAGGCGCTCGACGTCGTCCGTCATCTGGGAGCGCAGCGCCCAGGACTCCAGATCGCTTTCCGCGTGCAGGACCAGGACCTGGCGGTCCGAGCCGGCGTCCGCGAGGGAGCGCAGGATCGAGGCGGTCGGTGTGCAGCCAATGCCGGCGGAAGCCAGGACGACGGGGCCGTCGCCGTCCTTGAGCGTGATCTCGCCGTAGGGGTTGGAGATCTCGAGGATGTCGCCCACCTGGACGGTGTCGTGCAGCACGGGGGAGACTTCGCCGCCGTCGTCCTTCTTGGTGGTGAAGCTGCGGCTCGTACCGGCGTCGCCGGAGAGCGAGTACTGGCGGACCTGGCGCAGTCCGTCCGGAACGGTGACCTTGACGCTCACGTACTGTCCCGGAAGAGCGGGGGTGATGGGGGTGTCGTCGGCCGGTTCCAGGGTGAAGGTGATCGATCCCGTGCCGGCGGCGGTCTTGGCGGCGACCCGCCACGGGCTCCACATCACGCTGTTGGCCTGTGCGGCGTAGAGGCCCTTTTCGAGCTTGATCAGGGCGTCCGCCATGAGCCAGTAGACCTCGGTCCAGGCCTCGGCGATTTCGGGGGTGATGACTTCGGCCAGATCCTCGGCGATGGCGGCGAAGAGGTGCTCGTAGACCACCTGGTACTGCGGTTCGGTGATGCCGAGGGAGGTGTGGCGGTGGGCGATGCGGGCAAGCACGGTCTCCGGCAGGGTGCCGGGGTTGTTGACCAGGTGGGTGGCGAAAGCGGCGATGCTTCCGGCCAGGGCCTGCTGCTGGTTGCCGTTGCGCTGGTTCGAGCGGCTGAAAAGGCCGTCCAGCAGTTCCGGGTGCGCTGCGAAGAGGCGGGCGTAGAACTTGGGGGTGATTTCGCCGATCCGGGAACCGACCAGCGGGAGGGTGGCCTCGATGACGGGGAAGGACTTGTCCGAGAGCATGTTGACTCCTGAGATAGTGGCCCGGGGTCTTCAACCGGACCGTCGATAATACCTGTATCTGAAATGCAAGTATTTATGCATCAGTTCTACATGGCGTAGAAAACATCTCCAAATCGAGGGGATTCCCGGGCGTGGCGGGCAGGGCCTGGCAGCTTGGGCGAAGCACGGCTCCGCTCAGAGGCCGGGACGCAGACCGATCGCCTGGAACACCGGCGCCATCTGCCGGGAGGTCGGCAGGGATGCGACGATAATTTCGTCCAGTTCGCGGTAGAAAGCCTCACGGGCCCGGGAGAGGGCGCCGCGGAGGCGGCATTCGTTGATCAGCGGACATGCCCCGCCGGCCGCGACGCAGTCGGCCGGGTCCGTGCGGGTGTCCAGCTGGCGCAGCAGCTGGCCCACGGTGGCGACGCGTCCCGCGCTGCTGAGCCGGGAGCCGCCGTGCCGGCCGCGTTCGACGTCGATCATTCCCAGTTCACGCAGCTTCGCCATCGCCTTGCTGACGTGGTTGTACGGGGTCGCGACGGCATCGGCGATGCTCTGGGTGGTGAGGAGCGCGCCGTCGGGGGCGGCTGCGAGCACCATCATGGCGCGCAGGCTTACATCCGCGAAGGCGTTGATCTTCATAACACCAGTTTACGGGCGGTCTAGTCCACCCAGATGCCGGGCTCGTTCGAATCCGCGGAGAGCTCGCCGAATTCCAGCTCGTGGGTCGCGGGGTTGGCGGCGTAGGGCAGGACCGCGGCGAAGAGGGAGCCGTCCCGGTGCTCCGCGGCCACGTGGATCGCGTCCGAGGCCTCCTCCAGCAGGGTGATGTCACACACGACGGCGGCGGCGCGGAACTCGTCCCGGTGCTGGCGCAGCAGCTCGGTCAGGTCGCTGATCATCGAGTCGGCGTCGAAATCCGCGTCCGTTCCCTCGGCCGCGTCGGCGGGAGTGACGGCAACCAGCCGGACCTCGCCGTCGTTTTCGACCACCAGGGCGAACGGCAGGAACCCGCCGTTGCGCTCAAGCTGTTCCTGGGCGGCGCCGACTCCGGTGCCGAGCAGGTTCTCCAGATCGGTGGCACTGGCTTCCGGCACGCTGCTGCGCCACGATTCCGTCCCGGCAGGGTTCGCGCTGGAGGTTTGTATTGCGGAGTCCGTGACGGGATTCGCTGGCCGTTCCGACACGGTTCTAGCCCCGGACCAGTGCCAGGACGCGCTCGCGGACACGCTCCATGGTGGCCCGGTCCGTGGCTTCGACGTTCAGGCGGAGGAACGGCTCGGTGTTGGAGGGCCGCAGGTTGAACCAGTAGCTGCCGTCCGTGGCGATGAAGGTGCTGCCGTCCAGATAATCCACCTCAACGTCCTCGGAATGGAAATCCTGACGGACCCGTTCCACGGCGCCGGCCTTGTCCTCGATTTCCGAGTTGATCTCGCCGGAGGACATGTACGGCTCGTATTCGCGGCCAAGCTCGGACAGCGGGCCCTCCTGTTCGCCCAGGGCGGCCAGGACGTGCATCGCGGCGAGCATGCCGGTGTCTGCGTTCCAGAAGTCGCGGAAGTAGAAGTGGGCGGAGTGTTCGCCGCCGAAGATGGCCCCCTCCGCGGCCATGACAGCCTTAATGAAGGAGTGGCCCACGCGGGTGCGCACGGCCCGGCCGCCGTGGCGTTCCACCAGTTCCGGGACCGCGCGGGAGGTCAGCAGGTTGTGGATGACGGTGGGGTTGGCCTCGCCGAGGCCCTGTGCGCGGCCAATCTCGCGCCGGGCCACCATGCCGGTGATCGCGGACGGCGAGACGGGTTCGCCCTTTTCGTCGATGACGAAGCAGCGGTCGGCGTCGCCGTCGAACGCCAGCCCGATGTCCGCGCCGTGCTCGACGACGGCGGCCTGCAGGTCGCGCAGGTTCTCCGGTTCCAGCGGGTTGGCGGGGTGGTTCGGGAAGGAACCGTCCAGCTCGAAGTAGAGCGGAATGATCTCGAGGGGAAGCTTGGGCAGCAGGGCGTCGCCGAGCACGGCGGGGGTGGTCAGGCCGGCCATGCCGTTGCCGGCGTCAACGACGACCTTCAGCGGACGGGAGCCGCGGAGGTCCACGAGGCTGCGCAGGTACTCGGAGTAGCCCTTCAGCACGTCGTGCACGCCGATCAGGCCGCGCGTGGGGGCGGCGGGGATGGAACCGGAGTTGAGGTATTCCTCGGCGCGGGCCTGGATTTCCTTGAGTCCGGATTCGGAGGAGATCGGCTCGGCGCCGGCCTTGGCCATCTTGATGCCGTTGTACTCTGCGGGGTTGTGGCTGGCGGTGAAGGTGGCGCCGGCCGCGTTGAGCGAGCCGCAGGCGTAGTAGAGCTCATCGGTGGAGATGAGGTCGAGGAGCTGGACGTTGGCGCCGCGCCGGGCGGCGCCGTTGGCAAAGGCCTTGCTGAACTCGGGGGAGGACGGGCGCATGTCGCCGCCGACCAGCACCGTTTTGCCCGCCAGCGCCAGCACGTCGACGAATGCCGCGCCCACCGCCTCGACGATCTCGGCGGTGATCGACTCGCCGACGATGCCGCGCACGTCGTAGGCCTTGAAGGAGGCCGAGAGGTCAAAAGTCTTTGTCTGGTCCATAGTCACGCGTCTTATCTTACGTTGACGGCCGAACCGTGCTGTGGAGGAGCGATCGTGTGGTCCTCCTGCCGCCGGAGAGCGGGCGGATCCGCTGTGATTGTCCACATAGCGGCGCCCCCGGCTTCGCGGCTGTCGGAGGGGGCTGGGATACTGAAGCAATGGCCAATAACCAGAACGCTGCAGTCCTTTCCGCTTCCGCCGCCCCCGCTGGAGGGGCCGGCCCCGCCGGTTCCGCCGGGGGAGCCGGAACCCGGGAGCAGGCCCAGGAAGTGCTGCGCGAGCTGGTCGGGCACCCGGCCGCGGAGTTCCATGACGGCCAGTTTGAGGCCATTGAGGCCCTCGTCGACGGCGGCAGGCGGGCCCTCGTCGTGCAGCGCACCGGCTGGGGAAAGTCGGCGGTGTACTTTGTCTCGTCCCTGCTGCTCCGGCGCCGCGGCGCCGGGCCCACCCTGATCGTCTCCCCGCTGCTGGCCCTCATGCGTGACCAGGTAGCCGCCGCGGCACGGGCCGGGGTCCGGGCCGTGGCCATCAACTCCGCCAACCAGCTGGAATGGGACACCGTCCGCGAACAGCTCGCGGCCGATGAGGTCGATGTCCTGCTGGTCTCGCCCGAGCGGCTCACCAATCCCTCGTTCCGGGAGAACCAGCTCCCCGAGCTGATCCGCCGCACCGGGCTGCTGGTCATCGATGAGGCCCACTGCATCTCGGACTGGGGCCACGACTTCCGTCCCGACTACCGCCGCATCGCCGACCTGATCACCCAGCTGCCGGAGTCGGTGCCGGTGCTGGCCACCACCGCCACGGCCAACTCCCGGGTGGTCCACGACATCGAGGAGCAGCTGGGCGCCGGTGTGCTGACCATCCGCGGCGCCCTGGGCCGGGAATCGCTGCGGCTCGGCGTGCTGAGCCTGCCGGACTCCCGCGACCGGCTCGGCTGGCTGCTCACCCATTTGAAGGACCTGCCCGGCAGCGGAATCATTTACACCCTGACGGTCTCCGCCGCCGAGGACACCGCACGGCTCCTCGCCGAAGCCGGGCACGAGGTGCTGGCCTACACCGGACGCACCGACCCGGCCGACCGGGAACGCGCCGAGCAACTCCTGAAGGACAACCAAGTCAAGGCCCTCGTGGCCACCTCGGCGCTCGGCATGGGCTTCGACAAGCCGGATCTCGGGTTCGTGGTGCACCTGGGGGCGCCGTCCTCGCCCGTGGCCTACTACCAGCAGGTCGGCCGTGCCGGCCGTGGGGCCGCCAACGCCGACGTGCTGCTGCTGCCCGGGTCCGAGGACCGGGACATCTGGCAGTACTTCGCCACCGCGTCGATGCCGTCGGAGGAGAAGGCCGGAGCGGTGCTGACCGCCCTCGCAGAAGCGGGGACCGCCGTGTCCACGGTTGCGCTGGAGGCGCGCGTGGATCTGCGCCGGACGCCGCTGGAGCTGCTCCTGAAGGTCCTGGCGGTCGACGGCGCCGTGGAGCGGGTGGGCGGCGGCTGGCGTTCCACGGGCCAGCCGTGGACCTACGACGCCGAGCGGTACAGCCGGATCGCGTCGGCCCGGGTGGACGAGCAGGACTCCATGGTCATCTACCAGGACACCGCCGGCTGCCGGATGGAATACATCACCTCGGTCCTCGACGATGAGACCGCCCGCGCCTGCGGCCGCTGTGACAACTGCGCCGGACAATGGTTCCCGGCGGACATTGCCGCGTCGGCCACCGAAGCCGCGGGCCAGACGCTGAGCCGCGCCGGTGTCCCGCTGGAACCCCGGCTGCAGTGGCCCAGCGGCATGGACCGCCTGGGCGTGCCCGTGAAGGGCAAGTTCAAGCCCGAGGAAAGCGTCGCCGGCGGCCGCGCGCTGGCACGGCTCACGGACCTCGGCTGGGGCGGCGCCCTGCGCGAAGCCTTCGCCGCCGGAGCCCCCGACCGGACCGTGGACCCCGGCATGCTGCAGGCCTGCGTCCAGGTGCTGCGCGAGTGGGGCGCCGGCGACGCCCGCACGCCCGGCTGGAGCGGGGCAGGCCGGCCCGCCGCCATCATCAGCGTCCCGTCCCGCGGCAAGCCTGCCCTGGTGGACTCGCTGGCCCGGGGCATCTCGGAAATCGGCCGGATCCCCTACCTGGGGCAGCTGCAGCTCGAGCACGGCGGACCGACCGGCGGGCGCGGCGGCAACAGCGCCTACCGGCTCGCCGGGGTCTGGGACCGGCTCGTGGTGGGGCCGGAACTGGAAGCCGCCCTGGCCGGAATCCAGGGCCAGAGCGTGATGCTGATCGACGATCTGGTCGACAGCCGCTGGACCGTGACCGTCGCCGGCCGGGCCCTCAGGCTCGCGGGCGCCGGCGCTGTGCTGCCGTTGGTGCTTGGCCAGGCCGGCTGACCTCGGCCCCGGCGTGGCGGGGCAGCGCCAGGCTGTCCAGGGTGCTCAGGAGCATGACCACGGCAAGCGCCAGGAACGCGGCCCGGTACGGTGCCGCCGGATCCCCGCCGGCCGCCCCCACCCCGCCCAGCAGCGGGCCGCCGGCCTCATAAACCCGGATCAGCAGGGCCCCGATGGCGATCCCGGCCGCCGTCGCGAGCTGCACCAGGGTGGCGGAGACGGCGTTGGCGGACGGCAGCTGGGCCGGAACGACGTCGGCGTACTGCACGGAGGCATAAGCCGAGAAGCCGATGGACCGGAAGGCTCCGCTGGCCACGAGCAACGCGAAGATCAGCGGCTCCGGGGTGCCGGCATCGAGCAGGGCGCACAGCGCAAAGGTCACCGCCGAGGCCAGCGACGCGAAGACCAGCACCGGCTTGAAGCCGAAGCGCCGGATGAGCGGGGTCGTGGCGGGCTTGATCCCGATATTGCCCAGAAACACTGCCGCGACGAGGACCCCGGCGCGCAGCGGATCCCAGCCGAAGCCGATCTGGAACATCAGCGGCAGCAGGAAGGGCACGGCACTGATGGTCAGGCGGTAGACGAACCCGCCGGTCGCCGTGGCGCAGAACGTCCGGGCGGAAAAAACCCCGAGGTCGAACAAGGGGGAGCGGGCCCGCCGCATCCACCAGACAGCCGTGACCAGGAACAGCAGCCCGGCGGTGAAGCTGGCGGTCGCAAGGCCGCCGGACTCGCGGCCGCCGGCCAGCTCCAGCCCCACCACGACGGCCCCCACGCCCAGGGTCGTGAGGGCCAGCCCCAGCCAGTCCAGGCGCCGTGTCCGGTCACCCGCGGTGCTCGGGACCAGCCGCAGCGCCGCGAGGAACGCCGCGAGGCCCAGCGGGAGATTGATCAGGAAGATCCAGTGCCAGGACAGGAACGTGGTGAGCGCGCCTCCCACCAGCGGGGCGAGGACCGGCGCCAGCAGTCCGGGCCAGACCAGGTAGGCCGTGGCGCGGAGCAGGTCCTTCTTGGCCGTTCCGCGGAGCACCACCAGGGTGCCCACGGGGACCATCATGGCGCCGCCCGCACCCTGCAGCACCCGGCTGAGGGTCAGCATGGTCAGGTCCTGGCTGAGCGCGCACAACAGCGAGGCCACCGTGAACGTCGCAATGGCCAGGCAGAACACCCGCCGTGCCCCGAGGCGTTCGGCCAGCCAGCCGCTGAGCGGGATCCCCATCGCCACCGTCAACAGGTAGGCGGTCATGGTGATGTTGACGTCAGCCGAGGGGACTGAGAAGTCCGCCGCGATGCTGGGGATCGCGGTGACCAGGACGGTGCCGTCGAGGAACTCCATAAAAAACGTCGCCGCGACGAGCAGGGCCAGCCGTGGACTCCACTGGTCCGCCGGGGTGCCAGCAGGCGGTGAAGGCTTAGTCATGCACGGGCCACTGCGGCGCCCGGCCTAGCCCTGCGAAGCACGGGCGGATCCCAACGGCCCGGATTCCAGGGACCCGGACTCCAGCACTGCCATGGCCGCGTTGTGCCCGCCGATGGCGCTGACGGCACCGCCGCGCCGGGCCCCGGAGCCGCAGAGCAGGAGCTGCGGGTCATCCGTCGCGACGCCCCAGCGCTGCGCCGGGGTGTCCCGCGGTGCGTTGTCCTCGACGAAGGGCCAGTCGAGGCCCCCGTGGAAGATGTTGCCCCGCGGCATGCCGACCGCGCGTTCAATGTCCAGGGTGGTTTTGGTTTCGATGCAGGGCTGCCCGTCCGGGCCGGCCACCAGCAGCTCCTCGATGGGTTCGGCCAGGACCGAGTTCAGGGACTTCAGGACCGCGGCCTGCAGTTCCGCCCGGCGCTGGTCGTTGTTGTCCGCTGTGATCAGCCGGTCCGGGACGTGCAGGCCGAACACGGTGAGGGTCTGCGCTCCGGAGGCCTGCAGTTCCGGGGACAGGATGCTGGGGTCCGTGAGGGAATGGCAGTAGATCTCGCAGGGCAGCGGGTCCGGGATGGTTCCGGCCGCGGCGGCGAGGTAGGCGGCGTCGAGCTGCGACCAGGTCTCGTTGATGTGGAATGTCCCGCCGAAGGCAGCCTCCGGGCTGGCCTTCGGGTCCAGCAGCCGGGGGAGCCGTTTCAGCAGCAGGTTCACCTTGACCTGGGCGCCCTCCCGGAGATGGTTCGGGTTCTGTGTTGTGTCCGGGGCGGTGCCGTTGGAAGCCCCGGAGCTCCTGAGCCGGTCGAGCACCACCGGGGCCACGTTGGCGAGGACCCAGGACGCGGTGGCCGTCCGCTCTGCTCCGTTATGCCGGTAGCTGACCGCGCCTCCCGGGCGGACGGCGGTGACCTCAGCGGACGTCAGGATGGTCGCGCCGGCGTCACGGGCGGAGCGTTCCAGTTCGCCGGACACTGCGCCCATCCCGCCGACGGGTACGTCCCAGTCGCCCGTCCCGCCGCCGACCAGGTGGTACAGGAAACAGATGTTCTGCTGCAGATCCTCGTCGCCGGCCCGGGCAAAGGTTCCGATCAGGGCGTCCGTCAGCACCACGCCGCGGACCAGGTCGTGCTGCAGCGACCGGGCGATGCTGTCCCCGAGAGGCCGTTCGACCATGGCCTCCCACACCTCCGCCGCACCGGCACCGGCCGCGAGAGCCCTCGCCTCGGAGCGGGTCGGCAGCGGCGACGTCATGGTGGGCCAGAGCGCCTCGGTGAGCCGGCGGCAGCCGGCGTAGAACTCGGTGAAGGCGTGGAATTCGCCGGCGGGAGCGCCGACGGCGGCAAAGGACGCCGCCGTGGCCTCGGCATCCCCATTGTCGACCAGCAGGGCGTTGCTGCCGTCGTGCGGGTCGGGGGTGTAGGACGAGTACCGGCGCCGGGCCAGCCGGATGCGCAACCCAAGGTCGTCGATGACCTGTTGCGGGAGCAGGCTCACGAGGTAGGAATACCGCGAGAGGCGCGCGTCGACGCCGTCGAACGCCTGGGCGGACACCGCGGCACCGCCGGGGTGCTCCAGTTTCTCCAGCAGCAGGACCTTCCGGCCGGCTTTGGACAGATATGCGGCCGCGGCCAGGCCGTTATGGCCGCCGCCTACGATGATCGCGTCAAACGCGTTGTTGCTCGACATGGGCTTATCCTGCCATCCGGGCCGCCGGGACGGCGCCCGGTGTCCGGCACCCGGACGTGCCCGGGTACGCAAAAGGCCCCGGTCCAGGACCGGGGCCAAACGCGGAGACGGGGGGATTTGAACCCCCGGTGGAGTTGTGCCCCACACTTCATTAGCAGTGAAGCCCATTCGGCCGCTCTGGCACGTCTCCAATTGCTATTAACTAGCCAACCAAGGATACGCAGAAGGGGCCATGCAGTGCAAAACGAGCCACGCGGGTTCACTTTCGGCCCATCCCGGCCGCGGCCTGGGCGCAAAGTGACCCCGCGTGGCTCGTCGGGGAAGTGCCGGAGCTCAGGCGCTCCGGCCCGCCAGGGCCCGCCAGAGGAAGTGCTGGCTGCGGCTTTGCAGCGCCGCGGCCTGCCGGTTGTCCGAGGCACCCGCGTGGCCGCCTTCCAGCGCCTCGTGGAACCAGACGTTGGGGATGCCCATCGCCTGCATGCGGGCGGCCATTTTGCGCGCCTGGACCGGCCCCACGCGGTCGTCCGAGGTGGCCGTCCAGATGAACGTCTCCGGGTAGTCCACCCCGTCCCTGAGCAGGTGGTAGGGGGAAAACGTCCTGATGAAGTCCCACTGCTCGGGGACGTCCGGATCGCCGTACTCGGCAATCCAGGAGTATCCGGCGGACAGCTTGGTGTAGCGGCGCATGTCCAGCAGCGGCACCCCGCAGGAGACGGCCCCGAAGAGCTCCGGATACCGGGTGAGCATGTTCCCCACCAGCAGGCCGCCGTTGGATCCGCCGACGCAGCCGAGCCGTTCGCGCGACGTCACGCCGCGGGAGATCAGGTCGGCCGCCACGGCGGCGAAATCCTCGTAGGCCCGGTGCCGTTTGTCCTGCAGCGCCGCGCGGTGCCACGAGGGACCATATTCGCCGCCGCCGCGGATGTTCGCCACGACGTAGACCCCGCCACGGGTGTGCGGGGCACCCCCCTCGGGCCCGGCGCATTCCTGGGTGCGGCGTTCCAGCCAGGCGCGGCCGACCGCGCCGCTGTACGCGGGGGTCCGGGAGATCTCGAAGCCGCCGTATCCGGAGAGCTGCGTGGGGTTCTGGCCGTCCAGCACGAGGCCCTTGGATGCCACCTGGAAATACGGCACCCGGGTGCCGTCCTGGGACACGGCAAAGTGCTGCTGGACTTCGTAGGCGTCTTCGTTGAAGAACGACGGCGAGGACCGGATCACCTCGTGCGTGCCGTCCACGCCGCCCCGGGCGGTGCGCTTCAGGGTCCCGCGGGTCAGGGTGCTCGGGGTGGTGAAACCGGTGGCCACGAGCCAGAAGTCGTTCCCGGCCCCGGGAGCCTCCCCTTCGGCTGGCGGTGCGGCGCCGTCGGTACCGTCATCGTCCGAGTCGTCGTCCGAACCGATGGCGGTGTCCTCGTCGTCGACGGCGTAGGCGTTGACGTCGTGCAGCGGCGGGCAGGCGTCCAGCACGGTGGAAGCCCAGGCGGTGTCCGTCCCGGGCTGCTGCGGATCGAGGACGCGGATCTCCGAGGAGACGTCGCGGAGCAGATTCAGCAGCAGGAAGTCCCGCGTCCAGCTCCAGGACTGCAGGGAGGTGTGCTCATCCGGGGTGAACAGCACGGACACTTCCCGGCTGCCGGCCAGGAAATCCTCGAAGCCGGCCGCGAGCAGGGATCCTGCCGGGTAGGTCGCCGCGCCGACGGTCCAGTCCTTTTGCGGCCGGAACAGCAGCCATTTGCGGTGCGCACTGAGGTTGACGTCCAGCGGGACGTCGAGCTGAACCCACCGGCCGTCGCGCAGCACCGAGGTGGTCTTTTCGAAGAAACTGATCCAGTCCACGGCAAAGGTCCGCTCGAAGCCCGGGGTGGAGTCATGCGCCACGAGGGCCATCATGTGGTCCTCGGGGATGTCGAACAGCCGCTCCGCCGTGGTCAGGGATCCGCCGCGGCGCAGCTTGACGCCGGTTCGGGCGTAGGAGGACGTGGTGGCGGGCAGTCCCTCGGCGGTGGAGGAGACCAGCAGGGTGTCCGCGTCGAGCCAGGAGGCGTTGCCTTTCGCGGCCGGCAGGTCGAAGCCGCCGGCAGCGGGGTCCACGAAGCTGCGGGACTCGACGTCGAACTCGCGGTAGCGGTTTGCGTCGCCGCCGTCGGGGGAGAGTGCCAGCAGCGCGCGCCGGTGCGGCTCTCCGGCGGCCGGGCGCAGGAAGTTGGCGCCGTGGAAGACCCACTCCTCGCCTTCCGCCGCGGCCAGCGCGTCCACATCCAGCAGGACGTCCCACTCCGGGGCCCCGCCGCGGTAGCTGTCCCAGCTGGTCCGGCGCCACAGGCCCTTCGGGTTCTCCCGGTCCTTCCAGAAGTTGTAGTACCACTCGCCGTGCTTGCCCACCATCGCGATCCGGTCGGGGGAGTCCAGCACCTCCAGGATGCTGCCCTCCAGGGCCGTGTACTCGGCATCCTCCAGCAGCTCCTCGGTGCGGGCGTTCTGCTCCCGGACCCAGGCCAGCTGTTCCTCGCCGTAGATCTCCTCGAGCCAGATGTTTTCGTCAACGGGTTCGGGCGCGGTTCCCCCTGCGGTGTCCGCGGGGGCGCTCGCGGCGGGACGGTCGGACGCGGGCGGGGGAGCAGCTTCAGCGGTGGTCATTTTTCCATCCAAGCAACATCCGCGCACCAGTAGCAAGTCAAGCCGCAGCCCGGCGGAACCCGTCCCGGGTCCCTCACCCGGGTCCGGGCTGCGGGCCGGTAGCGGATACGCTGGATGCCGTGGGCATATCGCAGAGCATCCGGACGGCAGTGATTGGCGCCGGTCCCCGGGGCACCAGCGCACTGGAGCGGCTGCTGGCCAACTGGGTGCCTGCCGGACCGGACGCCACCTTGCACGTCGACGTTATCGACCCGTATCCCGCGGGGCCGGGACACGTCTGGCAGCCCGGCCAGTCCCGGCTCTACCTGATGAACACGCAGTCGTTCTACCCCACGGTCATCCCCGAGGACCCCGACCTCGCGCGGCCGCTCGCCGGCCACACCTTCGACAGGTGGCGTGAACTGCAGCAGGAACAGCCCCACCCCTGCCTCTCGGCCGAGGAACGTGCAGAACTCTCCGGGCTGGGTGCGGCGGACTTCCCCAGCCGGGCCCTGTACGGGCGCTACCTGCGCTCCACCTTGGAGGAGCTGCTGTCCCGCCTCCCCGCCGGCGCTACGGTGGAATTCCACGACACGACGGCGACTTTCGTCCGCCATGCTGCCGCGCCCCGAGCCGGGGAGGGCGAGGACGGCCGGGTGAGGTTCGACGTCGGACTGGCCGACGGCGCGGTCCTCACCGTCGATTCCGTGGTTCTGGCCCTCGGCCACCTGGAATCGCGGCTCAACCCCGAACAACGTGAACTCCAGACGGCGGCGCAGGACCTCGGGCTGCTGTACCTGCCTCCGGCGGCTCCGGCCGACGTCGACTGGGCGCTGGTGCCGGCGGTCAAACCGGTTCTGGTGCGCGGCATGGGCCTGAACTTCTTCGACGCCATGGGCCAGCTGACCGAAGGCCGCGGCGGACGGTTCCTGGCCGGCGAAAACGGCGGACTCCGCTACCTTCCCTCCGGCCGCGAACCGCTCATCATCGCAGCCTCCCGTCGCGGCACCCCGTACCGGGCCAAGGCGACCCTCGCCGGCTACTATCCCGACGCCGTGACGTTGAGGTACTGCACCGAAAGCGCCCTGGCGAAATTCGCGGAGGCGGGAATCCGGCCTGCCTTCGACCATGACCTCTGGCCCCTCCTGCACCGCGACGCCCTCTGGGCCTACTACTCGACGCTGGCGCGCTCGCAGCCGGGCGCCATCGTGACGGACCCGAAGGAGTTCCTGCAGGCGCTGGAGGAGGCCCTCCATCCGCACGCGCACTCGGCCGCGAAATGGGACGACGTGGTGGACTCCGTGCTGGAGATCCACGTCCGCCCCGCCCACCGCCTCAACCTGCTGGGACTCGCGGCGCCGCTGGCCGGGAGGTCGTTCGCCTCCCGTGCGGAACTCGACAACGCCGTCGTCGACTATCTGCTCGATGACGCCAGGCGTTCCGCGCTGGGCGAGGACGACCCGGTGAAGATGACCATCGGCGCCCTGCACCACGGCCGGGCGGTGCTGAAGACCGCCGTCGCGGACGGCGGCATCACCGATGAATCCTGGGTCGCGGGACTCCGCGGCTGGTTCGAATCCTTCGTCGAAGGCCTGGCCAGCGGTCCGCCGGCGCTCCGGTCCGAACAGCTCGCGGCCCTGGTCAGCGCCGGCGTCGTCCGGTTCGTCGGCCCGGACCCGAAGTTCGGCGTGGACCGCAAGGCCGGGACGTTCACGGCGGTCTCGCCCTGGGTGGGGAACAGCGCGGAAGATGGTTTCGGGGAAGTGGTGCAGGCCGTGGCCATGGTTGAGGCGCTGGCGCCGGCCAACATGGTCACGGCCAACGAATCGCCCCTGCTGGAGCAGCTGCTCGCCGAAGGCCTGGTCCGCCCGCGGCTCATGATGACGGTGGAAGGGGCGCCGGTGCCGACGTCCGGGCTGGACGTGACGCCGCATCCGTACCGGCCGCTGGGCGCGAACGGCTCGGTGACCGAAGGCCTATACGTCCTGGGTCTGCAGCTGTCCGCGGTGCAGTGGGGAACCGCCATCGCGGCCGAAGCCCGGCAGAAGAGCGGACCCGTGTACCGCAGTGGCCAGCGCACCCTGCGGGACGCCGACGAGATTGCCCGGGCCATCCTCGGACGCTAACCCCGCGAAAAAAGGAGCATGCCCTCCGGACCGCCCGCGAAAAATGGGCATGCCCTCCCGCCGGGCCCACGAAAAATGAGCATGCCCTCCGTCCGGGCTGAGCAATGGACATATGGGCTATATGTCCACCGCTGCAGCCCGGGGGAGGGCATGCTCACTGGTGCAGGGCTACGAAGCTAGCCCTTGAGGCAGTGGCGGTAGGCGGCCATTGCCTTGCCGTAATTCACCTGGCCCACGAGGTCCGCGGACTTCTTGGGCTTGACCGGCGCGGTGCACGTCGGCGGGGCCGGGACGCTGGCTGCGACCAGGACGGCCGTCTTCACCACGGTGCCGGATTCGACGGCCGTGAGCACCAGGGTGCCTGTGCCGGCTGCTGCGCCGGCGGGAACCTTCACATCAACCGTGGCGGCGCCGGCGGAAACCGGTACCGAGCTCAGATCCGTGACGGTTCCGTTCGAGTCCGTGAACTCGGCGCGCAGCGAGGTGTTCACCGGGCTGCCCAGCGAGGTGAGGTCCAGCTTGGAGACGGCCAGGGTGATGGCCTCCCCGCCCTTGACCTCGGCGGCGGTGGTGTTCACCACGGCAACAGAGCGGCGGGCGAAGTCCGGCGAGACCGGGCTTTGTGCCTGCAGGTACTTGATCCACGCGTCGCGGTCCACGAGTCCGGAGTCCTTGGTGTCGCTGCCGGACTTGAAGATGCGGAAGTTGTCGCCGCCCGTTGCCAGGAAGCTGAACGTTCCGATCCGGTAGGACTGCGCCGGGTCGATCAGCGCGCCGTTGACCCGGATCGAGGTGATCCGGTCACCGGCGGCGCGGGCGGCGTCGTAGGTGTAGTTGACGTTCTTGGACAGGCCGAGCTGCTGGTAGGCGCGGCTGGGAACCGTGCCGTCCGGGTTGGTCTGCCACTGCTGCTCCAGGAGCGCCTTGAACTGCTCGCCGGTCAGCGAGGTGGTCCACAGGTTGTTCACGAACGGCAGGACCGCGTTGGCCTCGGCGTAGGTGATGGTCCCGTCCGGGGCGTAGTACAGCTCGTTGCGCAGGCCGCCCGGGTTGACGACGCCGATCTCGGCGCCGCCGAGTTCCGGGGTCTTGAGTGAATCCACCAGGGAGTCCGCGACCAGGTTGCCCAGGGTGGACTCACTGCCACGGTCATCGCGCGTTGCCGGGGTGGTGGCGGTGGCAGGCGTGAACGCGGTGGTGATATCCGCGGTCACCGAGCCGACCGGCTGGTTGCCGACCACTGCTGCGTCGGCCAGGGCCTTGTCAACGATGGTCTTGACGGCGGCGACCCGAGGGTACTTGGCCACGAGGTCGGCCGCCGGCTGGTCGGCGGAAGTGGTGCGCTTGACATTGGCGGCCGTGTAGCTGGTGACCGCCATGGTTGCGGTGTCGATGGTGAGGCGGATCTGGCCGATGAACTCGCCGTAGTTTCCGGTCTGGACGATCGGACGGGTCTTGCCGTCAACGCCGGGGACCGGGGCAGCCCACGCGTACTGCTTGTGGGTGTGGCCGTTGAAGATCGCGGCAACATCCGGGGTGACCTCGGTGACCATCTTGGCGAAGGGGCCGCCGGCGGCGACTTCCTGCTCCAGGGTGGAGCCTTCGGGCACACCGGAACCGGCGCCGTCGTGGTTTTCCACGATGATCACGTCGGCCAGGTTGTCCGCCTTGATCTTCGCGGCGACGCGGTTGATGGCGTCGACGGGGTCGCCGAATTCGAGGTCGGCGATGCCGGCAGGAGTGACCAGCGAGGGCGTTTCCTGCGTAACCGTGCCGATCACGGCGACCTTGATGCCGTTCATGTCGAGCACGGTGTATTCCGGCAGGACCGGCTCGGTGGTGCCCTTCTGGTAGACGTTGGCGCCCAGGTAGGGGAACTTGGCGTTGCTGCCGCCCGCGATGACGCGGTCGCGCAGGTCGGCCCAGCCGCCGTCGAACTCGTGGTTGCCCACGGCGGAGGTCCGCAGCTCAAGGGCGTTCAGCACATCGATGGTCGGCTGGTCCTGGGCAACGGCCGAGGCGAACAGTGAAGCGCCGATGTTGTCACCGGCGGAGAGGAATGCCGTGGCGCCGGGGGCAGCCGCGGCTCGCAGCTTCTCGATCGTGCCTGCAAAGAACAAGGTGTTCGAATCGATACGGCCGTGGAAATCGTTGATGCCAAGGAAGTTCAGCTCAACGCTGGCAGGAGTGGAGGGCAGATCAAGCCCCACGACCACCGGATCGTGGTCGCTCGCCCGGAACTGGTCCGGAGCGTAGTAGTCGGTCACGTTGTTGTTGTAGCGGCTGTACTCCAGGGCCACGGACTCCACGGAGTTGATGTTCCAGATGTCAGCGCCGGTGACGATGGCGTTGGCGCCCGGTGAGGCGAGGATGTGGTCCAGTGAGCCCACCAGGCCACCGAAAAGGTAGGAGTGCTTGGCGGAGCCATCGGCGTTCCGGGCCTTTTCGTCCTGGTTGACGTAACCGGCGGCCGTGAAGACGTTGATCGGGTCTTCCTTGGCGTAGGCGTTGAAGTCGCCGATCAGGAAGACCTTGTCGGTGCCCTTGGCGGTCTGCAGCTCGTTGGAAAACGCGAGGAGGGACCGGGCCTGTGCGGTGCGGGCGAGGTTCGAGGCGCCCTGGCCCTTGTCGGTGTCCTCCGGAGTGGCGGCTGAGCCCTTGGACTTGAAGTGGTTGGCGATCGCGATGAACTTCTTGTCATCGGCCGCGCCGACCGGCTTGAAGACCTGGGCCAGCGGCTTGCGGGCATTCGCGAAGGCCACGGTGTCGTTGTGGATGATGGACTCGCCCACCGGCTCCGCTGCGGACTTCTTGAAGATGAAGGCGGTGCGGATCATGTCCTCGTCGGCCAGCGGGGGTGCGTTGGCGGGCGTTCGGACGTAGTCCCAGATCCCCGGGGTGGCGATGTTCAGGGCATCGACCAGCTTGGCCAGGGCGTCGTCACGGTTCTTGCCGAACTGCGCTGAGTTCTCGATTTCCATGAGGGACACGACGTCGGCGCCGGACTTGGTGATGGCGGCAACGATCTTGTCCTGCTGGCGCTGGAGGTTTTCGGCGTTGGCCGCGCCGCGGGCGTCGCAGCCGCCGCGGACGGTGATCGGGTTGCCGGCGCGGTCGGTGTAGTACGTGCATCCGGTGAGCTGGTCACCGGTGGTGGGGAAGTAGTTGAGCACGTTGAACGAGGCGATCTTGAGGTTGCCCCCCACGGCCGCCGGGGCCTCCGTGCGGGTGGTCGCGCCGAAGCTGGCGGGCTGGACGGCCTCCGCGTTGGCCGGGGTCAGGTGGGTCAGCGGCTGGAACTTCCAGGAGCCGTTGGCGAAGTTGAGCACGACGTTGGTCTTGAAGCTCACCGGTGCGCCCACGCGGACGGGGTCCGCCGTGGTCAGGTACGGCAGTTCCAGCGCCTTGGTGCCGGCGTCCTTGAGGAAGTTGGTGGTGGCGCCGTCGTCGAGCTTGATGCCGCGGGCGGCATTGGCGGCGACGGTGGCGGTGTATTCGGCGGAGCCGTAGGGCGCGACGGCGGTGGGCTGCTCCAGCGGGGTGGTGCCTCCGGCCAGACCGATTTCGCCGTACTGGTTCAGCGAGTAGTTGTCAGTGACCGTGACGGGTCCCTGCGGGGTCAGCAGCATGCCTTCGAGCGCTTCGCGGAAGGCTTCCTCGGCCGGGAGGGCAAAGCCGGTGGCCTTGACCTCGGGGGCAGCCTCGGTGAGCTTCTTCAGGTCCGCTGCAGCGGCGACCGTCACCTGGGTCATGCCGAAGTATTCGCTGACCGCGCCGGTCACCTCGACGTAGTCGCCGATCTGCACGGAATCGGCCGTGGCCGCTGAGAAGACGAAGATGGCGTCCGACGCCGTGTGGTTCGCCGGGGTCAGGTCGCCGCCGGAGCCGGGGGTCTGGATGTAGTAGCCGGCGAACCCGCCGGTGGGGAACGTCGCGGTGACCTTGCCGCGGGTGATGACCGAAGTCCCGACGAGCGGGCTCGCGACGCCCTCGCCCTGGATTTCGGCGATGGTCCTGACGGCGGGGGGAGTGACGGGGCCGGGATCGACCGGGGGATCGACCGGGGCGGCTGCACCGTTGGGGGCCTTGGGGGTGATGGTGGCGTTCAGGGTGAAGTCCGCGGAGTTGTTGTTGCTGTCAACGCCATTGCTGCGGTTCAGGCTCTTGACGTCACCGGTGCCCGACGGCGCTTTGGCCGCCAGTGTTTCGAAGGTCAGCGAACTGCCGTAACCGAGGAGATCGGCCACGTTGGCCGGTTCGACGACGGACCCGGTGGCGAGGTCGGTGACAGCGGCTGCCTGCTTCGCCAGCACGATTGTTCCGCCGCCGATGGCAGGGTTGAATCCGGTGGCCGTGGAGTCAGCGGCGGGCAGATCCAGCCCGACCGTGCCATTGCTCCCGCCCTTGAGCAAGTAGAGGCCGTTGGCCGCAATGGTGCCGGTGAGCGGTACGACGCTGCTCGGGACTCCGGTTCCCGACGCGGAGCGGTACTGGAGGGACCAGCCGTCCAGCGAAACCGGGGCGTCGGAGGTGTTGTGAAGCTCGACGAACTTGTTCTTGAAGGCGGCTCCGGCGCTGCCGCCGCTGAGGTACGCCTCGTTGATGATGACTGGCGAGCTGCCAGCCGCTGCCGGGGTGGCCTCCACGGCAAACGCCGGCACAGCGGCCAGCGGGGCTGCAATGAGCCCCACCGACAGCGCAGTGCCCAGCGCGGTCTTCCAAGGTATGTGTTTCATCCGCTCTAACTCTCATTAGGTGCCCGGGTAAGGGCTGGTGGAAGGTGCCCGCGCGATGCCGCGGACCGCCGGTCGTTGCTCCTGGTTAAGCAGTTCCCGGCACATCAAAACAGGGGTGAATGAACACGGTGTGTCGTGCATGTGCATTCGGCGAGACGTCCCCCAGCGGAACGCGTCACAGCCGTCACGGAACACCAACGGTGCGTCCCAGCAACGGAGTTGGTGAAGCTTCTGACCTTGGTCAGTCGAGCCATGCCCGACGCCCAGGCGGCGGGCATGGCAAAAGAATACCGGGCAGTAACCGCCATTGAAGCGGCTGGCCGGCATTCCCGCGGCAGTTTTGCGCAAGGATTTTCCGAAGTTTTTCCTCAGCTTTTCCTGAGATTCGCCCGGGACGCTCAGGTACCCTGTGGCCCGGCGTCAGCGCCTGGCTGCGCGGTTTCTGCAACGATCACGAACATGGCGCCGGTGGGGTCGGCAAGCGTGGCCAGCCGCCCGAACGGGCTGTCGTCCGGCCCGTCGATCACCTGGGCGCCCATTGACACGGCCTTTTCGATCGCGGCGTCCGTGTCCGCCACCGCGAAGTAGACCTGCCAGTTGGACGGGACCCCGGCAGGGAGATAACCCGAGGCGTCCATAATTCCGGCCTGGGCAGCATCCCCGGCACCCAGCGTGGTGTAGCGGAATTCAGGGGTGTCACTCATGACGTCGGTGTCCCAGCCGAACACGTCCTGGTAGAACTTCACCGCGGCGCCATAGTCCCTGGTGTGGAGTTCGTGCCAGGCGGGCGTGCCCGGTTCGGCCGCGAGCCCGTAGCCCTTCATTTCGCCGGGCTGCCACACCCCGATGGATGCCCCGGTGGAGTCAGCGATCATCGCCATGCGGCCCTGGTCCGGAACGTCCATGGCCTCCAGATACACCTGTCCGCCGTGTTGGGCCGCAGCCTGCAGGGTGGCCGCCGCGTCATCCGAGCGCAGGTACGTGCTCCACACGTCCGGCATGCCCGCCGTGGCCTCGTCCTTTTGCATCATGCCGGCAACGGGCTTCCCGTCCTTCTCGGCCATGATGTACCCGCCGTACTTCTCCTGGTCGCCCGTCTCGAAGGTCCAGCCAAACAGCTCACCGTAGAACGCCTTGGCCTTCCCGGTATCGGAGGTCATCAGGTCGATCCAGCAAGGTGCGCCGTTGGTGTGGTCCGGTGTGGGCATTGTGGGCTCCTTCTCTGCTCTGCGGCCCCGGGTCGAGCCGGCAGGCCGACCGGTTCATGCGGGTGGTGAAGACACACAGAGACTATTCCCGGGCACCGACGGATTCAATGGCTCCGGTTGATTGCCTCCCGCCGGCCCGGCGCGCAAAAATGCCCCCGGTTCCGCCATAAGAGGGGAACTGGGGGCATTATTCGCGGAAGGTAAGAGATTCGAACTCTTGGTACGGGGTTACCGCACACTGGTTTTCAAGACCAGCTCCATCGGCCGCTCGGACAACCTTCCCTAACGAGTAGTGTTTCATAGGCAGTCGGCAGCAACAAAAAACGCGGTTGCGCTCGCGGACAGGGGTAACTCCTCCGCATACTCTGGGAGAAGGCGCTTCGGATGTCGTGTGCCGCACGCGCGTCCCTGCGGGAAGCTGCAGCAAGATTAGTTAGGAATCGGGAGTTCTCCATGAAGGCTGTCTACATCTCCGAGCCGGGCGGACCCGAGGCCCTGGTGGTCCGCGAGGTCCCGCCCCCGGTGCCCGGCGCCGGAGAGGTGCTGATCGACGTCGTTGCCGCGGGACTCAACCGCGCCGACGTCCAGCAGCGCAAGGGCCACTACCCGCCGCCGCCCGGGGCCTCGGAGATTCCCGGGTTGGAAGTCTCGGGCCGGATCGCCGGCTTTGGGCCCGGCGTCGCCAAGCCGTTCTCTGTGGGGGACAAGGTCGTCGCCCTGCTGGCCGGCGGCGGCTACGCCCAGCAGGTGGCCGTTCCGGCCGGGCAGGTCCTGAGGGTACCTGACGGCATCGACCTCGTCACCGCGGCAGCCCTGCCGGAAGTGGCGGCGACGGTCTACTCCAACCTGATCATGACGGCGCAGCTGCAGCCGGGCGAGACCGTGCTCATCCACGGGGCAACCGGCGGCATCGGCACCATGGCCATCCAGCTCGCCAAAGCCTTCGGAGCCGTTGTCGCCACCACAGCGGGCACCGCGGAGAAAGTCAGCACCGCCAAGGCCTTCCTTGGCGCCGACATCGCGATCAACTACGCCGAGGAGGACTTCCCGGAGAGCCTGCGGGCGCAGAACGGCGGCAAGGGCGCGGACGTCATCCTCGACGTTGTCGGGGCCAAGTACCTCACACAGAACGTGGAGGCGCTGGCTGACTACGGGCGGCTGGTGGTGATTGGGCTGCAGGGCGGGGCCAAAGGTGAACTGGACCTGGGCAAGCTGCTGAGCAAGCGCGCTGCGATCATTGCGACCGCGTTGCGCCCGCGGCCCGTGGAGGAGAAGACCGTGATCATGGATGCCGTCCGCGAGGCTGTCTGGCCGCTGCTGACTGACGGCCGGATCCGGCCGCTGGTGGCAAAGACTTTTCCGCTGGAGCAAGTCGTGGCCGCACACCGGTACTTCGACTCCGGCGACCACGTGGGAAAAATCCTGCTGGTCCTGTAGCAGGTAT
The DNA here is from genome assembly GCF_059383555.1 of Pseudarthrobacter sp. MDT1-56. Taxonomy (NCBI): domain Bacteria; kingdom Bacillati; phylum Actinomycetota; class Actinomycetes; order Micrococcales; family Micrococcaceae; genus Pseudarthrobacter; species Pseudarthrobacter sp. MDT1-56. The sequence goes on from NZ_JBWZCK010000006.1 coordinate 256,941, forward strand.
TCCAGTTATGGCATATCTCGAATTGCTTCGGCATTACGAATGACTGTAATGTAATTCCATACGCGGTATACACGCGTCTTGGGGCGCGTGTATGCTGTCGTCCCGCTACCCTCCGGGAGCATCATGTCCATCCGTCACAGCCTCCTCGCCCTTCTGCAGGACCGGCCACGCTATGGCTACCAGCTGCGGATCGAATTCGAGGAACGCACCGGATCGTCCTGGCCCCTCAACATCGGGCAGGTCTACACCACTCTTGACCGCCTGGAGCGCGACGGCCTTGTCCGCAAGGATGGTGCCGACGGCGAAGGCCACGTCGTTTACACCATCACCCCCGAGGGTCGCGCCGAAGTCGGCAACTGGTTCACCTCACCGGTTCCGCGGACCAGCCCTCCCCGGAATGAACTGGCCATCAAGCTCGCCCTCGGGCTGACGCTTCCCGGCGTCGACGTCGGCGCAGCCATCCAAGCCCAGCGGTCCGTATCCATCCGCGCCCTGCAGGACTACACCAAGGCCCGGCGCGATACGGCATCCCAGTACCGGTCGGCGGACACCGCCCGGCTGCTGGTGCTGGATTCACTCATCTTTCAGACCGAGGCCGAGGTGCGGTGGCTCGACCTCTGCGAGGCCCGGCTCATGCAGTTGGCCGGTCCGTCCGCCTGACGTCCGCCCCGCGCGGCCACTACCAGCGGGTAGCACCCGGCGGTAACAACCCCGCCGTTCGGCGCGTTGACCCAACCGTTCATCGCCTCCGCGGTGCCGCCCAGCGCAAACCCATATCCATGAATCGCGGTCGTTGGTAGGGTGCCTTGGGGCACATCTGTCGAGTGGATTTGCCCGGTTGGGGTTTCTCAAGGAGGAGACATGGGCACAATGCCAGATGGCACGCCAAAAAACTTACTCGTCGATGACGGCATCACGCCCGATCCGACGCTGCCGCCCACCGCCGTGGACGAGTCCCTGCGCGAAGCCGAAGAGCGCAAATGGACGCCGACCAAGATCGCAATCTGGGCGGCAATCTCCCTGTTGGGCGCCGTGGCATGGTTCATGCTCGCGATCGTCCGCGGTGAAACAGTCAACGCCATATGGTTCGTGTTCGCCGCAGTGTGTACGTACCTGATCGGCTACCGCTTCTACTCCAAGGTCATCGAGCGCTACCTGCTCAAGCCGAACGACCGCCGGGCCACCCCCGCAGAGTACAAGGCCGACGGCAAGGACTATGTCCGAACGGACCGCAACGTACTCTTCGGCCACCACTTCGCCGCTATCGCCGGCGCCGGCCCCCTCGTCGGCCCGATCCTCGCCGCCCAGATGGGCTACCTCCCCGGCACCATCTGGATCATCATCGGCGTGGTGTTCGCCGGAGCAGTCCAGGACTACGTCGTGATGTTCTTCTCCATGCGCCGCGGCGGTCGCTCCCTGGGACAGATGGCCCGCGAGGAACTCGGCGTCATCGGCGGCACCGCCGCGCTGATCGCCACCCTGCTGATCATGGTGATCATCGTCGCCATCCTGGCCCTCGTCGTCGTCAACGCCCTGGCCGAGAGCCCGTGGGGTGTCTTCTCCGTCGGCATGACCATCCCGATCGCGCTCTTCATGGGCGTCTACCTGCGCTTCATCCGCCCCGGCAAGATCATGGAAGTCTCGCTGATCGGCTTTGTGCTGCTCATGGCCGCCATCATCGGCGGCGGGGCCGTCGCCGCCACCGAATGGGGCGACGCCCTCTTCACACTGGACAAGGTCACCATCGCCTGGGCCATCATCATCTACGGCTTCATCGCCGCCATTCTGCCGGTCTGGCTGCTCCTGGCCCCGCGTGACTACCTCTCCACCTTCATGAAGATCGGCGTCATCGTGATGCTGGCCCTGGCCGTCATCGTGGTCCGACCGGAAATCGCGGTCCCGGCCTTCAGTGAATTTGCCAGCCGCGACAACGGCCCGGTCTTCCCGGGCGCGCTGTTCCCGTTCCTCTTTGTCACCATCGCCTGTGGTGCGCTCTCGGGATTCCACGCGCTGATCGCTTCCGGCACCACGCCGAAGCTGATCGAAAAGGAACGCCAGACCCGCTACATCGGGTACGGCGGCATGCTGATGGAGTCCTTCGTGGCCATCATGGCCCTCGTCGCGGCGATCTCCATTGACCGCGGGCTCTACTTCGCGATGAACTCCCCGGCGGCCCTCACCGGCGGCACCGTGGAAACCGCGGCCGCCTGGGTCAACAGCCTCGGACTGTCCGGCGTCAACATCAGCCCGAACATGCTCGCCGAGACGGCCGCAAACGTCGGCGAAGCCAGCATCGTCTCCCGAACCGGCGGCGCCCCGACCCTCGCCGTTGGCCTCGCCCACATCATGCAGCAGTTCATCGGCGGCACCGCCATGATGAGCTTCTGGTACCACTTCGCCATCATGTTTGAGGCGCTGTTCATCCTCACCGCCGTCGACGCCGGCACGCGCGTTGCCCGCTTTATGCTGCAGGACTCGATCGGCAACTTCATCCCGAAGTTCAAGGAGCACTCCTGGCGTCCCGGCGCCTGGCTCGCCACTGCCGTCATGGTCGGTGCCTGGGGCGCTGTGCTGCTGATGGGCGTCACGGACCCGCTGGGCGGCATCAATACGCTGTTCCCGCTGTTCGGCATCGCCAACCAGCTGCTGGCGGCCATCGCCTTGTCGGTCTGCCTCGCCATCGCTGCGAAGAAGGGCTCCTTCAAGTTCCTCTGGATCGTGGCGCTCCCGATGGCCTTCGCAGCCGTCGTGACCATCACGGCCAGCTACCAGAAGATCTTCTCTTCCACTCCGGCAGTCGGCTACTTCGCCAACAACGCCGCCTTCTCCAAGGCACTCGAGGAGGGTAAAACCTCCTTCGGCACGGCCAAGACCGTCCAGGCCATGGAAGCCGTGGTCCGCAACACCGCGATCCAGGGCTGGCTCTCGGTCATCTTCGTGGTGCTCAGCATCATCGTCATCACCACTGCCCTGATCGCCACGTCCAAGGCGTTCCGCAACGCCAAGGCCGGCGTGGCCAACACCAGCAACGAGGATCCGGCGCTGCCGGCCCGGGTCTTCGCCCCGGCCGGCCCGGTTCCCACGGCGTCCGAGCGGGAGCTTATGGCCAAGTGGAACCAGCTGCCGGCGGACAAGCGGGCCGAGAAGGCCGCCCACCACTAATGCGGAGGCACAAATGAACGCTGTAGTTGCAGGCTTCCGGGGGTTCGCCCGGTACCTCGGCAGTGTCATGGGCGCAGATGCCTACACGAAGTACCTGGCACACCATGTCGAAGCAGGCCACGGCTCCCAGCCGATGACCGAGCGGGAGTTCTGGCGGGACCAGACGGACCGCCAGGAAGCCAACCCGCAGGGCCGGTGCTGCTGACCGTTTCGGCTGATCGGCGTCGCAGGTGCCCAAGGGCGCCGCCGGGCACACTAGTGCCCGGCGGCGCCCTCTGCTGTTTGTTGCACCGTTTGTCGCGCCGCTCCGTGGGTCCGGGCCGCGGCCCGGCGGCTGGCCCGCTCCGTGGGTCCGGGCTCGTGAGAGTATGAAGCCATGAGCGATCCGAACGACACTCAGCCCGACGGCGGGGTCCCCTTCGAGGGTGCCACCCTGGACCCCCGGCCGGCCGGCGACGACGGAAAAGTTGCCCGGGACCATCCGCTGGAGCCCGGCCAGCCCGGGGGAGTGGGGGGACCCGTCCAGCCCTCGGTGCCCGCGGGGGCACGCCCCAGGTCCAGCCAGCTCCAGGACCTCGTTGACGAACCCGCGAAGGTGATGCGGATCGGCACCATGATGAAGCAGCTCCTGGACGAAGTGAGGTCCGCCCCTCTCGATGACGCGGCGCGGGTCCGCCTGGCAGAGATCCATGAACGTTCCATCAAGGAACTGGAAGACGGCCTCGCGCGGGAACTGGTAGAGGAGCTGGAACGGATCACCCTTCCGTTCCCCGAAGAGGGAACCCCCTCGGACGCGGAACTGCGGATCGCGCAGGCCCAACTGGTGGGCTGGCTGGAGGGCCTCTTCCACGGCATCCAGACCGCTCTCGCGGCCCAGCATGCAGCCCGGGAGCACGCCGTGGCGCAGGCACAGCTCCGCCAGTTGCCTCCCGGAACAGTGATTGCGCCCGGGGTGGTGATCGGCGAGAACGGGGAACCCCAGCGCGCCGCCGCACCCAAGCCCGGCCCGGTTCACCCGCAGCCTGCCGTCCCCGCAGACCCGGACCATGGTCCCGGCCAATACCTGTAAGGCACCCTTGGGATTTTTCAGCGCCGCCCGGCAAGGGCGGAAAGACGACGCCGAACTCGGCAAAGGGCTCTGGCGCCGCGCCCATGACCGTTTCACCCGTGGCCTGGACCGCTATCACCAGGTCCTCGCGGGGGTGGAGGACGACGCCCTCTACGCCGAACTCTTGGAGATCGCCGACGAACTCACGGCACTCTCCGTGCGGGTCCGGCAGATCTGCGTGGAGGCCCAGCGGCGCGCACCCAGCGAAGGGCTCGACATTCCCGGGAGGCTGGGAGGAGTCCACCGCGCCCTGTCCACGGCCGGCAACTCCCTGGCGACCACGGCCGAAGCAGCCGCGATGCTCCGGCTCGCCGTCGGCCCTGCCGAGCCCGGCGCGGAGTCGGTACGGCGCCGTGCCGAATCGGTGCTGGAACAGGTCACCGACGCCGAACGACGCCTGGCGGAGGCGGCCGCCACCGATTGACGGTCCCCGGCTGCCGTGGCTGGCCCAAAATTCCCGGTTAAGCGCCTAGCTTAGCTGCGCCCTAAACGCTGGCGGTATGGCGGGTACGTTGGCAGGATAGTTAGATGACTTTTTCACCGGTACTGACTTTCAATGACGGCAACACCATTCCCCAGCTTGGCTATGGAGTGTGGCAGGTTGAAGACGACGTCGCCGAGAAGGTGGTTGTCCAGGCTTTCGAGGCCGGCTTCCGCCACATCGACACCGCCAAGATCTACGGCAATGAAGCGGGGGTGGGCCGGGCGATCGAGCGCTCCGGCCTCAAGCCCGAGGAAATCTTCATCACCACCAAGCTGTGGAACGCGGACCAGGGCTACGAGTCCACGCTGAAGGCCTTCGAGGAATCCATGGAACGCCTGGGCCTGGAGACCCTGGACATGTACCTGATCCACTGGATGCAGCCCAAACAGGACAAGTACGTGGACACGTGGAAGGCTCTCATCGAGCTGCAGAAGCAGGGCCGCGTCAAGACCATTGGTGTCTCCAACTTCACCAAGGAAGGCCTGCAGCGCCTGATCGACGAGACCGGCGTCGTGCCGGCCATCAACCAGATCGAACTGCATCCTTTCTTCAACCAGGCCGAGCTGCGTGAATTCAACGCCTCCAAGGGCATCCTCACCCAGGCATGGTCGCCGCTGGGCCAGGGCGGCGAGCTGCTGGAGAGCGCCGTCATCGGCCAGATCGCGGCCAAGCATAACGCCACTCCGGCGCAGGTTGTCATCGCCTGGCACCTGGCGATCGGCAACGTTGTTATCCCCAAGTCCGTGACCGAATCCCGCATCCGCGAGAACTACGCCGCGCTGGACGTCAGCCTGGACGAGACGGATGTGCAGGCCATCAACGGCATGGACAACTCGGCCGAGGGCGCCGGCCGCATCGGCGCCGACCCGGCAGTCTCCGACTTCGCCTAAGCCAACCCGGCCTCACGGCCGGACGGCGCCGCGAAGACCGCAGCTGGGCCTTCACCCGAACCGGGTGGGGGCCCATTTTGCGGCCCCGTGACCCCGCGGATCCCCGCTAGGCGGCCCTTCGGCCTTCCTTCACCGGCACCGCGTCAACGACAGCCCAGCCGTGCTCATCGGCCACCCGGCGGCTGGCAAAGCGTTCGGCGTCGGAAACGTCGTCGAAGGTCTCGGTGCGGATGCGGCCGCAGTCCGTGTCCAGGTACGTGACTTCAAAGTACTGGTTGGTTTCCATGCATTAAGTGTGGCGCCGACCTCCGACACTATCCGGTCATCAGTGCGGTGTGTTGCCAAGCCGCAGCACCCGTTCCCGGGTAAGGTCCTCGGTACGGCGCGCCCTGGCCGCGGCCCGTGCTGCCTGCTGCGCCCGGGCCGCGGCCAGTTCGCGCCGCTTCCTGACGGCTTTGAGCTCCTGCTCGCGCGCTGCGAGTTGTTCCCGGAGCGTTCGCACCGCGTCGGCGAGGTCGGCGGCCAGGGCCGTCGACTCGGACAGCTCCTCTTCCTGCTGCCGGGCTTCCCGGGCGGCCGCTCCGGCGGCATCTTCCGCATCCTTGAGCAGAACCCGGGCTCGTACCAGCGCGGAGGGAGTGGACCTCCGCGGTTCCTGCCGGACAGCGCGCAACCGGGGCTGCTCCGCTGCTTTACCGGCTGCAGTCCCGGTCCCGGCCGCGGTTCCGGTCCGCACCTCTTCCCCGGGTGCGCCGGGCGTGGGAACCGGTCCGGCCGTGGCGGGAAGCATCAGGCCGGGCAGCGCCACGGCACCGGCAAGGTCCACCACGTCCACACCGTCGGCGGACAGCCCCCGGAGCAGACGGCCGGACTGCACGGCGGCCGCTGCCCCCTCATCTGCTGTCGCCGCGCGTAACGTCGCTTCTACCTCCGTCGCGATCGCGCCGCTGATCTTCCGGCCCTGCTGTTCGGCGATCTCCCTTGCTGCCTTGACCGCGGTGGCCAGGAGCTGGCGCCGTTCGTGTCCAAGCCGCCGGAGTTCCGCTGCATCGAGGGAGGACTGCGCGGCGCGCATCGACGTCCCCACCCCGGCGAGTTCCCGCAGGGTCCCAGGCTGCCGGGCGGCAAGCATGTTCACCGTCCACGCCGCCACGGACGGTTTGGGCAGGGACCGCACCTCTGCGGCGAGGGACCGCTGCCCTTTCGCGGCAGCCGCGTCCTTGGCAGCTGCTGTCCGTGCGGCGACAAAATCGTCGAACGGGAGGGCATAGAGCCGTCCCGCGACGTCCGCCAGCCCCTGCTCTCCCATGCAAGAATCATAGAAGTCCGGCCCCGGCGATGCCGCCACCACCGGGCGGTTTGGACGGATAGGGACAGACATGATCGAAATAGCGGGGCTCCCGGCCCACATCCTGCTCATCCACGCCGTCGTTGTGCTGGCCCCGGCCGCCGGTCTCGCCGCGATCGCTTACGCGGCGGCGCCCCGCTGGCGCGGCTACCTGGCCTGGCCGCTGGGTGTGCTGTCCCTTGGCCTGGTGCCCTTGTCCCTCATCACCGCGGAGGCCGGGGAACAGCTGGAGGAGGCCCGCCCCTCGTCGGCTTTGATCCGGGAGCATGCGGAACAGGGGGACGTGCTCAAGGCCGTTTCTGTGGTGTTCTTTGTGATTGTCGCGGCGACACTGGTCGCGAGCCATGAGCCCATCGGGCGGCGATTCGCCTTCCTGGGGAGCCTGCGGACCAACCGCGTTGTCCGGCTGGCCCTGCTGGTCGTCGCGGCGGCAGCCGGCGCCTTCTTCGTTTACCAGAGCGTCAGTACCGGCCATTCCGGCGCTGCCTCCGTCTGGTCCCCTTGAGCGGACCATCAGGCGGCCCTGGCAACACGCCGCACAGCCTTTCCGACCCGGCCGCCGGTGACGCGGCGGGCGCCGCCGCCGGCACCCTCCCGTGGCACCTCCGCCGCGCCTCCGAGGCCCTGCAGACCCTCGACGTCAGCCCGGAGACCGGTCTGGACTCGGACGAGGCGGATCGGCGCCTGGGACTCTACGGCGCCAACGAACTCCGCTCCGCACCGCCGGTGCCACTGTGGCGAAAGATCGTGCGGCAGTTCCAGGACCCGCTGATCTACCTGCTGCTCGCGGCCATCGCCATCTCGGTCTTTGCCTGGGCGGTGGAAGGCGCCTCCGGCGTGCCGATTGACGCGCTGGTGATCGGGGCCGTGGTCCTGTTCAACGGCGTCCTCGGCTATGTGCAGGAAAACAAGGCCGAGAGCGCCGTCGCGGCGCTGAGGCTGATGACGGCAGCGAACTCCACGGTGCTGCGGGACGGCCAACTGAAAACGGTGCCGTCCTCGGGGTTGGTGCGCGGTGACATCCTGGTCCTCAACGAGGGGGATTCCGTCGGCGCCGACGCCCGGCTGCTTACGGCAAGTTCCCTGGGCGTCGCCGAGTCCTCGCTCACCGGAGAAAGCTCGCCCGTCTTCAAGAACCCCCGGGTCCTCAGCGGCGAGGTCCCCCTCGGCGACCGGCTGAATATGGTCTACAAGGGGACCGCCGTGGCGCAGGGCGTGGGCCGCGCGGTGGTGACCGGAACCGCGATGGACACCGAGGTCGGCGCGATTGCCGGAATGCTGGCAGCCGCTGAGGACGCCCCCACGCCGCTGCAGCGCGAAATCGCGGGCGTCAGCAAGCTGCTCGGCTTCACCGTGATCGCGATCGCCGTCGTCGTGATGGCCACGATCATCATCGTCAACGGGGTGTCCACGCTGAGCGGGCTCGTCACCGTCCTGCTGCTGGGGGTCTCGCTCGCGGTGGCGGCCGTACCCGAAGGGCTGCCCGCCATCCTGTCCGTGGTGCTCGCAATCGGTGTCCAGAACATGGCAAAACGCAACGCCGTGGTCAAGGAGCTGCACTCGGTGGAAACCCTTGGCTCCGCCTCGGTCATCGCCTCGGACAAGACCGGAACGCTCACCCGCAACGAGATGACCATTTGCAGGATCACCACCGCTTCCGGCCAGGTCGAGCTCACCGGCGTCGGGTACCGGCCGGAGGGCGGTGTGCTCTACAACGGCCACGAAGTTCGTGATCCGGCACTGCTCCGGGAAGCCCGCATGGTGCTGGCCGGGGGCTCCTTCGCCAACAACGCGCAGTTGCGGGAACACGACGGCGAATGGGAGATCCAGGGCGACCCGACGGAGGCGGCATTCCTCGTCGCTGCCCGGAAGCTTGAAGGGGTCACCGACAGGATCGGGGAGTTCGACCGGCAAGGCGAGATCCCCTTCACCTCGGAGCGGAAGCTGATGTCGGCGCTGGCCCATCACCGGGAGGGCGGCACCCTGTCCCTGGTCACCAAGGGCGCCCCGGACGTCCTACTGGAACACTGCACCGCACTGCAGCTCGGCGGGGAGGTGGTTCCGATGGACGCAGAGCGCCGCGCCCGGGCGCTGCGCGACGTCGAGGAGCTCTCCTCGCAGGCCTTCCGCACGCTCGGCGTGGCCTACCGCCAGTACACCGAAGCGGACCGTCACGAAACGTACGTACTCGACGAGGAAGACGAGAGCACGCTGGTGTACGTCGGCGTCGTCGGAATCCTGGACCCGCCCCGGGCAGAAGCGGCCTCCGCCGTGGCAGAGGCGCGGCGGGCGGGGATCCGCGTCGTGATGATCACCGGGGACCACCCGCTCAGTGCGGCACGGATCGCCGGCGACCTTGGGATCGCCATGCCGGGGGAGCAGGCGGTCACCGGCGCGGAGCTGGACAAACTGGACGAGGACGGGCTGCGCGCGCTCACCCGGAACAGCTCGGTGTATGCGCGGGTGGCACCGCAGAACAAACTGCAGATCATCACCTCACTGCAGGCCCAAGGCAACGTGGTGGCGATGACCGGGGACGGCGTCAATGACGCGCCCGCGCTGAAAACCGCGGACATCGGCATCGCCATGGGTGTCACGGGCACCGAGGTCACTAAAGAGGCCTCGAACATGATCCTCGGCGACGACAACTTCGCCACGATCGTCTCCGCCGTGCGCCAGGGCCGGGTCATCTTCGAGAACATCGAAAAATTCCTGCGCTACCTGCTGTCCTCGAACATGGGCGAGGTGTTCACGGTCTTCCTAGGCGTTGTGTTCGCCGGCGCCATGGGCCTGGCCGGCGCGAGCCCCGGCGAAGTCGCGGTGCCGCTGCTGGCCACGCAGATCCTGTGGATCAATCTCGTGACCGACTCCGGCCCCGCCCTGGCGATGGGCGTTGACCCGGAAATCGACGACGTCATGGCGCGCCGGCCCCGTCAGCGCGGCGACCGGATCCTCGGCACGCGCATGTGGCTGGGCATCCTGAGCATCGGCCTGGTTATGGGCGTTGCGTCCCTGCTGACCATCGACATCTTCCTGCCCGGCGGGCTGGTCCCCGGCGGCACTGACTCGCTCGATGTCGCACGGACCGCCGGCTTCACCACCCTAGTGTTCGCCCAGCTGTTCAACGCCTTCAACTCCCGTTCGGAGACGACGTCGGCCTTCCGCCGGCTCTTCGTGAACAAGTGGCTCTGGGGGTCGGTGCTGCTGGCGACGGTGCTTCAGGTGGCGGTCGTCGAGTTGCCGTTCCTGCAGCGGGCCTTCGGGACGGCGTCCCTGGACGCCGGCCACTGGGCCGTTTGCGTTGCGATGGCGTCGACCGTGCTGTGGTTCGATGAGCTCCGCAAGATCGTCCTTCGGGCGGGCGAGCGGCGCCGGGAGGCGCGGGCCCGCGGGTGAGGAGCGACGCTGGAGCCCGGCCCTGGCCCGCCGCGGGCGCGGCCAAGGTCAGGCCTGCCAGTTACTGCCAGGCCCTGACGTAGTCGACCTTCATCTCGGAGGCCGGCCCGTACGCGGTGCTGGCACTGGCCTTGCCGACGTTCAGCACGAGGTACTGCGGGGCGTTGCCGTCGTCGGTGGGAAAGGACTTGACCTTTACCCCGTCGACGTAAACCTCGGAGAGGTTTCCCTTCCGCCACAGGCCGTACGTGTGGAACTCGTTCCCCCAGCTGCCGGCAATGGTGCCCTGGTTGTGGGTTCCGGAGCCCGAATGATAGTTCGACGTCAGCTTTCCCTTGAGCACTTCGGCGATGTCGTTCTCGCCGGTGGCCGGCCAGGACTGTCCGGTGGTCCACCATGCAGGCCAGTTGTGCAGCACCGTCCCGTTACCGGGGAAAGAGATGCGGGCCTCGGTGTAGCCGGTCCGGAACTCGTAGCCGGTGGTGGCGGCGTCTTTCGGGTTTGACGACACGAGGCTGCCGGTGCCGGCGTCCGAAAGTTTCAGCGAGAGGTTTCCGCCGCCGACGGAGACGTTGGCCGGGTCAGTCTTGACCTTGTTCATGGTGCCGCCGCCGAACCAGGAACTCGACCACTTGCTGGTATCGAGGGTGGTGCCGTTGAAGTCATCGCTGAAGGTCTGCGACCACGCGCCGGGCACGCCCAGGGGCATCAGCGCGGAGCCGGTCGACGCCGGCACCACCGCCGCGGGTGCGGCGGGCACGGCAGCCGCTGCGGGCACCGGGACTGCCGGGGCAGGCTCGGCTGCGGGAGCCACTTCAGCGACCGGGGCGGGTGCTTCGGCGGGCGCCGGTGCCGCCCGGAGCGTGCAGGGCGGGACGCCGTCGCTGATCTTGAGGGTGCACTTGTAGGTGCCCGTGGCGGCAGTGGTCGCGGCCGGGGCTGCCCCCGGGGCCGCGACGGCGCCGAGGGACGCCGTGAGGGACAGCACGGCCGCGACGGCTGCACTGGAAAACAACGTTGTGCGTTTCTTCATGTACTACTCCTGGAGCTCACGCTCTGTTGGTGGCGCCGTCCCGCACAGCGCTGAAGGCGCGGGGCAGGGCGGACTACGCCGTTGTTCATGGCCGCACCGAGGATATTCACCGGCGCGCCAGGCTTTCGGCCGTGCACGTCATCCTGGCAACGAAGTGCCTTCTTGTGCGCCTTGAGGGCAGGCGCCACCCGTGTGGGGGCAAAAAGATCGGCCCCGGCGACTGCGCCGGGGCCGATAGATGAAGACCAGAGCTTCCTGCCAGAATCGAACTGGCGACCTTCTCATTACGAGTGAGACGCTCTACCAACTGAGCTAAGGAAGCAACCGCCTGAAGTGTCCGGGAGGCCCGGGCGCTTCATGCCAGAGACAACTGTAGTAGAGTCCTCCGGCCCCGGTCAAAATGAGTGTCGAACGCCTCAGCAGACTGTATTGTCCGCCGGGGTCTTCCCGTCGACCAGGTAGCCGTCCACGGCATTGCCGACGCAGTCGTTGGAGCGGCCGTAGGCTGTGTGGCCCTCGCCCTGCCACGTCAGCAGCGAGGCGTTACCCAGCTGCTTGCGCAGCTCGCTCGCCCATTCCACCGGGGTGGCCGGGTCGCCGGTGGTGCCGATCACCAGGATGTCGGTCGAACCCTTGTATTCCACCGGTGCCGGGGTCCGGACATTTTGGTACGGCCACTCCTTGCAGTTAGTGCCGCCGTAGGCAAAGTACTTTCCGAAGGTGGGCGAATCCAGCCGGAGCTGCTGGTCGTCGGCACGCATGCCCGCGGTGTCCGTGACCATCGGGTAGTCCAGGCAGTTGATGGCGCTGAAGGCAAAGGTGCTGTTCGAGGAGTAGCTGCCGTCGGGTTCGCGTTCGGCATTGAAGTCGGCCAGCCTCAGGAACGGCGACGCGTCATTCTTCAGGGCCGCACCGAGGGCCTGAGTCAGCAACGGCCAGTTGTCGTCGTTGTACAGCGGGACGATCATGCCGGTGACCAGGGTGGAAGCCGAGACCATCCTGCCGTCCTTGGCGCGCATGGGGTTCGCCTCCACGGCGGCGATCAGGTCCCGGATCTGCTGGATCCCGTTGTCGACCCCGCCGCTAAGCGGGCAGCCGTCGGACTGGAGGCAGTTCTCCACGTAGGCACGGAGGGCCTTTTCGAAGGCTTTAGCCTGCCCGCTGGTGAGTTCCTCATAGCTGAGGGACGGGTCCATCGCGCCGTCCAGGACCATCGCGCCGACGTTGTCAGGGAACAGCGAGGCGTAGGTCGACCCGAGGAACGTCCCGTATGAGAACCCCATGTAGTTCAGCTTCGTGTCGTTCAGGGCAGCGCGCAGGATGTCGAGGTCCTTGGCGGAGCTCTCGGTGTCGACCTTGCCGAGGACAGGCCCGGTCTTTTCCTCGCACTTGGCGGCGATCACCTGGTTGTCCGCCAGGGTTTCGGACAGGCCGGCCTCGGTGTCCAGATCGTAGATCTTCGCGCGGGAGGCGTCGCGTTCCTCGTCCGTCAGGCAGGTGACCGGGGCGGAGCGATTCACGCCGCGCGGGTCAAAGCCCACGATGTCAAAGTTGGCGCGGAGCTTGTCCGAGAAGTGCGTGGATCCGGCATCCTTGACGAAGTCGTAGCCGGAGCCGCCGGGCCCGCCCGGGTTGATGAGCAGGCTGCCCTTGCTGCCGCCCTTCGTGGCCAGCTTGAGCGCCGCGATCTCGATGCTCTCGCCGTCAGGCTTGCTGTAGTCCAGCGGAACCTTGATCTTGGCGCACTGGAAATCCGACTCGCAGGCGGACCAGTCGACGTCCTGGGTGTAGTAGCTGCGGAGTTCGGCGGGCGCGGAGGACGCGATCTCAGGATTCGGTGTGCTGGAGCTTTTGGCCCCGCTGTCGCCGGCACCGAACAGGGTGCACGAGGAGAGCACCGCGGCCAGGGCCATGGCGCCGGCTGCCCGCATGCCGATCGTAAGGGATCGGGATCTGGCGGGCACTGCTCGTGCAGACTTCATACGGTTCTCCTTGGAGGATCGGAACGGAGCGGAGGGGCTGCCACGTCACACCGGACCGGTGCTGGGGGCTGGGCTGAAAGTCGGTTCATCCGGGACGGGTCTCTCTATGATCCCTCAGATGAGGCTTGCGGCCATGGACTCGATGGCCAGCAGCGGAGCCACGTTGGAAGTCGTGATCCGTTTGCGGGCCTTGTTGATGGCGTCCATGCGGGCAAGCGTCGTTTCGGCGGATGACTGGCGGGCGAACTCAACGAGTTCGCTCCTGAGCTCAACGTTGACCAGTTCCACGGCGTTCCCCATCTGGATGATCAGCACATCCCGGTAGAAGGACAGCAGATCGGTCAGCGTGCGGTCCAGGGAGTCCGTTACCGAACGCTTGGCGCGGCGCTTCTGGTCGTCCTCGAGCTGCTTGACCTGCCCCCGCATGGCCGGCGGCAGGGTGCCGCTCTCGGGCGCTCCGAGGGTGGCGAGCAGGGCGGCCTTTTCGGCCGCGTCGCGCTCATCGTTGGAGCTGTTGGCTTCCTCGGTGGCGATCTTGACGAGCTTCTCCGCCATCAGCACCGCGGCGGTGACGCCCCGGAGGCCCAAGGGGAACCGCACTGTTTCGAGCCGCCGCTCGCGGGCTTCGGGATCCCGTGCCAGCCGGCGGGCGATCCCCACATGGCTTTGCGCCGCCCGGGCCGCACGTTCGGCGACGGCCGGGTCGACGCCGTCGCGCTTGACCAGCAGGGCAGCGACGTCGGCTGCGGGCGGAAGCCGCAACGCCACCGCCCGGCACCGGGAGCGGATGGTGACAAGGACGTCGGCCGGGGAGGGCGCGCACAGCATCCAGATGGTGCGGGGAGTGGGTTCCTCGATCGCCTTGAGCAGCACGTTGGTGGTGCGTTCCGCCATCCGGTCTGCGTCCTCCACGACAATGATGCGCCAGCGCGCCGAGGACGGCCGGTTCCCGGCGGTAGAGACCAGCTCGCGGGCCTCGTCGATGGTGATGGTGACCTTTTCGGTGCGCACGAACGCGACGTCGGAGTGGGTTTCACCCAGGATGGTCAGGCAGGCCGCGCATTCACCGCAGCCGCGCAGGGTGACATCGTCCTGATCGCAGTTCAACGCGGCGGCGAAGGCCTTTGCCGCGTTGGACCGGCCGGAACCCGGCGGACCCGTGAAGAGCCAGGCATGGGTCAGGCCGTCGCCCTCGGCAGCCTGGCGAAGTTGGGCCACCACAGCGGGCTGGCCCTGGAGGTCGTCCCAGACGCTCATGCGGTCACGCCCCGGGGGAGGGTCAGCAGCGAGTCGACCCGTTCGAGGATCCGGACCGCCAGCTGGTCGACCGGGAGGTGGGCGGGAAGGACGAGATACTGCTCGGGCCGGGCCGCGGCGAGGGCCAGGAACGCAGTCCGGATCCTGGCGTGGAACTCGTCCGCCTCGGACTCCAGCCGGTCCTCGGCCGCATCGCCCGCGGTGCGCCGCCGGCGGCCGACCGCGGGGTCAACGTCGAGCAGCACCGTCAGGTCCGGCTGCAGGCCCGAGGTGGCCCATTCGTTGATATTGCGGACGGCGTCGGTGCCAAGGTCCCGACCGGCGCCCTGATAGGCGACCGACGAGTCGATGTAACGGTCGGTGAGGACGATCTCGCCCCGGTCCAGGGCAGGGCGGATGACCTGGCTGGCGTGGGCGGCGCGGGAGGCGGCAAAGATCAGGGCTTCAGTGTGCGCATCGATGTGGCCGTGGCCGTGGTCCAGGACCAGGGAACGCAGCTTTTCGCCGATCGGAGTGCCGCCCGGCTCCCTGGTCCGCAGCACCTTGAGGCCGCGCGATTCAAGCGCCGCAGCCAGCTCAGCTGCCTGCGTGGACTTGCCGGCGCCGTCGCCGCCCTCGAAGGCGATAAACAGTCCGGGGTTATGGGTAGTCACCGCTCTAGCCTACCGACAATCCCCGACAGTCACGCCCTGGACGTAACGCCTTGGCCGCCCTGCGGGGCGCCGAAGTACCCTGTGACCATGAGTCTTTCCGAAGCGCAGGCAGCCTCCCTCTCCGCGGAAACGGTGGTCGTGGCCGCGGGCCGCCCGCCGCGTGAACGCGATGCACCGGTCAACCCCCCGCTGGTGCTCTCCTCTACCTATTACGGCACGGGACCGCTGGGCGACGGCGACCGCGGCTACGGGCGGTATTCCAACCCCACCTGGGACCCCTTCGAGGAGGCCCTCGGCCAGCTGGAGGGCGCCGCGCTGCCCGGCCTGCTCTATTCTTCCGGCCTCGCCGCCGCCAGTTCGGCACTGTCCCTGGTTCCTGCCGGAGGGGTGCTGGTCATGCCGTCCCACAGCTACGCCGGATCCCTGGTGATGGCCACGGAACTTGCCGGGAAGGGCTTCCTGGAACTGCGGACGGTGGACATCGCGGACACCGACGCGGTCCTGGCGCAACTCGCGCCGGCGGACGGGCGCCCCGCCAGCATGCTCTGGCTGGAGAGCCCCACCAACCCGATGCTGGGCGTCGCGGACATCCGAGCGCTGACAACAGCCGCTCACGCGGCGGGCGCCGTCGTCGTCACGGACAACACCTTCTCCACCCCGCTGGTGCAGCAGCCGCTGGCGCTGGGCTCCGACGTCGTCCTGCACTCGGTGACGAAATACCTCTCCGGCCATTCCGACGTCGTGCTGGGCGCCCTGGTGACTTCCGACGCCGGGCTCCGCGCCACGCTGCTGCACCACCGCACCATCCACGGCGGGATCGCCGGGCCGTTCGAGGCCTGGCTGGCGCTGCGCGGACTGCGCACCCTGGCCCTGAGGGTCGAGCGCTCGCAGGCCTCGGCGGCCGTGCTGGCCGAGCGGCTGGGCGCGCACCCCAGGGTCGGCAGCATCCGGTTCCCGGGCCTGCCCTCGGATCCCGGCCACGCACGGGCCAAGAGCCAGATGAAGGGATTCGGCTCGGTGCTGTGCATTGAAATGGCCCCTGTGGCCGGCCGCAGTGGCAGCCTCAGCGGTGCCGATGCCGCGGACCGGATGATCCGGGCCCTGAAGCTTTGGCTGCCGGCCACCTCCCTCGGAGGAGTGGAGTCGCTGATCGAACGGCGGCGCCGGCACACCGCCGAACCGGTCAGTGTGCCGGACAACCTGGTCCGGTTGAGCGTGGGAATCGAAAACGTCGAGGATCTTTGGGCCGATTTGGAGCAGGCCTTGGCCAGCTTGGACGGCTAGGCTGGGGGCATGGACGGAAGAGCGCTTATTTACTATGTCGAGACAGGGGTCTACTTTCTCCTGGCCCTGGTAGCCCTGGCCCTTGAGGTGTGGGCTTTCTTCGACTGCCTGCGGCACAAGGCGAACGCTTTTGAAGCCGTCTCCAAGCGCACCAAAACCTTCTGGCTGGCCGTCACCGGCGGCGCCATGACCGTGGGCCTGCTCTCCCTCCTGGGCGGCGGAGGCGGAGGCCTCCTGGGCCCGCTGGGACTGTTCGGACTCGTCGCCGTGACGGCGGCCTCCGTGTACCTCGCCGACGTCCGCCCCGCCGTCAAGGACGCGGGCCGCGGCGGAAGCCGCAACATGGGTCCCTACGGCCCCTGGTAATCCCCACCGGCCCCCTAAGCTCGCAAGCTCGCTCAGGGAACCCTGCCGGCGTGGGCCCACCACCGGGCCCTAAGCTCGCAAGCTCGCTCAGGGAACCCTGCCGGCGTGGCCCCACCACCGGCCGCCTAAGCTCGCAAGCTCGCTCAGGGAACCCTGCCGGCGTGGCCCCACCACCGGCCGCCTAAGGCCCCGGCGCGACGGCGTCCCAGCCGACCGTCAGCTCGCCCAGCCGCCACCGGGCCGGACCGTCCTGGACCGGCCACCCGACGTCGAGCAGTGCCCGGCACATCGCCGTCCAGCGCTGCCGGTTCCCGAAGGACGCCAGCGGCGCAGCCTCCAGCCAGGCTCTGTCCATCGCCTGCAGGAAGGCCTGGATCCTCTCGCCCGGCACGTTGCGGTGAATGAGGGCCTTCGGCAGCCGCTCGGCCACCTCCGAAGGCAGGTCAAAACTGCCGAACCGCATGGACAGGCTCAGGCTCAGCGGCCGCTCGGCGTCCAGCGCCACCCACGTGACCCGGCGGCCGATCTCGTCGCAGGTGCCGTCGATGAAAAGCCCGTCCGGGGCCAGCCGCCCCTGCACCAGACGCCAGATGGCCGCGACGTCGGCTTCCTCGTACTGCCGCAGCACGTTGAACGCCCGCACCAGGACGGGCCGGCCGGGCACCGGCAGTTCGAAGCCGCCCAGCTGGAAGCTCAGCCCGGGCCGTGCCAGTTCCTGGGCCAGCCGGACCCGCTCGGGCTGGATTTCGATGCCGACCACCCGCACGTCGGGCCGGATTGCGGACAGCCGTTCAAAGAGTTCGACGGCGGTGGCCGGGGACGCGCCGTAGCCCAGATCGACGACAAGCGGATCAGCCGCCGCGCGCAGCCGCCAGGCCTGCGGGCCGGTCAGCCAGCGGTCCAGCCGCCGCATCCGGTTGGGGTTGGTGGTGCCGCGGGTAATGTTGCCCACCGGCCTGCCCGCGCGGGGTCCGTTTTTCGCCACCCCGCGCTTTTCCATGCCGCCTTTTCCTATGACATGGGTTTGCGGGGACGCGACCCGCTCAGCCTTCTGCACCACCAGCCCACCCTATCCTCCAGGGCGGGGTCAGTTCCGGCCCAAGCGGCGCCCCGGAATGGGCGCGGAGTGACTGCGCGTCGCGGTGTGGCGGCGGTGATGTAACGCGCGGCACTGTCCGTGGCTGCTCAGCTAGGATGAAAACCATGACTTATAAGCTGATTTTGCTGCGCCACGGCCACAGCGAATGGAACGCCAAGAACCTGTTCACCGGCTGGGTGGACGTTGACCTCAA
Organism: Pseudarthrobacter sp. MDT1-56; assembly: GCF_059383555.1. Taxonomy (NCBI): domain Bacteria; kingdom Bacillati; phylum Actinomycetota; class Actinomycetes; order Micrococcales; family Micrococcaceae; genus Pseudarthrobacter; species Pseudarthrobacter sp. MDT1-56. The sequence continues at coordinate 275,196 of NZ_JBWZCK010000006.1, forward strand.
CGACCAGGGCCGGGCCGAGGCGATCCGCGGCGGCGAGCTTCTCGTGGAGCACAACATCCTCCCGGACGTCCTGTACACCTCGCTGCTGAAGCGGGCCATCAACACCGCCAACATGACCCTCGACAAGGCCGACCGCGGCTGGATCCCGGTCAATCGGGACTGGCGGCTCAACGAACGCCACTATGGCGCCCTGCAGGGCAAGGACAAGGCCCAGACCCTCGCCGAATACGGCGAGGAGCAGTTCATGACCTGGCGCCGGTCCTACGACACCCCGCCGCCGCCCCTGTCCGACGACTCCGAGTTCTCCCAGGCGCATGATCCGCGCTACGCGGACCTCGGCGATGAGCTGCCCCGCACCGAGTGCCTCAAGGACGTCCTGGTCCGCCTGCTGCCGTACTGGGAATCGGATATCAAGGAAGACCTCAAGGCCGGCAAGACAGTGCTGGTCACGGCCCACGGCAACTCGCTGCGCGCCCTCGTCAAGCACCTGGACGGCATCAGCGACGAAGCCATCGCCGGTCTGAACATCCCCACGGGCATCCCGCTGGTCTACGAACTGGACGAGAACTTCAAGCCGCTGAACCCGGGCGGCACCTACCTTGATCCCGAGGCCGCTGCCGAGGCGATCCAGGCAGTCGCCAACCAGGGCAAGAAGTAGCGCTTCGACGCAGCACCGACGAAAAAGTACGACGCCGGCCGGTCACCTCGCAAGGTGACCGGCCGGCGTCGTACGTTCTATAGTCCGGCTCCACTCTCCGGGCGCTGTTGTCCCGGCCCGGGGAGTGCTAGCTGTGCTCGATGCCGTTCGGCTGCCAGGCGCCGGTGACCAGGTAGGTGACCTTCTGCGCCACGGAGACGCCGTGGTCCGCGAAACGCTCGAAGTAGCGGCTGGCGAGGGCGACGTCGACGGTCGTGGCGGGGGACTCGTGCCAGTCACTGCGGGCGATGGCCTGGAAGACGCTCAGGTGCAGGTCGTTCACCGCGCTGTTGGCCTTCAGGATGTCCCGGGCCACTTCAAGGTCCCGGGTTTCCAGCAGCACCGTGAGCTTCCGCGCGATCAGCAGGTCATGCTCGGCGAAGCTTTGGAAGGTCTCACGCAGCTGGGCGGGAACCACGGTGGCGGGGTACCGGAGACGGGCAAGCTGGGCGAGGTGCCGGGCGAGGTCGCCCATCCGCTCCAGGGAGGCGCTCATCCGGAGGGACCCCACGATCATCCGCAGGTCGCTGGCCACGGGGCCCTGCAGGGCGAGGATGTCGATGGCGCGCTCGTCGAGGCTGTTCTGCAGGAAGTCGATCCGCGCATCGGCCGCGATGACGTCCTCTGCCAGGTCGATATCGGCGCCCTCGAAGGCAGTCGTAGCTTTCTCAATGGCCTCACTGACCAGCGTTGAGATTTCGACGAGCTGTTCCCCCACTTGGGCGAGCTCTTCCTGAAAAACCTTGCGCACGTGTGCGTCCTTTCCTTGGAAACAATGCCAGCCACCACAGTGGCGGGACCATTTCGGTTCACCTCTCGGCGCTTCAACTGTCCAGTCTTCCAGCGTCCGGTGAACTGTTACGCCCCAATAGATGAACGTTAGCTGAACCGGAGTGGGAATAGCAGGAGATTACAGTTTCCGACGCGGGGCAGAGCATAAGCTGGAGCCGTGGACCCAATGCTCATCGGTGTGATCGCCGGCCTTATCGGCCTGTCGCTTGGCGTCTTCGGCGTGCTCGCCTTCCGGGTCAGTGAACAGCAGCGAAAGCTCGTGGACGTCGAGTTCGAGGATCCCGCACTTCCCGAAGGCGCCGCCGAGGTGCTGGCCGCCGTCGGTCGGGCGTTTGTGGTGGTGGACGCGATCGACGGCGTCGTCCGCGCCAGCCCCGCCGCGTACGCCTACGGCCTGGTGCGCGGCCACACCCTGGTCCATGAGCAGCTGCTGGAGATGACGGCGAAAGTGCGGCGCGACGGCGTCATCCTCGAACGGCTGCTCGAACTGCCGCGGGGCCCCCTGGGACAGGGAACCATCGTGGTCCAGGTGCGGGCGGCCGTGATCGCGGAGGAATACATCCTCCTGCTCGCCGACGACCGGACCGAGGTCACCCGCACGGAGGAAGTCCGCAACGATTTCGTCGCCAACGTTTCCCACGAACTGAAGACACCTGTCGGGGCTATCTCGCTGCTGGCCGAGGCGCTTGAATCCTCCGCCGATGACCCGGAAGCCGTGCGCCGCTTCGCCAAACGCACCCACAAGGAATCCGCCCGCCTGGCGGCCCTGGTGCAGGACATCATCGAACTCTCCCGGCTGCAGGGCTCCAACGTCGCAAAGCAGGGCCGGGCGGTGGACATCAACACCGTGGTCGCCGAGGCGGTTGACCGGTCGCAGCTGCCGGCGGAGAGCAAGAACATCGACCTCGTGGTGGGCGGGCATTCGGACGCAATGGTCTACGGCGACCAGGACCAGCTGGTGACGGCACTGCGGAACCTGATTGACAACGCCATCCGCTACTCCCCGGAAAACACCAGGGTCGGCGTCGGCATCCGGGCCAAGGACGGCCTCGTGGCCGTCTCCGTCACGGATCAGGGCGAGGGGCTCAGCCCCGAGGACCAGGAACGCGTCTTCGAACGCTTCTACCGCGTGGATGCCGCCCGCTCACGCCATACCGGCGGCACCGGCCTTGGCCTGAGCATCGTCAAGCACGTGGTCGCCAACCACGGCGGCGAGGTGACCCTCTGGTCCCGGCCCGGGCAGGGCTCCACCTTCACCATCCGGCTTCCGGAGCTGGAAGGGCAGGACCTCGACGGCGTTTCCGACGCGGGCGAGCCGGCGGACCGGGCGGCCACCCAGGCCGCGGCCCACGGCCCGTCCCAGCACCCCAGACCAACACGACGGGACGCCGCCGGCGCCCATGAGCAAGGAGCTATCGCTTGAGCAGGATTCTGATTGTCGAGGACGAAGAGTCGTTCAGCGACCCGCTGTCCTACCTGTTGGGCAAAGAAGGATTCGAGGTGGAGGTAGTGGACAACGGACTGGACGCCATTACCGAGTTCGACCGCAACGGCGCCGACCTCGTGCTGCTGGACCTGCAGCTGCCCGGCCAGTCGGGCACCGAGGTCTGCCGGCAGCTAAGGCAGCGCTCGTCCGTCCCGGTCATCATGCTGACGGCGAAGGACGCGGAGATCGACAAGGTCGTCGGGCTGGAACTCGGCGCCGACGACTACGTCACCAAGCCCTACTCGTCACGGGAGCTGGTGGCCCGCGTGCGGGCCGTGCTGCGCCGCCAGGGCGAGCCAGAGGAACTGGTCTCCAGTACCGTGCAGGCCGGACCGGTACGGATGGACATCGAGCGGCATGTCGTCACGGTCAACAGTGAACAGGTTTCCCTGCCGCTGAAGGAATTTGAGCTGCTGGAGATGCTGCTGCGGAACTCCGGCCGGGTCCTGACCCGCGGGCAGCTGATCGACCGGGTCTGGGGTTCGGACTATGTGGGGGACACCAAGACCCTCGATGTCCACGTCAAGCGGCTCCGCAGCAAGATTGAACCGGATCCCTCGGCGCCGCGGCACCTGATCACGGTCCGCGGCCTGGGCTACAAGTTCGAGCCCTGAGCCCGGGGAATCAATAGCCCGGACGGGGCGGAACGCACCCAGAAAATAACGCACACAGAACATACAGAGAAGGAGGGGCGCCCGGTGACCGGGCGCCCCTCCTTCTGAGTGAAAGCTAGTGGTTTGCGCTGCTCGTCGGGGACGGGGTCGGCGTGGCCGAGCCCGTGGGCTCGCTGCCTGCCGGCAGGTACTGCTTGTAGTCGGAGATCGTCGCGTCGAGCACCGGAACCTTGAACGTGGTTTTCTGGTTAGTGCCGTCCTCGCTGACGTTGACCTCGACGAGGGAACCCGGGATGCCGCCGGTGGTGCTCAAGATGGCCTCGTCGGTGGAGTCGTTGAGCAGCGTGTAGGAGTTCTGCTTGACCGGCACCTCGGTCTGGGATCCGCCGGCGCCGGCGATGGTCAGTGTCACGTCCTCGGAGGACGTGTTGTACACGGCGCCGATCACACGGCCGGGCTTGTCCTCGCCGGCGGAGATGATCATCATGTTGCGCAGCTGCAGCGCGCCCACGTTGGCCTGCGTTCCGTCAGAGGCCGCGTACTGCGCGGCGGTCGCCTGGGGGTTGGTGTAGCCACAGCCTGTTACGGACAGCAGGCCGATGCCCAGAGCAGCCGTTGCCATTGCCAGCTTGCCGCGCTGGCCCCGGTTCATCGCAGTGAAACCCACGTCTCGCACTCCTTGAGAGTCTTGGAACAGTATTCAGCCATAGCCTATCGGCAATCCACGCCAAACGATGATTCGGGCAGTACACAATCCCGTCGGCTCCGCGGCTGGCGGGGCGCCCGCGCGGGAAGGCGTGCACCCTTGGCAGGGGAGGGGCAATGCACTAATATCCGCTTTCGTCAAGGGGTCAGACGGTGCCGTTTAAGGCCATTTTCCCTGTATTCACGCGGTTCTTGGGTGCGTTCCATGGCAGTCGTATGCCTTAAACGTGATAAACTGGTCTGCGGGAAAGGGGAATGTCCACATGGTTTTTGAGGTCGGCGAGACAGTAGTTTACCCTCACCACGGTGCAGCGAAAATTGAAGAAATCAAGATGCGCACTGTCAAGGGCGAAGAGAAGATGTATCTCAAGCTCAAGGTGGCTCAGGGTGATCTGACCATTGAAGTTCCAGCAGAGAACGTTGACCTTGTTGGGGTCCGGGACGTAGTGGGCAAAGAAGGTCTGGAGCACGTGTTTGAAGTGCTGCGGGCCGAGTTCACTGAAGAACCCACCAACTGGTCGCGTCGATACAAGGCAAACCTGGAGAAGCTTGCTTCCGGTGACGTCATCAAGGTGGCAGAGGTCGTTCGCGATCTGTGGCGCCGCGATCACGACCGGGGTCTCTCCGCAGGGGAGAAGCGCATGCTGGCCAAGGCACGCCAGATTCTGATTTCAGAACTGGCGCTGGCTGAAAAGACCGATGAAGAGAAAGCCGCAAGCGTTCTCGACGAGGTCCTGGCTTCCTAAGCAAGTCGAACAGATAAGAATCGAACCCCGGTAGCGTAACGGCTGCCGGGGTTTCTTTTCGCCCTTTTTCAGCCACCGCCCGGGTTGATCTTTCAGCTTTGGTCCTTCAGACCGCCCGATAAGCACCAGAACTGACAGCTCACTGGGATGCACGCGGCGCCGGGACGTAGTCTTGTGCGCATGGACTCTGCACCGACCACCACGTCTCCGGCCGGCCCCGCCACCGCAGTCATCGTCGTCGCCGCCGGCTCAGGCCAGCGCCTGGGCTACGGCATGCCAAAAGCCAAGGTTCCGCTGGGCGGGGACAGCATCCTCACCCACGCCCTAAGGGGTGTCGCCGCAGCCGGCGTCGCGCAGCAGATCTGCGTCGCCATCCCTCCCGGCGATTCGGAACTCCACGCACTCTGTGAGGCCTTCACGCAGGAGCTCAAGACGGAGCGCCGGCGCACGCCCTCAGGCGAGGGCGTGCAGCTCCCGGTCGTGACGGTTGTCGACGGCGGCGCAACCCGCGCCGAGTCGGTCCGCGCCGCGCTGGCCGCGCTCCTGCCAGGCACGGAAGCCGTCCTGGTCCACGACGCCGCCCGCGCGCTGGCTCCGGAGGCTGTCTTCCACCGGGTTTCGCACGCTTTGGCGGCCGGCGCGGTGGCCGTCATCCCGGTCATGCCCGTGGTGGACACGGTCAAGACGGTGGAACGGACCACGGGCGACGGCGCCGCCATCGCCCCGGAGCTCGTCACCGGCACCGCGGCCCGGGAGACCCTCCGGGCGGTGCAGACCCCGCAAGGCTTCGAGCTCGCCACCCTCCAGCGAGCCCACGAAGCGGCGGCCTCCTTCGACGCCGGCCAGGCGGCCGCGGTCACCGACGACGCCATGCTGGTGGAACTCCTCGGCGTCCCGGTCCACGCGGTTCGCGGCGCCAGCCAATCGCTGAAAATCACCACGCCGCTGGACCTGATCATCGCCGAGGGTCTCCTGGAGGGCCCGCTGGGCGCCCGCTGGGTGGAAGGCTGAGCATGTCCGGAAATCAGAACGCCCCGCTGCCCGTCATCCCGCGGACTGGAATCGGGATCGACGTCCACGCGTACGCCCCCGACGACGCGCCCCAGCCGCTCTGGCTCGGTGGACTCTTCTGGGATGGGGAGCGCGGACTGTCCGGCCACTCCGACGGCGACCCGGTTGCGCATGCCGCCGCCGATGCCCTGTTTTCCGCCTGCGGCGTCGGGGACCTCGGCACGCACTTCGGCACCGACCGCCCGGAATATGCCGGCGCCTCCGGCGTGACCCTGCTGGCCGAGGCTGCGCGGATCGTCCGCGCCGCGGGCTTCGAGATCGGGAACATCGCCGTGCAGTTCGTGGCCAACAGGCCCAAGTTCGGGCCCCGCCGGGAGGAGTCCCAGCGGGTCCTCAGCGAGGCCGCAGGCGCCCCGGTCAGTGTCTCGGCCACCACGAGCGACGGCCTGGGCTTCACCGGCCGCGGCGAAGGCATTTCGGCCACGGCGTCGGCCCTCGTCTACCCCGTCCGCTCGGCGTCCCCCGAGTCCGTCGCCTAGGGTTAACCGAAGACCCTTCCCGCAACACCAGGAGACTCCCCGTGAAAAAGCTGCTGCCCGCCGTCGTCCTGCTGGCCGGACTCCTGCTGACCGGGTGCGCCGCGACGCCGAAGATGAGCATCCCGGAAAGCTGCGCGTTCCTCAACCAGGACACCTTCGTCCCCACCGGCAACCAACAGCAGCAGGCGGAGCAGATCTCCAAGCATTACCAGGAGGTCGCGGACAAGGTGGCGCCCGAGGTGGCCGATCCGATCCAGAAAATGGCGGACATCATGAAGCAGGTGGCCGGCACCTCACTCGGAGCCAGGAGCGACGAGCAGACCAAACAGCTCACCGAACAGAACAACAGGATCGGCGAGTACTGCAAGTAGGCCGGGGTAAGCGGTCCCACGCCGGGGCCTGATCCCCATCGGCTAATCTGGAGCGGTGACCCTGCGCTTCTATGACACTGCATCCGCCGAAGTCCGCGACTTCGCCCCCCTGGTTCCGGGCAAAGTGAGCCTCTACTATTGCGGCGCCACGGTGCAGGGCATGCCGCACGTCGGGCACATCCGCTCCGCCATCGCCTTTGACCAGCTGACCCGCTGGCTGCAGTACCGGGGCTTCCGGGTCACCGTGGTGCGCAACGTCACCGACATCGACGACAAGATCCTCGCCAAGTCCGCGGCTTCCTTCGGTCCCCACTTCGAGGACGAGCCCGGCGCCGTCCGGGATGAGGAGTGGTGGGCGCTGGCCTACCGCTACGAGCAGGAATTCCTCAAGGCCTACGACACCCTGGGCGTCTCCCGCCCCACGTACGAACCGCGCGCCACCGGCCACATTCCTGAGATGCACGCCCTGATCCAGCATCTCATCGACCGAGGCCACGCCTACGCGGCCCCGGACGGCTCGGGCGACGTCTACTTCGACGTGCGCTCCTGGGCCAAGTACGGCTCGCTGACCCGGCAGAAGGTCGACGACATGCAGGGGGCTCCTGATTCGGACCCGCGGGGGAAGAAGGATCCCCGCGACTTCGCGCTCTGGAAGGGCCACAAGGAGGGGGAGCCGACGACGGCGAGCTGGGACTCGCCGTGGGGCGCCGGCCGCCCGGGCTGGCACCTCGAATGCTCCGCGATGGTCACCAAGTACCTCGGCACCGAGTTCGACATCCACGGCGGCGGACTGGACCTGCGCTTCCCGCACCACGAAAACGAGATGGCGCAGTCCCAGGCTGCGGGCCACGGTTTCGCCAACTTCTGGATGCACAACGGCATGGTGACCTACGCCGGCGAGAAGATGTCCAAGTCGATCGGCAACACTGTCAGCCCGGCCGAGATGCTGGAGCTGGCCCCGCCGCGGGTGGTCCGCTACTACCTCGGCCAGGCACAGTACCGCTCGGTGCTGGACTACCAGCCGAGCTCGCTGCAGGAGGCCGCCGCCGCGGTGGAACGGATTGACGGTTTCGTCAGCCGCGCTGCCCGGGTCCTCGCTTCGGCGGACGGGGACTTTGTCTTCGGCAGCCACGGGGCCGTTCCCGACGCTTTCGCTGCCGCGATGGACGATGACCTCAACGTCCCGCAGGCCCTGGCAGTGCTCCACGAAACCGTCCGCGCCGGCAATACCGCCCTCACCGCCGGGGAGCTCGACGCCGCCCGGCAGGCACTGCTCAGCGCCACCGACATGTTGCGTGTCCTTGGTCTCAACGACACCGCGGGACCCGCAGTCGACGAACAGGGCACCTCCGCCCTTGGCGTCCTCGTCGAAGCGCAGCTCGCGGCCCGGGCCCAGGCCCGCGCCAGCAAGGACTGGGCCGCCTCGGATGCCATCCGCGACACCCTCGCCGCCGCCGGCGTCGTCGTCGAGGATGGTCCGGACGGCGCAAACTGGAGCCTCAGGCGCGGCTGATCCGGCCCGGTTCCGGGCGCGGAGCCGGGGCCCCGCCATACCTTGCGGTCGAGGATTTAACTCGAGTCAGTAGACTGGAGTTCAGACTTATCAACGAATCGCGTATTTAAAAGGGTGGAACTCATGGCCAACAACGGTCGCCGGTCGGTCAAATTGAAGAAGGGCCCCTCCGTCGGAACCGGCGGTCACGGCCGCAAGGCTCTTGAGGGCAAGGGGCCGACGCCCAAGGCGGAGGACCGCCCGTACCACAAGGCCCACAAGAACAAGCAGCTCGCGGAACGCTCCGCGGCCAAGCGTCCGGGAGCTCCGCGCAACCCCGGCGCCCGTTCCGGTCCCAAGGGCCGCGCCACCGAGGAAGTCGTCACCGGGCGCAACTCCGTCGTCGAGGCGCTGCGTGCCGGCATCCCGGCCAAGGCCCTGCACGTGGCCATCCGCATCGAGATGGATGACCGCGTCAAGGAGTCCCTCAAGCTGGCGGCCGAGCGCGGCATCCCGCTGCTCGAAACCGGCAAGCCCGAGCTGGACCGGATGACCGACGACGCCATCCACCAGGGCCTGGTGCTGCAGATCCCGCCGTACGAATACCAGGATGCCTACGAGCTCGCCGAGGAGACCCTCGCGAGCTGGAAGAAGGGCCACGTCGCCAACGCGCCGCTCTTCGTCGCGCTGGACGGCATCACCGATCCGCGCAACCTTGGCGCGATCATCCGCTCGGTCTCGGCCTTCAGCGGCCACGGCGTCATCGTTCCGGAGCGCCGCTCCGTCGGCGTCACCGCCTCGGCCTGGAAGACCAGCGCCGGCGCTGCCGTCCGCGTCCCCGTGGCACGTGCGGCCAACCTGAACAACACGCTCAAGGCCTTCAAGAACATGGGCATCTATGTTCTGGGCCTCGACGGCGACGGCGACGTGTCGCTGCCCGACCTCGCCTTGGCCACCGAGCCGGTCTGCATCGTCGTGGGTTCCGAAGGCAAGGGCCTCAGCCGCCTGGTCCGTGAAAACTGCGACCAGATCGTCTCCATCCCGATCGATTCCGCGATGGAGTCGCTCAACGCTTCCATGGCCGTCGGCATCTCCCTCTACGAGATCTCCCGCCAGCGCGCAGCCAAGTAGTCCAGCGCGGGTCCGTCGACCGTTGCCTGCGTTGTGGTCGGGTCCCGCCGTCACCGAAGTTTTGCCGTCGCTTAGCGGGAAGCCCCTTCCCAAACTTCGCAAGCTCAGTTCGGGTCCCTCGGGGCTTCCCTTCCTCCCGACACTCCGCTCGGCCGCGGGCGGCCTTGCCCCGCTCTGGTCGGCGATGCGCTACTTAGCAAAACTCCGGTGACGGCTCTGATGCTCCATCACCTTTAGCGGGTGGATGACAAACGCTCCCTCACGTCTCGTGAGGGAGCGTATCCATTTAAGTCGCGAAAGGTGAGGGAGCGTCCTTTTGCTGAAGTAGTCCGACGGTTGGTGGCGCAATATCGAGCGGGCGCCGGGGGCTTGCAAAGGAGCGCATCGCCGACCAGAGCCGGATGAGGCCGCCCGCGGCCGAAGGAGGCGGCGGGAGGTGTCTAAGCGACGGCAAGGCGCCGGTGCCTGCGGAGGGTGACCACGGAGGGTGACCACCGGAAGGTGTCCGCGGAAGGTGACCGCGGCGGACCGCAGCGGAGGTTTAGAACTTGTGGCGGTTGGCGAGGACCGGGAGTTTGGTCCGGGCTTCTTTGACCACGGCGGGGTCCAGGTCTGCGAACAGCAGGCCGGGGGCGCCGTCGAGCTCTTCGAGGACTTCACCCAAGGGGGAGACGACGACGGAGTGCCCGACGCCGGTGGGCGCCGCACCCTTCGGCTCGATTCCCTGGCTGGCCGGGTCGCCTTGGCCGCAGGCGAGGACCACCGTGGTGGAATCCAGGGCGCGGGCGCGGGCCAGGAGTTTCCATTGTTCGGCCTTGCCGGGGCCGGATCCCCAGGATGCGCAGACAATGGTCACGTCGGCTCCGCGGTCCGCATTCTCGGTGAAGAGGTCCGGGAACCGGATGTCGTAGCAGGTGGCCAGGCCGAATGTCACGCCGTCGAACTCGAAGGTGACGGGCTCGGCGCCGGCGTCGACGGTGTCCGACTCCGCGAAGCCAAAGGCGTCGAAGAGGTGGATCTTGTCGTAGCTGGCCTCGACGCCGCGGCCGGTGACCAGGAGGGTGTTGCGCACCTTGCCGCCGTCGTCCACTGTTCCCGGGGTGAACATCCCCACGACAATCACGATGCCGTGGTCCGCCGCGATGCTGCGCACGCGCGATGCCCATGGGCCGTCCAGGGGCTCGGCGATGTCCAGCAATGAGTTCCCGAAGGCGCGCATCGTGGCCTCGGGGAAGATCACGAGCTCCGCTCCGCCGGCTTTGGCGCGGGCCGCGTAGTCCTCCACAAGGGCCAGATTTTCGGCAAGATCGCGTCCGGTAATGACTTGAGCGAGTGCAATCCGCACTATTACCTCCAATTTCGGCGCTTGTTCCAGTATGCCGCGCCACTATTCCGTAAACTGCACTTCGTCAGGAAATCGGAAACCGGGTCTATTTGTTCGGCCCCGCTAAACTTTAAGCAATGGTCATGCCCTACGTAGACACAGCTTCCACCGTAGACGCCTCGCGGGCGTTTCCGCTGGGAATCAGCGTTCCGAGCACCGGTTCGCCGGTAACGGACGATCCTCGGAGTGCCTTCGCGAATGTGGCTGTCTACGCGCCCGGCGTGGCGACCTTGGAGATCGCCTATCAGGCGCCCGGTGGCGCCTGGCAACTGAAGACACTGCCGAACGTGACCGACGGCGTGCACCACGGCATCGTCGAAGGCATCCCGGCCGGCTCGCGCTACGGTTTTCGGGCCACCCCCGATCACGAGGCGCTCCCGTTGTCCATGCCTTCGACGGATTTCGACAGCAGCGGCGAGCAGCCGCTGCTGCTCGACCCCTATGGCCGGGCCGTGGACGAGCGCGAGGATTTCGTCACGAGCGTCCGGATGGATAGCGACTTCGACTGGGGCAACGACCGCGGTCCCAGGACGCCGTGGCGCAACACCATCATCTACGAGGCGCACGTCCGCGGCCAGACCAAACTCCACCCCGACGTCCCCGAGGACCTGCAGGGCACCTACGCAGGGTTGGCGCACCCGGCCATGATCGAGCACCTGATCGCGCTGGGGATCACCGCCGTCCAGCTCCTTCCAGTGCACTTCCACGTGGACGAACCGCACCTGCAGAACCTCGGCATGACGAACTACTGGGGCTACAACACGGCCGCGTTCTTCGCCCCGCACCCCGGCTACGCCACCCAGGCGGCGCAGGCCGCGGGCGCGCAGGCCGTCCAGGACGAATTCAAGGGCATGGTCAAGCTGCTGCACGCCGCCGGTCTTGAGGTCCTCCTCGACGTCGTCTACAACCACACGGCCGAGGGCGGCAGGGACGGCCGGACCCTCAGCTTCCGCGGCCTGGGCGAGATGACCTACTACCGCAACGACGGCCACGGCAGGTACGTGGACACCACCGGCTGCGGTAACACCCTGAACTTCGGCGAGCCCCGTGTGGTGCAGCTGGTGCTGGATTCGCTGCGTTACTGGGTGACCGAGTTCCACATCGACGGCTTCCGTTTTGACCTCGCCGTGACGCTGGCGCGCAACGCCGCCAACGAGTTCGATCCCCGGCACCCGTTCCTGGTGGCAATCGGAGCCGACCCCGTGCTGTCCGCCACCAAGCTCATCGCCGAGCCGTGGGACATCGGCTACGGAGGCTGGCAGACCGGCCGATTCCCGCCCGGCTGGGTGGACTGGAACGACCACTTCCGCGACGCCGTCCGCAGTTTCTGGCTCGCCGACCGCGCCGCGATCGACGCTGGCGGCCACGGTGGCTCGGTGGCCCGGCTCGCGGACGCGCTCTCGGGCTCCGCGAGCCTTTTCGAGCCGTCCGGCCGGTCCCGGCTCGCCTCGGTCAACCTCGTCACCGCCCATGACGGCTTCACCCTGGCCGACCTCGTGGCCTACGACCGCAAACACAACGAGGCCAACGGCGAACAGAACCGCGACGGCCACGGGGACAACCGCAGCTACAACCACGGCTTCGAAGGTCCCACGGAGGACGAGGACATCCTGGCCCGGCGTGCGCAGTCCAGCCGCAACCTGATGGCTTCGCTCATGATTTCCCAGGGCGTGCCTATGATCACCGCCGGCGACGAGATCGCCCGCACCCAGCAGGGCAACAACAACGCCTACTGCCAGGACAACACCATCACCTGGATCGACTGGACCAGCACTCCCGAGTCCCACTCGATGCTGCGCACCACCAAGCGGGTGATCCGGCTTCGCAAGGAATTCCTGGCCGGGCAGCCGCACGATTACCCGACCCGCGAAAAACAGTCGTACTTTCACTGGTTCGACGAGCGCGGCGAGCCGATGGCCGGGGAGCGCTGGCAGGATCCGGGGCACCGGGTCGTGCAGCTGCTGCTCGGGTCCGACGACGGCCACGTGGACGGACTCGTGGTGGTCAACGGCGGCGCCAAGGACGTCAAGGTCATGCTGCCGCTGCTCAGTAACGAGGACGGCACCGGCAACCGGCTCTTCGAGCTGCGTCTGACCACGTCCGGGCTCCACGACCGGCGCCAGGGTGTCCGGGTCGCTTCGGGGGAGCGGGACGTCGTGCAGGCCAATTCCATCAACATCTACCGCACCTAGCCCGGCCCCCGATCCCGGCATAAGGAAAAACAACGAATGAAGGTCCAGCGGCTGACTGCCCTGCTTGCCCTGCTGGTCGGACTCGCGGTGCTGGCGTTCGTCCTGACAGGGGTTCCGGAGACCGGAAGTGCCCCGTCCGGGGCCGGCACCACGAGCGCCAGCGTACCGGCCGCGCCGCCGGCACCCGCCAACCCGTCCGGGCTGCCGGACTTGTTGGCCTCGGAGCTTCCCGCCGAAGCGCGCCAGACACTGGCGCTGATCGCCAAGGGAGGCCCGTTCCCGTACACCCGCGACGGCGCCACGTTCGGCAATTTCGAGCGCATTCTTCCGCGGAAATCCTCCGGCTATTACAAGGAATACACCGTCAGGACCCCGGGTGAGTCCGACCGCGGAGCCCGCCGGATCGTGGCCGGACAATCCGGCGAGAAGTACTACACGCAGGACCATTACAACTCGTTTAAATTCATCATCGAAGGCAAGTAAGGAACCCATGAAGATTTACTCCGCAGACACCTGGACCATCGAGGAACTGCAGGCGCTGGTAGCCGACGCCGGCCGGCGCGCCGTGCTGATTCCCGCCGCCGATACCAAAAGGACGGTCCTCGAGACATTCGCGGAGACCCTGGACTTCCCGGCGGACTATGGCGTGAACCTGGACGCGCTCAATGACTCCCTGCACGACTTCGCCGATGCCGTCTCCGACGACGGGCAGGCCCCGATCACTTTCATCTGGGAGGTCCCGGCGGCCTTCCGCTCGGACCGTTCGTTCGGTGTCATCTGCGAGATCCTGCAGGACGCCGAACGCTACGCCGGCAGGAACCTGGCCATCATCGCCGTCTGCCTCTGATCGCAGTCATGGACGGCCGTTCCGCGAACCGGTTATCCGGAAGCGTGCGTCTAAGCGAGGAACGAGCGAGCACGCGGGGGCCCGCGCCGTCAGGGTTCCCTGGCCGAGCTTGCGAGGCTAGGGGGACGGTGGGGAGGATGGCCGGTTTGCGGAACTACGGCTCAGGCGTTGACGATCAGGCCCAGTTCCGCCTTGGACGCCAGGGCCTCGTGCTTCGGGAGCACCCGGACCGTGTAGCCGAAGGAACCGGACCGGTCGATTACCAGGGTTCCGCTGAAAAGGTGCCGGCCCTTGCCGAGGTCTTCAACGGCCTTCAGCTCCGCCACCGTGACGTCGGCCAGTTCGTCGCTGTCCTCGGCCTTGCCGTAGGCGACCTCGACGGACACATCATCCGGGGTGAGGTCGTGCAGGGCCACATAGGCGTTGACCTGGAGGATGTCGCCGATCTGCGGGTCCTCCGAGACGCCCACCGAGTCCACGTGCTCCACCTGGATCTGCGGCCAGGCAGCCCGGACCTGGGAAATCCAGGTCGCGAGAGCCTTGGCCTCGGCAAAATGGTCCGCTCCGGCCCGGCGTCCGGCGACGGCGGCCGGCCGGTACAGGACGTTGACGTAGTCCTTGAGCATGCGCTCAGCGGAGACGGCCGGGCCCAGGTGGGACATGGTGTGCTTGATCATCGATACCCAGTGCGTGGGGACCGACTGCGGTCCGGGCTGCGAAGGCCCGGCTGCGCCGGCGCCGTCGGATACCGTGAGGCCGTAGAAGCGGGGGGCCACCTGCGTCTCGAGCAGTTCGTACAGCGCCGCCGCCTCGATGTCGTCGCGTTCCTCGGGGGAAGCGTCGTTGTTGGCGGTCGGAATAGCCCAGCCGTTCTCGCCGTCGTACATCTCGTCCCACCAGCCGTCCAGGACCGAAAGGTTCAGCGAGCCGTTCAGGGCGGCCTTCATACCGGAGGTGCCGCACGCCTCGAGCGGGCGCAGCGGGTTGTTCAGCCACACATCGCACCCCGGGAACAGGGTCCGGGCCATGGCGATGTCGTAGTTGGGCAGGAAGGCAATCCGGTGCCGCACCGCGGGGTCGTCGGTGAACCGGACGAGGTCCTGGATCATCTTCTTGCCCGCGTCATCGGCCGGGTGCGACTTGCCCGCAATGACCAGCTGGATCGGGTGCGTCTTGTGCAGCAGCAGGGCCTTGAGCCGCTCGGGCTCGCGCAGCATCAGCGTGAGCCGCTTGTAGGTCGGCACACGCCGGGCGAAGCCGATGGTCAGGACGTCCGGGTCCAGCACCGAATCCGTCCACGCCAGCTCGGCGTCGGCCGCCCCGCGCTTCTTCCAGGCGGCCCGGAGGCGGCGCCGCACGTCATCCACGAGCGACACCCGCATCTCGCGGCGGAGGGCCCAGACGTCCTCGTCGCTGACGTTGTAGGCGAGGTCCCAGCGGCCCTGCGCCTCCGCGTCGGCGCCGAACTGGTCACGCGCCAGTGCGGACACCCGCGGGTCCACCCAGGTGGGGACGTGCACGCCGTTGGTGACCGAGGTGATGGGAACCTCGGAGTGGTCGAATCCGGGCCACAATGCGGAGAACATGCCGCGGGACACGACGCCGTGCAGCTTCGCCACGCCGTTGGCACGCTGGGCCAGGCGCAGGCCCATGACGGCCATGTTGAACACGAACGGGTTGCCGTCCGTGTAGTCCTCGCGGCCCAGGTTCAGGATTTTTGCCACCGGCACATCGGGAGCCAGCCCGGCGTCGAAGAAGTGCTGGATCTGCGAGACCTCGAAGCGGTCAATGCCTGCGGGAACCGGGGTGTGCGTGGTGAACACGGTGGAGGCGCGTCCGGCGGCCAGCGCCTCGTCCCAGCTCAGCGGTTCCGCGGCGGACATCATTTCCTGGATCCGCTCCACGCCCAGGAAACCGGCATGGCCCTCGTTGGTGTGGAACACTTCCGGTGCGGGGCTGCCGGTGAGCTTCTGGTAGGCGCGCAGGGCCTTGACTCCGCCCATGCCGAGCAGGAGCTCCTGCTGGAGCCGGTGGTCACCGCCACCGCCGTACAGGCGGTCGGTGATGCCGCGGGCCGCTTCGTCGTTGCCGGGAACGTTGGAGTCCAGCAGCAGGAGCGGGACGCGCCCGACGTCGGCGCGCCAGACGTGCGCCAGCAGCCGGCGGCCGTGGGGGAGCGGCAGGGAGATCTGGATGGGCTTGCCGTTGCCGTCAGCGGAGGCCTCGCGCAGCAGGGTCAGCGGCAGCCCGTCGGGATCCAGGACCGGATAGGTTTCCTGCTGCCACGCGTCGCGGGACAATGACTGCTTGAAATAGCCGGCCTGGTAGAGCAGGCCGACGCCGATCAGCGGCACGCCCAGGTCCGAGGCTGCCTTCAGGTGGTCGCCGGCGAGGATGCCGAGGCCGCCGGAGTACTGCGGCAGCACTTCGGTGATGCCGAACTCGGGGGAGAAGTAGGCAATGCACGCCGGTGCGCCGTCGCCGAGGCTCTGGTACCACCGGGGCTGTTCCAGGTACCGGTCAAGTTCCTCGGCAGCCGCGTGGACCCGGTGCACCACGTCCAGGTCCGCGGCGAGGCGCTGCAGCTCCTCCCGGCTGACCAGGCCCAGGAAGGACACGGGATCGTGGTCGCTCTGGGCCCAGATCTTCGGGTTCAGGCCCTCGAAAAGCTCCCGCGTAGGCCGGTGCCAGGACCACCGAAGGTTGGTGGCCAGCCGGGCCAGCGGCCGGATCGACTCGGGAAGAACGGTTCGGACGGTAAATCTGCGGATTGCCTTCACCTGCGAAACACTAACCGACAAGTTGGAGGCTCGGAACTGCTTTAAGTTTCTTTTGCATAAATGACGTCCGCCCCCCGGAAAACCCCGGAAAAGTGAGCAGGCTTAGCAATCTGGCCGATTTGTCGATAACGTCGAGGCTGTGACGACTAACTCGCGAACCAGTGCCGTGTCCAAGCAAAAGCCGAAGGCCCTGATCACGGAGGGCCTCAGCTTTGGCCGTTTTCCGATCACCGCCGTGCAGCCTGCGGTCGAAGGCGGTAAATTCCCTGCCAAGGCCGTGGTGGGGGAAACCCTGGTGGTGGGTGCCACTGCCTTCCGGGAGGGCCACGACCGGCTCGGAGTCAGCGCCGTATTGCTCGACCCCCGGGGGAAGGAACGCCAGCGCGTCCGCCTCTCCACGCCCCGGGGCCCGCGCGGTATGGGAACCGACCGCTGGGAAGGGCTCCTGACCCCATCCGGCACCGGCAACTGGTCCTTTGTGATCGAGGCCTGGCATGACAGCTATGGCACGTGGCACCACAACGCCGAGGTCAAAGTGGAAGCCGGAATCGACGTCGAACTGATGCTCGCCGAGGGCGCCGCGCTGCTCTCCGTCGCGTCCGAGGATTCCTCCCGCCCGTCCGCCGACCGGCGGACCCTGCGGATGGCCGTCGTCGGGCTCAACGACGCCAGCAAGACCGCCGAGGAACGGCTCGCCGCCGGATTCAGCGACGAGGTGGCTGACGTCATCGAACGCCAGCCGATCCGCGAACAGGTCACCGTCTCCGAGAAGTACCCCCTGCTGGTGGAGCGCGAACTCGCCGGCCGGGGCGCCTGGTACGAGTTCTTCCCCCGGTCCGAGGGCGCCGTCCGCAACCACGAAACCGGGGAGTGGACCTCCGGAACCTTCCGCACCGCGGCCAAGCGCCTCGACGCCGTCGCGGCCATGGGCTTCGACATCATCTACATGCCGCCGATCCACCCGATCGGCATCCAGCACCGCAAGGGCCCGAACAATACCCTGCTCGCCGGACCGCACGATCCCGGCTCGCCCTGGGCCATCGGAGCCAAAGAGGGCGGCCACGACGCCATCCACCCGGACCTGGGCACCTTTGAGGACTTCGATGCCTTCGTGGCGCGGGCCGGGGAGCTGGGGCTGGAAGTTGCCCTGGACCTCGCCCTGCAGGCCGCCCCGGACCACCCCTGGGTCGAGAGCCACCCCGAATGGTTCACCACCCGCGTTGACGGCAGCATCGCCTACGCGGAGAACCCGCCGAAGAAGTACCAGGACATATTCCCGCTCAACTTCGACAACGATCCCGCGGGCCTGTCCAATGAGATCCTGCGCATTGTCTTCCTCTGGGTGAGCCACGGCGTCAAGGTCTTCCGCGTCGACAACCCGCACACCAAACCGGTGTGGTTCTGGGAGTGGCTGATCGCCAAGGTCAACAAAAAGCACCCCGACGTCATTTTCCTCGCCGAGGCCTTCACCCGCCCGGCCATGATGCACGCACTGGGCCGGGCCGGATTCCAGCAGTCCTACACGTACTTCACCTGGCGGAACACCAAGGAGGAGCTGGAGGAATACTTCCAGGAAGTCAGCCACGAGTCCCCGGCCTACTTCCGGCCGAACTTCTTCGTCAACACCCCGGATATCCTGACCGAATTCCTGCAGTACGGCGGGCCGCCCGCATTCAAGATCCGGGCGGCGCTGGCTGCCACCGCCAGTCCCATCTGGGGCGTCTACGCCGGCTTCGAACTCTATGAGCACGTGGCCCGGCCCGGCGCCGAGGAGTACATCGACAACGAGAAGTTCGAGTACAAGGCCCGCGACTGGGACGCGGCGGCCGAATCCGGCCGGACGCTCGCCCCGTACCTGAGCCGGCTCAATGCCATCCGGCGGGCCCACCCCGCCCTCGGGGACCTACAGAACCTGACGGTGCACGCGAGCACTGACAACGCCACTGTTGTCTACTCGAAGCACAAGACCCTCCCCGACGGCACCAAGGACACCCTGATCATCGTCGTCAACGTGGATCCGCACGGCATCCGGGAGAGCACGGTGACGCTGGATCTGGCGGCGCTGGAGCTGGACGCGGGCGACCTGACGCACAATGGCCGGTTCATGGTGGATGATCTGTTGACCGGCGAGAGCTGGGAATGGGGGGAGTACAACTACGTTCGATTGGACGCCCACGTCGAACCCGCACACATTCTTAGCATCCGGAGGTAGCACGAGTGAGTTTCAGCACGACAAACCCCAACCAGCACTTCAGCCCGAAGGGGACTTTCGAACTGAACGCGCCCGGCCTTCAGCATGACCCGCACTGGTACCGCAAAGCGGTCTTCTACGAAGTGCTGGTCCGGGGGTTTGCCGACGGCAACGGCGACGGCTCCGGCGACTTCCACGGCCTGATCGAGAAGCTGGACTACCTCCAGTGGCTCGGCGTCGACTGCCTGTGGCTCCCGCCGTTCTTCCAGTCCCCGCTCCGTGACGGCGGCTACGACATCTCGGACTACAACTCCGTGCTCGACGAATTCGGCACCATCAGCGATTTCAAGCGCCTCGTCGCGGAGGCCCACGCCCGCGGAGTCCGCGTGATCATTGACCTCCCGCTGAACCACACTTCCGACCAGCACCCCTGGTTCCAGGAGTCCCGCAAGGACCCGGACGGGCCGTTCGGCGACTTCTACGTCTGGAGCGACACGGACGAGAAGTACGAAGACGCCCGTATCATCTTCGTGGACACCGAGGAATCCAACTGGACCTTCGACCCGATCCGGCGCCAGTTCTTCTGGCACCGCTTCTTCAGCCACCAGCCGGACCTCAACTTTGAGAACCCCAAGGTCATCGATGCGCTCTTCGACGTCGTGCGGTTCTGGCTGGACCAGGGCATCGACGGCTTCCGCGCGGACGCCATCCCGTACCTCTTCGAGGAAGAGGGCACCAACTGCGAGAACCTGCCGCAGACGCACGAGTTCCTGCGCAAGCTGCGCAAAATGGTCGACGAAAGCTACCCGGGCCGCGTGATCATCGCCGAGGCCAACCAGCCACCGGCTGAAGTGGTGGAGTACTTCGGCAGCGAAGCGGAACCGGAATGCCACATGGCCTTCCACTTCCCGATCATGCCGCGGCTCTACTACGCGCTGCGGGACCAGAAGGCCGCGCCCATCATCGAGACCATGAAGGACACCCCGAACATCCCCGAAGGCGCCCAGTGGGGAACCTTCCTGCGGAACCACGACGAACTGACGCTGGAAATGGTCACCGCCGACGAGCGCGCGGCCATGCTCGGCTGGTACGCGCCGGACCCGCGCATGCGCGCCAACATCGGTATCCGTCGCCGCCTGGCGCCGCTGCTGGACAATTCCCGCTCGGAGATCGAGCTCATCAACGCCCTGCTGCTGTCCCTGCCCGGCAGCCCGTTCCTGTACTACGGGGACGAGATCGGCATGGGGGACAACATCTGGCTCGAGGACCGCGACGCCGTCCGCACCCCGATGCAATGGAACCCGGACCGCAACGCAGGGTTCTCCAACGCTGACCCCGGCAAGTTGTACCTTCCGGTGATCCAGTCGCTGGTCTACAACTACAGCATGGCCAACGTCGAGGCCGAGGCGGCCCACTCGGGTTCGCTGCTGCGCTGGACCCGCCAGATCCTCAGCGTCCGGAAGAACCACCCCGCCTTCGGGCTGGGCGGCTTCGAGCACGTCGAGGCCGACCACGACGTTGTCCTCGCCTACCTCCGCGAACTGCCGGAAGGCAACGCGGCCGGCGAGGACGGCGAAACCATCCTGTGCGCCTTCAACCTGTCCCAGCATCCGGTGGCTACCACCCTGCGGGTGCCAAGGTTCGCGGGCCGCGGCCTCCGGGACGTGTTCGGCGGCCAGGCATTCCCGGGGATCTCCGACGACGGAACCCTGACGCTGACCCTGGGCAGCCACGATTTCTTCTGGCTCCGGATCCGTTCGGCTGCCTCCAACCCGTCATCGCCCTATACCCAGGCCATGCCGATCCTTTCCATCGAAGGCTGACATGACCCGACGCACCCTCACCCCGGCCCTGAGCGGACTGCTCGGCGCCTGGCTTCCGCACCAGCGCTGGTTCCCCGTCAAGAGCGCCGCGTTCAGCTTCGAGCCCGCCGGGGGACTGCGCCTTGCCGGCGGCCCCGGCGGCGCTTCAGCCAGCGCCGAACTCGAGGTGCTGCTGCTGGCCGTGGACTACCCGACGCCGGACGGCTCGCGCACCGACGTCGTGCAGGTCCCGCTCAGCATCCGCCGCGCGCCCCTGCCCGGGGCGGACTCGGCGCTGATCGGGCAGATTTCCGACGCCGTCCCCGCCGGGGCTGCGGCCGACGACGCCGCAGCGCCCGGCGCCCTGTGGATTTACGACGGCGTCCACGACCCGGCGTTCATCGCGGCGTGGCTGGAACTCATGCGCCACGGCGGCACCACCCCGGCCGGGAACGCTACCGGCCACCTCGTGGAGTCCGGCTACCTCCTGCCCCAGGCCACCGGCGTCGTCAAGGTTCTTTCCGGGGAGCAGTCCAACAGCTCCGTGATCGTCGACGACGGCGCGTCGGCCGCGATCCTGAAGTTCTTCCGGGTGCTCTCCGAGGGCCAAAACCCGGAGGTCGAAATCGGCGCCGCCCTGACCGCGGAGCGCACCGTTGAAGTACCGGCCACCCTCGGCTGGGTGATCGGGGAGTGGGCGGAGGCACCCGCCGGGGCGCAGGACGCCCGCCCCGCGCGCGGCGAACTGGCCGTGGCCCACGAGTTCCTCGCCGGTGGCCTGGACGCCTGGCGGCTGGCCGTCAACGCGGCGAGCGAGGGCCGGGACTTCACCGCCGAGGCCCACGCCCTGGGTGCCGCGACTGCCACGGTGCACCGCCGGCTGGCCCAGGCACTTGGTGTCGCCTCCGGATCCGTCCCGGGAGGCGACATTGCGCCCGGCGTAGCCCAGCGGGTGCGGCAGTCCTGGGCGCAGGCCGGGACCGCCGTCGGCCCGTACGGTGCGGAGCTGGACAGACTCCTGGCACGCCTCGAAGGCAGCGGTGCCGGACCGCTGCAGAGGATCCACGGTGACCTCCACCTGGGCCAGATCCTGCAGGTTCCCGGTGGCGCCGGGAAAGCGCCGCGCTGGGCCATCCTCGACTTCGAGGGGGAACCACTCCGGCCGATCTCGGAACGCAATTTCCCCGACGTCCCGCTGCGCGACGTCGTCGGCATGCTGCGGTCCTTTGACTACGCCGCCGGAGCGGCCGTCCGCGAGCATCCGGAGGCGAACGTCCCGGAGACCTGGGTGGACGACTGCGCCGAGGCCTTCCTGGCCGGCTACGCCGAAGTCATCCCCGGTAGCATCGACCGTGATTCGCCGCTCTTCGTCGCGCTGTGGCTCGACAAAGCCCTTTACGAAGTCATCTACGAACTACGGAACAGGCCCGACTGGCTCTCCATTCCGGTCCACGCATCACGTCGTCTCCTCGGCAGTACAGGCTCCGGCGTTCCCGCCGAAGCCGCAGCGGAAGGTATCAAAATGACAGGTTCAGCACGTATCGATCGTCCCGGAAGTCCATTGCCGGTGGATGCGGACACTCTGGCGAGGGTCGCCGCCGGCGAACACCACGCGCCGCACTCGGTCCTGGGTGCGCACCTCGATGACCACGGCCACGTCACGATCCGCACGGTCAAGCACCTCGCCGAAGCCGTCTCCGTTGTGACCGCAACCGGCACCTTCCCGATGACGCATGAGTCCGGCGGGGTGTGGGTTGCCGTGCTGGAGCCGCTGGAGACGGACCATGTTCCGGACTACCGGCTGGAAGTGAGCTACGAGGGCCAGCCGCCGCAGCCGGCCGACGACCCGTACCGGTACCTGCCCACCATCGGCGAGCTCGACCTGCACCTGATCGGTGAAGGCCGCCACGAGCGCCTCTGGGATGTTCTCGGCGCACACGTCCAGCACTACAAGTCCGCCCTGGGCGACGTCGACGGCGTGTCCTTCGCCGTGTGGGCGCCGAACGCGCAGGCGGTCCGCGTCAAGGGCGATTTCAACGGCTGGGACGGCCGCCAGCACTCGATGCGGTCACTCGGCTCCTCCGGGGTCTGGGAAGTCTTTATCCCCGGCGTTTTGGCAGGGGCGTGCTACAAATTCGAGGTCCGGACCAAACACGGTTACTGGGTGGAGAAAGCGGATCCGTTGGCCTTCGGCACGGAGGTTCCGCCGCTGACGGCATCGCGTGTTGTGGAGCCCTCCTACGCCTTCAAGGATGCGGAGTGGATGGAAGCCCGCGCCGCACGGGATCCGCACAACTCGCCGATGAGTGTCTATGAAGTGCACCTCGGCTCCTGGCGGGTCGGGCTCAGCTACCGGGAACTGGCGAAGGAACTGGTCGAATACGTCAAGTGGCTTGGCTTCACCCATGTGGAGTTCATGCCCGTGGCGGAGCACCCCTTCGGCGGGTCCTGGGGCTACCAGGTCACGTCCTACTTCGCTCCGACGTCACGCTTCGGCCATCCCGACGAGTTCCGGTACCTCGTGGATGAACTCCACCAGGCCGGCATCGGTGTGCTGCTGGACTGGGTGCCGGCGCACTTCCCCAAGGATGAGTGGGCGCTGGCCCGGTTCGACGGCGAAGCGCTGTACGAGCACTCCGACCCCAACCTGGGCGAGCACCCGGACTGGGGAACGCTTATCTTTGACTTCGGGCGCAGCGAAGTCCGCAACTTCCTGGTCGCGAACGCGCTCTACTGGCTCGACGAATACCACATCGACGGCCTGCGGGTGGATGCCGTGGCCTCCATGCTCTACCTCGACTACTCCCGCGAGGAGGGACAGTGGCAGCCGAACCGCTACGGCGGACGCGAGAACCTTGAAGCCATCTCCTTCCTGCAGGAGGTCAACGCCACGGTCTATAAGACGCACCCCGGGGCGGTCATGATCGCCGAGGAATCCACCGCGTTCCCGGGTGTCACGGCGCCGACGAGCCAGGGCGGCCTGGGCTTCGGGATCAAGTGGAACATGGGCTGGATGCACGATTCGCTCAAGTACATGGCCGAGGATCCGTTCAACCGCCGGTGGCACCACGGCACCATCACCTTCTCCATGGTCTACGCCTACACGGAGAACTTCCTGCTGCCGATCAGCCACGACGAGGTTGTGCACGGCAAGGGTTCGATGCTGCGGAAGATGCCGGGGGACCGCTGGCAGCAGCTGGCGAACCTGCGCGCCTTCCTGGGCTACCAGTGGGCCCACCCGGGCAAGCAGCTGATCTTCATGGGCACGGAATTCGGCCAGGAAGCCGAATGGTCCGAACAGCACGGCCTGGACTGGTGGCTGGCGGAGATTCCGGCGCACCGCGGGATGCAGCTCCTGACCAAGGACCTCAATGAGCTGTACAGCTCCACCCCGGCGCTCTACGAACAGGACAACGACCCTGCTGGATTCCAGTGGATCAACGGCGGGGACTCCAACCGCAACGTCCTGACCTTCATCCGACGCGACGCCGCGGGCAACCCGCTGGTGTGTGCCTTCAACTTCTCGGGGGCCCCGCACGCGGACTTCCAGCTGGGCGTCCCCTCGGCCGGGAAGTGGCAGGAAGTGCTGAACACCGACGCCGACGCGTATGGAGGTTCCGGTGTCCTGAACGGGGGCACCCTCACGGCCCCGGACGTCGCCATCGACGGCCAGCCCGCCACACTCACGGTCACGCTGCCCCCGCTGGGTGCCGCGTACTTCAAGCCGGTGGGCTGACGCCGGCCGGCCGCCCCAGGCCGCTGCCCGGTTGAACATCGTCGAAGAGCCCGGAATCCCCGTGATTCCGGGCTTTTTGATGCCTCGCTGGAGTCAGTCTCGCGGTCCCTTTGTCAGCAGGGCAAAGTGGTGGTAGAGTTTATTTCCGCGCTGCTCCCCGGAGTTGAACGGCCACCAAGACCAAGAAGCCTCACGGCAAGACTGAGTCAGGGCGCCGATTCGACAAGGGTGAAGCGGCCCGGTAAGATAGAGAAGTTGCTCCGGATCGATCCACGGCTGAGGTTGTGGTGGTGCCGGGTGTGTCTGTTGTTTGAGAACTCAATAGTGTGCCAAGTTTGTTGATACCAATTTATTGTATTGAATTGGTTG